>NZ_MUBM01000035.1 GCF_002154505.1 Streptomyces carpinensis | reverse complement strand
AACAACCTCGACGGCTGGATCAGGCAGTCCCTGGACATCATGAAGGCCAAGGGCATCCCCGGCAGCTACGACGGCCTCAAGCGCAACATCATGCGCGAGTCCAGCGGCAACCCCAACGCCCAGAACAACTACGACGTCAACGCCAAGAACGGAGTCCCCTCCAAGGGCCTCCTGCAGGTGATCGACCCCACCTTCAACGCGTACCACGTCGCGGGCACCGCCAACAACATCACCGACCCGGTGGCGAACATCACCGCGGCGGCCAACTACGCCGCCCACCGCTACGGTTCCATCGACAACGTCAACTCCGCCTACTGAGTCGACGCATCCCAGCACCGCAGGGCCGGTGCCGGCAGCGACATCCGCTGCCGGCACCGGCCTTTCGCATTCTCTGACGCCGAGTCACGAACTTCGGCGCGTCGCCCGATCCAAGCCTGGTCAGACCCGCTGGAACCGCATCCGGCCTGACGGGACCTCAAACCGGAAGCCACTGCGGGAGCTTCAGGAGGCCTCCGGGTCATCGGAGGGCGAACGCCGATCGTCTTCCGTTCCGTGATCGTTCAACCAAGCGTTCCTGATTGCGTTGTGTCCCCTCCCTAACCTCCTTGAGGGTTTCGGTAGAAGGGGCTCATGGACACACGTCTCGCCATCCGGGCGCGCGGGATCACCAGGTGTTTCGGGGATGTCGTGGCACTCGACGGCATCGATCTGGATGTTGCGCAGGGAC
This sequence comes from Streptomyces carpinensis, assembly GCF_002154505.1. Lineage (GTDB taxonomy): Bacteria > Actinomycetota > Actinomycetes > Streptomycetales > Streptomycetaceae > Streptomyces > Streptomyces carpinensis. Next base: position 58,974 of record NZ_MUBM01000035.1, on the reverse strand, counting down.
AGATCCACGGTCTGGTCGGACCGAACGGCGCCGGCAAGACAACGTTGCTCGGCCTCCTGCTGGGCCTGGCCGTCGCCGACAGCGGCCGCCTCGAGATCCTGGGCACGCCGGTCGGGCGGGCGCTCGCCGCTCCCGACGGTGTCGCCGGCTTCGTCGACGGGCCCGGTCTCTATCCCTCGCTCACCGCACGGCAGAATCTCGCCGCACTGGCCGCTCTGCGCGGCCACGACACGCGGACGACGGAGATCGACGACGTGCTCGACCAGGTCGGGCTCACCCATGTCGCCGAGGACCGGGCCCGCGGCTTCTCCCTCGGCATGCGTCAGCGGCTCGGCCTCGCCGCCGCCCTGCTCACCAGGCCCCGGCTGCTCGTGCTCGACGAACCGTCCAACGGCCTCGACCCGGCCGGCAAGAGGCACGTACACGGTGTCCTCACCCGGCTCGCGGCCGACGGAACAAGCGTCGTGCTCTCCAGCCACCGCATGGACGACCTCGAGGCGCTGTGCTCCGAGGTCACCATCATCGCCACCGGACGGGTCGTCTTCTCCGGCCCGCTGAGCAAGCTGGCCGCCGAGAACCGCGAACTGGACTACCGGCTGCTCACCTCCGATCCCGAGGCCGCCCGCCAACTTGCGCTCGACACCGCGGGGATCCGGGTCGTCGAGGGCGCCGGGGCCCGGCACGGCGCGGACGGGCTCGTCGTGCGCGCGCTGGTGCCCGCGCTCGACGAACTGGTGGTGCGGCTCGTGCAGGCGGGCGTCGCGTTGCGCGAACTGGCACCCGTGATGTCGCCGCTCGAGGCCGCGTTCCTCGCCCTCACCGACCAGCAGGAGGCCGGCCGATGACCGCGACCGTAGCCGTCGACCACACTTCCGGCGCCCGGACCGTCCGCGTCTCGGTGGCGCGCGGCTACCGCTTCGAGCTGGTCAAGCTCGTCTCCCAGTGGCGGATCCGCCTGCTGGTCCTCGCCTGCTGGATCGCTCCTGCTCTCTTCGTCGCCGGCGTGAGCCAGCAGGCCACGCTCCCCGTGGACACCCTCTTCGGGCGCTGGATGCACGCCTCCGGGTGGGCCGGCCCGCTGGTGATGCTCGGTTTCGCCGGGGCCTGGGCGCTCCCGCTGCTGACCTCGATGGTGGCCGGTGACGTGTTCGCCTGCGAGGACCGGCTCGGCACCTGGCGCCAGTTGCTCGTGGCGGTCCGCTCGCCTCGGCGAATCTTCGTGGCGAAGGTGGTCGCCGGCCTCACCGTCCTGCTGCTGCTCGTGGCCGGGCTGGCCTGCTCCAGCGCGGCCGGCGGCCTCGTGACGGTGGGAAACCATCCGCTGGTCGGCCTCGACGGCCATCTGCTGACGCCGTCGGACGCCGCGATCAAGGTCCTGCTCGCCTGGGTCTGCGTGCTCGCCCCGACGCTGGCCCTCGTCGCGATCGGACTGCTCGGCTCCGTCGTGCTGGGGCGCTCCCCGATGGGACTGCTGCTGCCCGCGCTCGTCGCGCTCACGATGCAACTCGCCCAGATGCTGCCGCTGCCCGTCGCCGTGCGACTCGCCCTGCCCGGCTACGCCTTCATCGCCTGGAACGGCCTGTTCACCGACCCGGCACAGCTCGGCCCGCTGCTGATCGGCGTCGTGGTCAGCCTGGTGTGGGCCCTGATCGCGACGGCGCTGGCGTACCTGCTCTTCCTGCGGCGCGACTTCACCAACCTGACCGACGACGGCTCCGGGCGCCGCGCGCTCACCGCCGGAGTCCTGCCGCTCGCCGGGCTGGTCGCCGCGGGCGTCGCGGTCATCGCCGCGACGACCACAGCCCCGGCCTCGGGCTCCGGGATCTCGCAGGACAAGGTGCAGCGCTCGGTCGCCACGGCGTTCGCCCACCTCTATCGCATGCAGACCGACCAGCTGAACCGTCCTCACGTCACCGAAGCGCAGCTGAAGGCCACGGCGACGTGCAGCAAGGGCAGCGTCAAGGTCGCCGCCGAGGGCCCCGGCAACGACTGGCGCTGCGTCGTCTCGTGGCATCTCCCCGACGTCGAGGCCACCGGCACGGCCATCTACCAACTCGACGTCACCTCAGACGGGCGGTTCGTCGCCGACGGCGACGGACCGAAGGAAGTGAACGGCTACTTCCTGGTGCGGACCCCGACCGGGGACGCACCGAACCCACTTTGGCAGTTCGACGGCAACGTCGAGCTTCTTCGCACCTCGAAGGGATGACCCCATGCAGGTAACACGCCAGCGCCGGTCTGCCGAGACGCGCGTTCTCGGCAGACGCATCGGCCGCCGGACCACCCTCACGGCAGCCGCCACCGCGGTCGTCCTCGCCACCACGGCCGGCATCGGCTACGCCCAGACCCACCAGTTCGGCACCGACCAGGTCGGCCAGAGCACCGACAAGGGCCAGGTCATCTCCAGTGACCAGTACATCGCCCCGTACGGTGACCGCCTCGTCATCGACAACGGCAAGATCATGTCGTCCTCGGTCAGCCCGGACGGCACGCACATGGCGGCTTCGGTCACCGACGGTGGAGCCGCCCTGGCCATCGTCGACGTCAAGAGCTGGAAGGTGCAGCAGGTCGTCGGCACCGCCGCGTCGTCGACCCCGCGCCTGAGCAGCAACTCCGTGGGCCAGGAAGGCCCCACGTACTCGCCCGACGGCAAGCAGCTGTGGCTGGGCCAGACCGACGGCTACACCAGGTTCACGGTCAACCCGGACGGCACTGTCGGCAACCCGACGTCGATCACGATCCCCGCGGACGGGTCCAAGCACGCGCTGGTCGGCGAGGCGGTGTTCTCGTCCGACGGCTCCACCGTGTACTCCGCGGTCAACGGCCAGAACCGGGTGGTCGCCATCGACGCGGCGACCGGTGCCGTCAAGCAGAGCTGGAGCGTGGGCAACGCCCCGCGTGACATGGTCCAGGTCGGCAACCGGCTCTACGTCAGCAACGAGGGCGGCCGCCCGGCCAAGCCGGGCGAGACCACCATCAACTCCTACGGCACCCAGGTGCCGGCCGACCCGAAGACCGGCGCCACCACCACCGGCACGGTCAGCGTCATCGACCTGTCGAACCCGGAGGCCGCCCCTGCGAGCATCGACGTCGGTCTGCACCCGACCGCCCTGTACGCCAAGGGCAAGGCGCTGTTCGTCACCAACACCGCCGACAACAACGTGTCGGTCATCGACACCGACAAGAACAAGGTCGTGCAGACCATCAGCACCCAGCCGTGGCCGGAGGCGAAGGTCGGCTACGAGCCCAACGCGGTGACGCTCACCGACGACGGCCGCCTGCTGGTGACGCTGGGCCGCGCCAACGCCGTCGCCGTCTACCGGTACAAGAGCCCGCTGGAGCCGGTGAGCTACGTCGGCCTCCTCCCGACCGACTACTTCCCCGCGGAGATCACGACCGTCGGCAAGCAGGTGCTGGTCTCCAACACCCGTGGTGTCGACGCCCGTCGTCCCACCACCGCCGGTGGACACGGCACCCACGACACGACCTCGAGCCTGACGCGGTTCACGCTGCCCGACGACAGCGTCATCAGGTCCGAGACGGCCAAGGTCTTCCAGCAGAACGGCTGGAACGCCGGCTCGGTCAAGACGTCCAACGGCAAGGGCAAGGCGAAGCCGGTGCCGGTCCCGGTGAAGCTCGGCGATCCTTCGACGATCAAGCACGTCTTCATGATCGTCAAGGAGAACCGGACCTACGACCAGGTCTTCGGTGACATCCCCCAGGGCAACGGCGACCCGTCCGTGACGCAGTTCGGCGAGAACGTGACGCCGAACCAGCACGCGCTGGCCAAGCAGTTCGGGCTGTACGACAACACCTACGACATCGGCACGAACTCCGCCGAGGGTCACAACTGGCTGATGCAGGCCGACGACCCGGAGTACACCGAGTCCTCGGCGGGTGAGTACGCGCGCAGCTACGACACCGAGAACGACGCACTCGGCCACCAGAAGTCCGGCTTCATCTGGACCGGTGCGCAGGCGGCCGGGAAGACCGTACGGGACTTCGGCGAGTTCCAGTCGATCGAGAGCAAGCCGGCCGGCGCCACCTGGCAGAACCTGTACTGCGACGCCAAGAACATGGAGTCGACCGGCCAGAAGACGGCCTACCCGATACAGACGGGCTCGGCCATCCCGTCGCTCAACGACGTGTCGGTGCCCGGCTTCCCGATGTTCGACACCAGTGTCCCGGACGTCTACAAGTACCAGATCTGGAAGCAGGACTTCGAGAAGAACGGTCCGGCCAACCTGAACATGTTCTGGCTCTCCAACGACCACACCGGTGGCCCGGCGAGCGCAGCGGCTCAGGTCGCGGACAACGACCTCGCGGTCGGCAAGATGGTCGACGAGATCACGCACAGCAAGTACTGGAAGGACTCGGCGATCTTCGTCGTCGAGGACGACTCCCAGGCCGGTCTCGACCACGTCGACGGCCACCGTGCGCCGATCCAGGTCATCAGCCCCTGGGCCCAGCACGGCAAGGTCGACAGCCGCTACTACTCGCAGATCACGATGATCCGCACCATCGAGCAGATCCTCGGGATCAAGCCGATGAACCAGAAGGACAGCGCGGCCACCCCGATGGCCGGGGCGTTCACCACCAAGCCCGACTACACGCCCTTCACGGCGCTGCCCAACCGGACCTCGCTGACCGACGGTCTGAAGACCCCGCCTTCCTGCGGTGTGGACACCCCCGCGCCGCAGGACCCCAAGGCGGCGGCCGTGCCGTCGTCGAAGGTGCCCGCGGACAAGCAGCAGCTCGCGGGCCAATGGGACCAGTGGAAGTCGAAGCAGAAGCTGACCGGGCCGGGCGCGGTGCCCGACTACGCCAACCCTGCGCAGATGAACCACCTCACGTGGTACGAGACGCACAACTGGACGAAGCCGTACCCCGGCGAGAAGAAGATCTACGCGCCGAAGGACGTGCCGGGCGCCTACATCCCGTCGTCGGAGTCCGACGGCTGACGTAGGCTCACCCCCTCACGGCCCCTGGCCGGCGCCCGCCGCCGGCCAGGGGCCCGTTTCGTCCTCTGTGCGAGCAGGGGTCGGCGAGGGCGGCGGGATCAGGCCGTCAGACCTGCCGCGACCGTCGCGCCCAGTTCCCAGCACGCCTCGGTGTCGGTCTTGTCCGGCTCGCCGGTCACGGTCACCGCATCCGCCGCTCGTCGCCAGCCCAGGCCCGTCGTGATCGACTCGATCCCCCGTACCGCTCCCGTCACGTCGTTGCCCCCGTGGACGTAGAAGCCGAACGGCCGGCCACGCGTGGTGTCCAGGCACGGGTAGTAGATCTGGTCGAAGAAGTGCTTGAGGGCACCCGACATGTAGCCGAGGTTCGCCGGGGTGCCCAGCAGATAGCCGTCGGCGGCCAGCACGTCGGAAGCCGTCGCGGCCAGCGCCGCCCGCCGCACCACCCGTACGCCCTCGATCTCCGGCGCCGTCGCACCCGCGACGACGGCCTCGAACAGCGCCTGGCACTTCGGCGACGGCGTATGGTGCACGATCAGCAAGGTAGCCACACCCCGAACCCTGCCCCGACGACCCCTGCGGCCGCAACAACCGGCCGACTCCGATGTCAGAGGCACGCCCTACAGTTCGGCGCATGGTCCTGACACCGCCTCATGGATTGCCTCCCGGTCGGACCCTGCCCTGTGGCCAGGTGCAGGTGTGGGTCTCCGACGAGTGCCCTGAAGACCTCCAGCGGTTGTGGTCCCGCCTGCTGGGCGAGCGGAAGGCGACCGGACTGGTTCCGCTCCTGGGCTGCCCGTCCCCGGACACGGCGCTGGACCTGGAACAGGTCGACGCCGTCTCCTTGCCGGACGTGCTGGCGGCCGACTTCGCCGAGTACCGCCGCAGAAGGCTTCCCTTCTGGACGGATCCGACGCCGGACCCGGTTCCCGAAGGAGTCGCGCCATGGCCGCACGACCCGGGGCCGCCCTTCGACCGGTGGCCGGGCATGGCCCCATCGATGCCCGTGACGCCCACCGACCCTACGCCCGAGGAGGCCGCGGCGAGAACGCTCGCCTCGCTCATCGGCACGGGCCGGTTCGGTCCGGTCCGCTCCCGCCTCGTTCTCGTCCCCGCCTCGCGCAGCAGTGACGCCTTGGCGTTGCTCGGCCTGGACGCGGAAGCACCACTGCCCTTGCTCTGCTCGCTGCTGCGCAGCTGGGAGGACCGCTACGGCGCACGGGTGTTGGGAGTGTGCGGCGGTGAGCTGCACGTCTCGGTCGCACGCCCGCCCGCGGACCCGGCACAGACCCAACTGCTCGCCCTGGAGCACGTGCTGTCGACCGCGGACAACATCGTCGACGACCCGCCCACACCGTTTCCCGAGTACGCCGCGGGACTTGCGGGGCGGACTCACTGGTCGTTCTGGTGGGACTAGGACCTCTCGTCCGGATCATGCCGGGCTCGCGGGGTCTGCCCTGATCCAAACGAAAAACCCTGGCGATGCCCGGCGTTCGGACGTCCTCGGTTCATGACGGCCGCCCGCCGAACTGCCAGTTGTGGACCTCGATGCCGGCGTACCGGTTCGGGGTCAGGACGGCGCGTGCCGTATCCGGGTCCGACGCCCGGATCAGCACCGCCGTACCCAGCCAGGTGGTGCCGTCGTCGGACAGCAGTGGCCCGTACGCGATCAACCCGTCCCGCTCGCGCGGCAGAGCGAGGTCGGCGGGGGCGTGCCCCGAGCCGAGGCCGAGCACCAGGTACCGGTTGCCGCCGGTCCGGCCACCGGGGAAGTCCCACATGGTGCGCCCGAGCGTGTTGCGCCAGCGGCGCACCATCACGTCCCGGTACGCGCCCGCCTGATAGTTCGGCTCGTCGAAGGCGAACGCCCGGGCGGCGGCGGGATCCGGCAGGTCGACGATGTGCACACTGCCGGTGGGCGTGTCCCCGTCGTCGGCGAAGGTCGGACCGCGGGCGATCAGCTCCTTCGCGTACCGGTCCATGTAGGACCAGTGCTCTTCGACCAACTCGTGGCGCAAGGCCGCGGAACCGGGCCGATCACGGTGGTAGCAGAAGTACTCCATGGTCACAGTCTTCTAGCACCCCGCGCACAGGCGAAGCCACCGGATTGTCGTGCGCCGGCGGGTGCGGTTCGCGGTCAGGTGCTGTACGGCCCACCGCGCCAGGAGGGCAGCGCCCGCTCCCCGACGGCCACCTCGTAGGCCGCTTCGGCCAGGAGGCGAGTGGAGTCGAGCGTGGGCAGCGGCGAGACCTCGGGCGTCACCAGGAGGGGGATCTCCGTGCACACGAGTGCGACGGCGTCGCAGCCCCGCTCGGCCAACCCGCTGATCACCCGAAGGTACTCCTGACGCGAGGCGTCGGTGAGCACCCCTCTGACCAGCTCGTCGAAGATGATCCGGTCGAGCACCTCTCGGTCGGCCGGTTCGGGCAGTTCCGCGGCGATCCGGCGCGCGGCGAGCGCGCGCGGATGGATCGGCCCGTCCATGGTGTACTTCGTGCCGAGTACGGCGACCCGGCTGTGGCCCTCTCGGGCGGCCTGCTCGGCGACCACCTCGGCGATGTGCAGGCCCGGCAGGGCGAGGTCGGGGCCGGGGCGCTCCAGGGCCAGGTGGGCGGTGTTGTCCGGGCAGGCGAAGAACGCCGCGCCGGCGCGGGCCAACCGGTCCACGCTCACGGCGAGGGTGCGTCTGACCGCGTCGTGGTCACCGGAGTCCCAGGCCGCCATGCTGTGGCCGAAGGCGATGTAGTCCAATGTCACGTCCGGGTGCACATGGCGGCCCGTCCGCTTGAAGCCCTCCTCGCAGTAGGCCAGGAAGTTGAGCGCCGCGCCTCCCGTGCTGTGTGCCAGGATGCCGAAGTGATGCATGGTGTCCTTGTGTCGAGAGTGTGGATGACCGGCGATCGTCGCCGGCCGCTCGGTCGCGCTCCGAGGACACCCAGTGTGCAGGCCTGTCGGCGCTCGGTATCAGGTTTCCGGTCCTCCGTCCCGCGTCCGGTCAACTCGCCCACGCCTGGAGCCGCTCGCCCGGCTCCTGCTCCCTGAGCAGCGCCAGGGACTGCTTCTCCAGCTGCCGCACGCGCTCGCGCGTCAGGCCGATGTGCTCCGCGACCTGCTGAAGAGTGCGCGGCCGTCCGTCGTGCAGGCCGTACCTGAGGCTCAGGATCAGCGCCTCGCGAGGCGCCAGGGTGTCCATGGCCTCGCGCAGCTCCTCGGCGAGCGCCTGGTACTCGGCGACTTCGGGGGCCTGGAGCACCTCGCTGTCGGGAATCAGGTCACCGACCACCGTCTCCCCGGTGTCGTCCACCGGGGTGTCCAGACTGATCACCTGCCGGCCCACGCGGCGCAGCCACGTGACCCGGTCCTCGGCGATGCCGCCCTCCCGGGCGACCTCCTCGACGGTGGGCTCGCGGCCGAGGCCGAGCTGCAGCTTGCGTTCGACCTTGGCGAGTTTGTGCAGCTGCTCCACGACGTGCATCGGCAGCCGGACCGCGCGGGCGTGCGTGGCGAGGCCACGTTCGATCGCCTGGCGGATCCACCAGGTGGCGTAGGTGGAGAACTTGAATCCCTTGGTGTGGTCGAACTTCTCCACGGCCCTGATGAGGCCCAGGTTGCCTTCCTGAATGACGTCGAGCAGGGGCAGACCGCGGTGGGCGTGCCGCTTGGCCATGGACACAACCAGCCGGAGGTTGGCCCGCACCATGTGGTCCTTGGCCTCCTGGCCGTCGTGCACGGCGATCTCCAGCTCCCGTCGGCGTTCCGGCGTGAGCTCGCGCTCGTCGGCCTCCGCCTGCGCCAGTTCCTCCGCGGCGTGCACACCGGTCTCGATGCGCCGCGCCAGCCGTACCTCGTCGTCCGCGTCGAGCAGCGGGGTCGCCCCGATCTGCCGCAGGTACTGACCCAGCAGATCCGGGTCCCCGTCCAGCTCGGGGACCGGGTTGTGCCGCTTCGTGGCGCGGACCGGGGCCCTACGGCCGTCCCGTACGGACGCTGTCTTCTTCGGTGTCGCCGGAGCCATTGCGCTCCTCATTTCCTCGCGTCCAAGAGCAACCGGGTACCCGACGGGTCGGAGGGCGTGCCGGTCAAATGCGAAAAACAATCCATGGTCTGATCCCACCCGGACGATCCGCCCCGGTCCGGCGGCGGAAGCGGCCGCACCCCAGTGGTCTCCGCGGATCACGGGGCGGCCAGGAAGTCGACGATCACCGCGGTGAGCTCCGGGGCGGCGGCTGCCGCCCAGTGATCTCCGGGCACCACGACGCGAGCACCGTGCGGGAGCAGCGAGGCCGGCCGGTCGGCCGCGGCCGCACGCTCGTCGTCGCCTCCGACCACCACGAGCGTCGGCACCCGGACACGAGCGACGAGTTCCACCGGCGTGGTGACGACCGAATCAACCACGTGAAGCAGCATCACCCGGTCCGCATCACCCCCGGAGCCACTGCTCGGCCTGCCCTTCCGGCGAGTCCGGCTCGAACGTCCCGAACCCGGCCGGAACCCGCTGGGAGGGTCCGCCTTCGGCACCGGCGCCGAGCACCTGACGCAGTCCCCGGCCCGCGACCACCGCCCGGCCCGGAGTGGCGCCACGCACCAGCGCCCTCCCCACGATCCGCGCCCCGGGCGAGTATCCGTCGAGGTCGCAGTCGTCCGGTCCGTCCAGCCCCAGGTGCTCCAGGAGAGAGAAGACGTCGTCGGCCAGGATGTCGCAGGGGCGGGCGGCGGCGTCATGCGCTCTGGCGCTCCCACCGTGCCCGCGAAAGGTCCGGCATGATCACGCGGCGACCGCGCGCGGCGATCGCCTCGCTGTTCCTGCTGCCCCCTAGGCGTCGCGTCGGAAGAGGGCGGCCCACAGGAAGGGTTCGCCGAAGTACGGGGACTCGGGCGGCTCGTCGCGCATGAGGCGGAGTTCGACCTCCGTCAGGTCGGAGAAGATCCGGCGCAGGGCCTGCGGGGTGTAGGCGAGCCCGCCGTGGAGACGGGCGTCGCGGTAGAAGGCCGCGTCGGGGAGGTCCGATCCCCCCGCCTTCCCGTCGGTGAAGCAGGTGAGCGCGAAATGGCCGCCTGGCGCGAGGAGCCGGTCCAGCAGGGAGAGATAGCTGATGCGGCGGTGGGGCGGCAGATGGTGGAAGCAACCCGAGTCGTAGATCAGGTCATAGCGTCCGCCGAGCTCGGTGCCGGCGAGGGTGAAGGCGTTCCCCTGGTGGAACCGGATGCACGCCCCGGCCTCACGGGCGCGCTCCTCGGCCCAGCCGATGGCTGTCGGGGACAGGTCGACGGCGTCCACCTGGAAACCCAGGGAGTCCAGGTGGAGGGCGTTGCGTCCGGGCCCGCAGCCCAGGTCGAGCGCCCGGCCCGGGGTGATGAGCCCGCGGTCGACGTACGAGGCGAGGTTCTCGTCCGGCTTGGCCGCGAAGAACGGCACCGGCCTGGAACGGTCGGCATAGAAGGTGTCCCACCAGGAGGCCGCGTCGCGCGTCCAGCGGTCGGCCTCCGGCGTGAACAGGCCGTCCAGCAGTTGCAGGACGTCCTCGACGGTGCGGATGTTCCGGTCCATCCGGCCCCCTTTCGCAATGGGGGGACAGTACGGCCGGACATCACGAAATCCCAGATCACCGTGTACGTCTCGGAGGCGTGGACGGGTGATGGCGAGGTTCTGAGGAGAGTCGGCGAGCTGCGGTCCGGGGCCTGTGCGCACGGCCGCCGTGTCCCCCTCCGAAGGGCGTCACGGCGGCTTCCCGCGCGGCGCACGAGCCGATTTCTGAAATTCTCTCGCCGTGCTCGTCGCACCGGATCCCGCCGTACTCGTCACACGGGATCCCGGTCTCTGTCACGGAGTCGAGTTCCGGGTGGGACTCGGGGTCCGAGCCGGCGTCGCCGGCAGGTCCGCCGCGTGCGCGAGGCCCGCGGGGGCCGGGGGCTGCGGCATGGCCGTCACCTTCCGTACGGCGGAGAACACGACGGGCAGGGCGGACACGGGCGCGGCCAGTGCGCAGGCGATCACGGCGAGGTGCAGGCCGAGCAGGTCGGCCAGGAACCCGCCGGCCGCGGCGCCGAGCGGCATGGTGCCCCAGATGAGGAAGCGGTTCGCCGCGTTCATCCGCGCGAGGAAGTCGTCCGGCGTGGTGGCCTGGCGAAGGCTGACGGCGTTCACGTTCCAGACGCTGACTCCGATCGCGGTCACCGTGAATCCGAGGAGGAGCCAGGCGGTCGTACCCGTGCGCGGCGCCCAGGCGGCCAGCAGAAAACCCGCGTTGAGGGCGGCGCCGACCGCGATGGCCGGCCCCACCCCGATCCAGGCGTTGAGCCGCGGAGTGAGGAGCGAGCCGGCGAGGTAGCCGAGTCCCGCCACCGCGAGGACGGTTCCGACCGTGGCCGGAGAAAGCCGCAGCTCACGCACAGCGTAGGTGAGGAAGACGGCCAGCAGTCCCTCGGTCCAGAAGTTCAGCCATGCCGCGCCGACGGCCAGCGGGCGGATGTAGGGATGGGTCAGGCAGAAGCGCAGCCCCGCGCGGATCTGGACAAGCAGGCTGCCGGACCGGGCAACGGCCGGTGGGGAGGGGATCGGGGGCAGGCCGCGCAGCAGGAGGGCGGAGACCGCGTAGCTCAGTGCGTCCACCGCCAGGGCGAGGGGGGCGGTGAGCACCTGGACGAGGGCGCCGCCGATGGCCGGTCCGGACGTCTGGGCGGTGGCCCGCACCGTCTCCAGCCGTGCGTTGGCGGGTGCTATCTGGTCGGGCCCGACCAGCGCGGGCAGCACCGAGAGCGAGGCGATGTCGAAGAAGACGCTGAGGGTGCCCACGGCGAGCGCGACGAGGTACAGCTGAGCGATGGTCAGCCCTCCGGCCAGCTGGGCGACCGGCAGGGTGGCGAGCAGCACGCCACGCCCCACGTCGCAGAACACCATCAGTCTTCGCCGCTCCCAACGGTCCACCCAGGCTCCCGCCGGCAGACCGAGCAGCAAGAAGGGAGCCGTGCCCGCCGCCGCGAGCAGCGCCACCTCGGTCGGCGAGGCGTGCAGCGCCACGAGGGCCGTCAGGGGCAGCGCGAGCACCGACACCTGCGTGCCGATCAAGCTCACCCCGGACGCCGCCCACAAGGCGCGGAATCCGTGCTGGGACCACACCGGGTGCCATTGCATGGTCTGTCTTCCTTCCGAAGAGCCGAAGGATTGACACCATAGGAACGACACTCAAGGGTGTCAATTGATCGGAGCGATGGTGTCAATTACCAGCCGTCGTGACGCCGAGCCATCCCGAACGGCCGCGCTGCGACCTTCGAGAGCGCGCGAATTGCGGAGGTTTTTGGTGGGAAGCATTCAGGCGGATTCCCATCCTGAGACCGTCCCGATCGACACCGTGCTAGGGTGTCAATCCGTTTCGGGGCGATCCAATGGGCCGTGAGTGCTGCCCGGCGAGGTGATGTCAATGCCGCACAGTCAGTGGGTTCCCGGCCCCCTGCCCGAAGGGCGCCCCACGTACGTGGGGCTGGCGGACGTGCTGGCCGGCGACATCGCACGCGGGCGGCTGCGGACGGGTGACCGTCTGCCGCCGCACCGGCACCTGGCCCGGACCCTCGGTGTGACCGTCGGCACCGTCGCCCGCGCCTACGCGGAGGCGGAGCGCCGCGGCCTGGTGGGCGGCGAGGTCGGGCGGGGCACCTTCGTCCGTTCCGGGTTCGGACTGGCCGAGGCCCCGGGCTCCACCGAGATCGACCTCGCCTCGCTGCACCCGCCGATCACCGACGACGTCGACCCCGCCGCCCTGCTGGGCGCCACTCTCGGCGCACTGGCCGCCGACCCCGGCGCACTCCGGTCGGTGGTCGGCACCGAGCACGGCAAGGACCTGCCGGCCCACCGCGCCGCCGCGGCCACGTGGGTGGCCCACGCCGGGTTCCGGCCGCCGCCCGAGCGGGTCGTGCTGACCGCGGGCGCGCAGCACGCCCTGACCGCCCTGCTGCTGGCCCTGGCCGCGCCCGGCGGGGTGGCCACGACGCCCCTGACCAATCCGGGCCTGATCGCGGCGGCCCGGCAACTGGCCCTGCCGGTCCTCGCCGTGGAGAGCGACGAGGAAGGGATGCTCCCGGACGCGCTGGCCGACGTGTGCGCCTCCGGCCAGGTCTCGCTGGTGCATCTTCAGCCGACGCTGGCCAACCCGAGCGGGCGCGGCATGCCCGCGACCCGCCGGGCCGCCCTCGCCGAGGTTTGCGCGCGGGCCGGCGTCTGGGTGCTGGAGGACGATCCGCTGGGGCCTCTGGACGCCCGGCGCCCCGAGCCGGTGGCCGCTCTGCTGCCGGACCGCACCTGCTATGTGACCAGCACGGCGAAGGTGCTCGCCCTGGGCCTGCGCATCGGCGTGGTCGCCGCCCCCGAGGGGGCCTATCCGGATCTGGCGGCCGCCGTGCGGGCGACCACCTGGCTCACCGCCCCCCTCCTGGGCGAGGTCTTCACCCGCTGGGTGGACGACGGCGTCGCCGACCGGATCGTCGCCGCCCGCCGCGCCGCCGTGCAGAGCCGCAACGCGATGGCCGCGGAGATCCTCGCCGGCCCCGGTGTCCACGCCGACCCGGCGGCACCCCATCTCTGGCTGCCCCTGCCCGAGCCATGGGGCGTCGGCCAGTTCACCGCGGCGGCCCGCGACACCGGTGTCCTGGTCTCCCCCGGCGACGAGTACATCACCAGCCGACGACAGGCCGCTTTCGGCGTCCGCGTCGGCCTCAACGCGGACATCGACGACGACATGCTGCGCCGGGCCCTGCTGAGCCTGGTGAGCCTGATCCACACCAGCCCCCGCGGCTCGAACGGCTGACCCGCGCGGCACCCGTGCCGCGCGTCGTTCACCCGGTCGGATCACGGCGTGGACCGCGGAGTTGCGTCGCCGAGGGCCCGGCCACAGGCTCGTGGGAGTATCGGCGGCCGGGGCCACGCTCCGGTCCGCCGCGGGAAGCGGATGGAGGAAGTCGATGGCGACGTGCGAAGTCTGCGGCAACGACTACGAGTTGGCCTTCGAAGTACGAGCCGCCGGAGCGGTGCACGTCTTCGACAGCCTGGAGTGTGCGGCCCAGCGCATGGCTCCGATGTGCGACAACTGCAACTGCCGGATCCTGGGCCATGGGCTGCAGGCGGACGGGCAGTTCTTCTGCTGCGCCCACTGCGCACGGCAGAAGGGCCACGCCCAACTGGTCGACCACGCCTGAACGACGCAACGGCAGTCGTGGCGTACTGCCCGCGGCCCGGCGCCTCGACGCCGCGTGCCGCGGGTTCGGCCCGGGGGCGCTCTGCGCCCGGGCCGGCAAAGGGACTCGGCGGTGCGGAGGAGGCCACTGTGGAGGAGTACTACGTCTGGGTGACGACACGGCGCCTTCAGCCGGGCACCTTGGAGGAGTTCGAGAGGTCGTGGCGCCCCGACCCCTATCCGCGGGGCCTGCACCGCTCCTACGCGTACTGGTCGGAGGACGGACTGGAGATCACCGGTGTGTCGTTCTGGGAGTCCCAGGAGGCCTGCGACTCCTGGCGGGCCTCCGAACCCGAGGCGCAGCGGCGCGCGGCCATGGCCCCGTACGTCGTCGAGGAGCGGGAGGGTTTCTACCGCGGCCGCCAACTGGCCGTTCCCCAGCGGTAGCCGCGGGGCAGTTCGCCGTTCCGCAAGGGCAGCCGTCGGGCAGTTCGCCGTTCCGCAAGGGCAGCCGTCGGGCAGTTCGCCGTTCCGCAAGGGCAGCCGTCGGGCAGTTCGCCGTTCCTCAGCGGTAGCCGTCGGGCAGCCGGTCCGGGTGTGCCGCAGGCCGGGTCCGGTGCCGCAGTTTCCGACTCGCCGCGACGGCACACGCCCGCCGCCCACACGGACTCGCCGCCGGGACCGGCGGGGACGGCCGTGCGGCCCGGTCCGAAGGCGTGTCGGCCGGGCGCACCTACTGTGAAGGCTGAGGGCATGAGCGAGATCGTCGTCGTGTACGAGCTCGACAGACCGGTGGCCACACGCCCCGCTCCGGGGCCGGCGGGTGGTGGTCAACGGTCCGTCCGCAGGGTGCACGCGGCGCCCACCGCCCCGGGCTCGCGCACCGCGACGGGACCGCGCACGCTGTGCGGCAAGGACACCTTCGCCATGGAGACGGCTCCTTGGAAGCCGTCCGAGCACCCGGGAGCGCCCTGGTACCCGGCGGAGTACCGATCCGTGGTCTGTCCCGACTGCGATGCCGTGATCGAGACGTGACCGACCAGCCCGGGGACGGCTCCAGGTGGGCTCCGGCGGCTCTCGGTGACGTCCGCCCCGCCTGGGTGCACACCGGCCGTCGTGCCTCCTGTTCTCCTGACCTGACACTGCGTCACGTGGGGGCGAGCTGTTAACCCACGTGATGGATGTGCCGGTGCGGGTCACCGGGCCGTGCGATCTTCCGTGCTTCCATCACGCCAGGAGGCACAGACATGGCTGACGACCGACAGCAGAACACCCACTCCCGGCTCACCGCGCCCCGGCGCCGAGTGCTGGCAGTGGCGGCACTGACGCCCGTACTCACGGGGGCGCCGGCCGCCGCCGGCGCAGTGCCCGCAAGACGCGCGCCCCGCGCGCTGGTCCAGCCGGTCATGACCCGGCTGGCGGACTGGACGGACGTGGGCCGGGCCCTCGGCCGGCTCGGCGACATGAAGCGGTTCATGTACCACACGGGGCTGCCGCGCCGGGACCTCAGGGTCTTCTCCCACGGCGTCCGGATCAAGCCCGCCCTCGCCCTCGGTACGCACGTGTCCTTCGTCCGGTACGCCGACCACAGCACGCTCCTCATGGGCGACGTCGTCGTCACCGAGCACGAACTGCAGGAGTTCATCGACGTCCTGCACAAGCACGGGATCATGCTGACCGCCATCCACAAGCACCTGCTCGCCCATGAGCCGAACGTGTGGTGGATCCATGTGCACGCCCACGGCCACGACCCGGTCGCCGTCGCCGAGGGTCTGCGCGCCGCGTTCGACCGCACCGGCACGCCGCCCGCCGTGCCGGTCCAGGCCGCGCGGCCCGGCGCCCTGGACACCGCCGCGATCGACGCGGCGCTGGGCGTCAAGGGCTACTTCGACGAGGAGATCTACAAGTGCACCTACGTCCGCCGTGAGACCATCGCCGACGGCCATCTGATGCTGCCTCCCGGCCTGGGCGCCACCACCTCCGCCAACTTCCAGCCGCTCGGCGGCGGGAGGGCCGCGCTGAGCGGCGACCTGGTGATGACCGCCCAGGAGGTGCAGCCCGCCCTCGTGGCGCTGCGGCGTGGTGGAGCCGAACTCGTCGAGGTGCACCACCACAACCTGACCGACGACCCGCGCCTGTTCTTCGTCCACTACTGGGCCGTCGGTGATGCCGTGAGGCTCTCCAAGGGCCTGCGCCGCGCCGTGGACACCACCAATGTCGTACCGATGTCCGGAGGAGCCGGCTGATGCCCGGGGACCATGAACCGATCACCTGTCCGTTCGACTACAGCGAAGCCCTGGAGTTCGACCCCGCGCTCGCGGACCTGATGCGCCGCGGTTCCCCCGCGCGGATCCGGCTTCCCTACGGCGACGCAGACGCCTGGCTGATCACCGGCTTCGAGTCCGTCAAGCAGGTGACCACCGACCAGCGGCTCAGCCGGGCCGGCATCATCGGCCTCGACTACCCGCGGATGACGGCGGAGCCCATCGTCTCGCCCGAGTCGATCAACGTGATGGACCCGCCGCACAGCAGCCGGGTACGCCACCTGGCTTCCCAGGCCTTCACCCAGCAGCATGTCGACGGCATGCGGCAGCGCATCGTCCGGCTCGCCGACCAGCTGCTGGACGAGATGGAGCAGGAGGGCCCGCCGGCGGATCTGGTCCGGCACCTGTCGGACCCCCTCCCCCAGCACACCGTCCTTGACCTCCTCGGCATCGAACGGCAGGAGTGGCCCCGCATCCAGGAGTCCTTGCACCAACTGCTCGTCGTCGGTGCGGACAACAAGAAGACCGCCGCGACCGCCAAGGCGGATCTGACGGCCTACTTCGGCAAACTCGTCGAACAGCGCCGCACCTCACCCGGCAGCGACCTCATCAGCGCGATGGCCGCGGCCCGGGACGGTGAGGAGCAGCTGGACGACAGGGAACTGGCGGTCATGACGCTGATGCTGGCGCTCAGCGGCCAGGACACGGCGACCTGCCAGATCAGCGACATCGTGTACCTGCTCCTGACCCGTCCCGAGCTGATGGAGCACCTCAGGCGCCGGCCGGAGACCCTGACCGACGTCCTGCACGAGATGCTCCGCTACATCCCGTTCCGCAAGGGGGTCGGAATCCCGCGGGTGGCTCTCGAGGACATGGAACTGGACGGTGTGCGGATCCGGGCGGGCGACTTCGTCCACGTGTCGTACCTGACGGCCAACCGGGACCCGGAACGCTACCCGAACCCGCACGCCATCGAACTCGACCGGCCGAACAGTCCCCACATGACCTTCGGCTGGGGCGGGCACCGGTGCATCGCGATGCCGCTCGCCATGGCCGAGCTGGAAGTGGCCATCGGGCGGCTCGTGGAGCGCTTCCCCGGGCTGCGGCTCGCGGTGCCGCCCGAGGAGCTGCAGTGGGACACCAGGACGATCCGGCGGTTTCCGCTGGAGCTGCCGGTGGCCTGGTAGCGGCCGCGGGCGTCCGGATCACCGGAAGTCACCGGGACGGACACCTTGTGGCGAGGCGGCAGCGGCGCCCGGCCTTCATGCCGGGCGCCGCTGTGCGCCGTCCCCGCCTCCCGGGGACGGGTGGAAGGCGGGGACCCTTGGTCTCGGCATCCGCACCCCGGCCCGAGGGCCGGGGCGACGACAGGCCCGCGAAAGCCGAGGCGACGAAAGGTAGCGCCATGCGGCGGGGGTGTCGTTCCTCCGCAAGGGTGAAGCCCTGGCCACGCGTTCGCTCCGGGGCAAGCGACATGCGTCCGCTTCCGCACCAGGGCCTCGGCCGCTTCGAGCACGGGACATACGCCCGCTCCGGGCCAAGGCCTCGACCGGTTCGAGCACGGAACATACGCCCGCTCCGGGCCAAGGCCTCGGCCGCTCCGAGCCAGGCCTAGCCGATCCGGTCGACGGCGACCATCGCCACATCATCCACCAGGCGGTCCTCGGTGTGGACGACCAGACTCTGGTGCAGTTGCTCCAGGAACTCCCGCGGGGTGCGGGCGTGGCGCGCCGATTCCATGTGCTCGGGCAGGGCGAAGAAGTCGTTGGCACTGTTGCGGGCCTCGATCACTCCGTCGGTGTGCAGCAGCAGCCGGTCACCGGGCAGGAACGGATAGCGCTCCGGCTCGGCGGGAGGCCCTGCGACGAGGTCCTCCAGGCCGAGGGGCGGCTCCGGTGAGCCCGGCACCAGGGCCTGTACCCTGCCCCGGCGCAGCAGCATCGGCGGCGGATGGCCGCGGTTGACCACCTCGACCACGGATCCGTCCGGCACCTGGGCCACGACCGCGGTGACGAAACACTCTCCCTCCTGTTCGGCGCCGGCGGCCTCCTCGACCGCGGACTCCCGTCGCAGCGCGGCCGAGCAGTGGTTCATGACCTCCCTCAGGTCCTCGTCGTAGTGAGCGGCCTCACGGAAGGCACCCAGCACGGCCGCGGCCGCGCGCACCGCGGGCAGCCCCTTGCCCCGGACGTCCCCCACGATCATCCGGACCCCGTAGCGGGTCTGCACGGCCTCGTACAGATCACCCCCGATCTGCGCGCCGGTCTCGGCCGCCAGGTACATGCTCGCCGCCCGCACCGGTCCCAGCCGTGCGGGGACGGGGCGCAGCAGAACGCTCTGTGCCGCCGCCGCGATCCGGCGGATCTGGTCGAGTTCGCTCTGCCTGCGCGCCTGCATGGTGCGGCTCAGGGTGACACTGGCCAGGGACACCACGAAGAGGCCGGCGAGGTTGCTGTAGACCTGCTCGCCGCGCCATGCCCCGTGGAGGGTGCCGCTGATCATGCTGACGGCGAGAGCTCCGGCCGCGGCCGCCAGGGTTCCTTTGGGGCCCATCGTCAGCGACGCGAGTGCCGGCATGGCGGTGATCAGAGGGCCGGTATACACCATGTGTCCGGGTGAGAGCTCGATCCCGAGCCCCAGCAGCACGATCAGGAACGGCACACACTGGGCGAGTCTGAGCAGGACCTCGCCACCGCCCGAACTGCATTGCCGAGCTGAGCGGGAGAGCAACCGCATGAGTCCAGCCTGCCTCGCCGCCGATGAGTGTTCCACTCGTCGTCGGACGTGAAGTCCGGCCGGTGATCGCGGCCCTACCGGCGGGGTCCGCGGGGCCACTTGCCTCATGCACCCTCTTGGCAAGCCTGATTAATTAATATTTAATGGCTTGAGCTGGTCGTTCAACGGCCCGCCTCCGTGTCGTCCCAGTCATCGCAGTTGTCGCAGTCATCGCAGTTTTCGCACCAGAGCCGCCCGGGAGCTTGCGCGTGGAGCCTCACCGCCTTGTCGAAGGCCGATTCACCGGCCGCTGCGTCGTCGTCACCGGGGCCGCCTCGGGAATCGGCGCCGCCACCGCACACCGGCTCGCCGCCGAAGGCGCCGCCGTGGTGCTGACCGATGTGCTCGACGAGCCGGGTGAGGAGACGGCCGAGGCCATCAGGAGGGCCGGCGGCAGGGCCGTGTACCGGCACGGCGACGTCTCGGACGAGGTGGCGTGGGCCGGTGTCGCCGCCACGGCACGCGAGCGGTTCGGCCCTGTCTCCGCCCTGGTCAGCAACGCCTACATCGCGCACGTGGCCGCCGCCGACGCGATCGACCGGACGGAGTGGGATCGCCAGCTCTCGGTCAACCTCACCGGCACCTTCCTGGGCTTTCGCGCATGTCTGGAAGACCTCCGCGCCACCGGTGGCAGCGCCGTGTTCGTGTCCTCCGTGCACGCTCTCGTCGGCATGCCCGGACGCCCGGCCTACGCTGCGGCGAAGGCCGCACTGACCGGGCTGACGCGGCAGCTGGCGGTCGAGTACGGCGCCAGGGTGCGCGTGAACGCCGTGCTGCCCGGACCGGTGCTCACGCGCGCCTGGGAGGAGATCGCCGAACAGGACAGGAAGGCCAGCGCGGAACAGACCGCGCTGGGACGTCTGGGGCGGCCCGAAGAGGTGGCGGGCGCCATCGCCTTCCTCCTGAGCGCGGATGCCTCGTTCGTCACCGGCGCCTCGCTCGTCGTCGACGGGGGGTGGAGCGTGCTGAAGACCTCTTCGTAGGCCGGGGCGCGTGCCGACCGCGTGACCTCTCTCCACCACCCAGCGCAGGAGCGTTCCCCTTGAAAATCACCCGCATCGAGACCTTCGCCGTCCCGCCCCGCTGGCTGCTGTGCCGGGTCGAGACCGACGACGGCGTCGTCGGCTGGGGCGAGCCGGTCGTCGAGGGCCGGGCCGCCACGGTGCGTACGGCCGTGTCCGAGCTGGCCGAACTCCTGATCGGCCGGGACCCCTTGCGCATCGAGGACCACTGGCAGGTGATGACCAAGGGCTCCTTCTACCGGGGCGGTCCGGTGCTGTCCAGCGCCGTGGCCGGGCTGGACCAGGCCCTCTGGGACATCGCGGGCAAGGCGCTGGGCGTACCGGTGCACGTCCTGCTCGGCGGGCCGGTGCGCGATCGCGTGCGCGCCTACAGCTGGGTGGGCGGCGACGAGCCCGCCGAGGTGGCCGATGCCGTGGCCGCCCAGGTGGAGGCGGGCTTCTCGGCGGTCAAGATGAACGCCTGCGGCAGGATGAGCCGCCTGGCGACGACACGGGACATCGACGAGGTGGTGGGGCGGGCGGCCACGGCACGGGAGGTGCTGGGCGGCGACAGGGACTTCGCCGTCGACTTCCACGGCCGTTTCACCGTGGCCAACGCCCGCAAGGTCCTGCCGCACCTGGCTCCGTTCAACCCGCTGTTCGTGGAGGAGCCGGTGCTGCCGGAGTACACCCACCTGCTCGGCGACCTGGTCGCCGGCTCTCCGGTGCCCATCGCCACGGGCGAGCGGCTGTACTCCCGGACCGACGTCCTGCCCGCCCTGCAGGCGGGTGTGGCCGTGCTCCAGCCGGACCTCTCGCACGCGGGAGGCATATCCGAGGTCCGCCGCATCGCCGCGCTCGCCGAGACCTTCGACGTTCCCGTCGCGCCCCACTGCCCGCTGGGCCCGGTCTCGCTCGCCGCGAGCCTGCAGATCGCCTTCAGCACCCCCAATTTCCTCATCCAGGAACAGAGCATCGGCATCCACTACAACGAGGGCGCCGAAGTACTCGACTACCTCGTCGACCGCGAGGTGTTCCGCTTTCACGACGGGTGCTTCCTGCGCCCCACCGCACCGGGCCTGGGCATCGAGGTCGACGAGAAGGCGGTACGCGCGGCGGACAACAGCAGCCCGGACTGGCGGGGTCCGATCTGGCGGCACCCGGACGGCTCGTTCGCCGAGTGGTGACAGCAGCAGCCCACACCCACCACACCGTTGCCGCCCTCCCTTCCGCCCCCCCAGACTTCAGGAGCCGCGCCCGTGGACCCGACCGACTTCACCACCCGCCTGAGCCGTGACCGGCTCGCCGCCATCGTGCGCGGACGCTCGGCACACGCGGCTCTGCGTACCGTGCTCACGCTCGCCGAGGAAGGCGTCGGGCTGATCGAGGTCTCCCTCACCACCGACGGCGCCTGCGACGTGATCGCCCAGGCCGTCCGAGAGGTCGGCGAGGACGCCTTCATCGGTGCGGGCACCGTCGTCAGCCGGGACGATCTGCTGCGTGCACAGGACGCCGGCGCCGCATGGGTGGTCACCCCCGCGGGAGGTGACGGCGTCACCGCCGCCGTAGAGCAGGGGCTGCCGGTACTGGCCGGGGCGCTGACCCCGACCGAGGCCGTCTCCGTCATGGCGACGGGCGCCACCGCCGTGAAACTCTTCCCCGCGTCCCTGGGCGGACCTGCCTACCTCAGGGCGCTCAAGGACCCCTTCCCCGACATGCCGCTGGTTCCCGTCGGGGGCGTGGACGCGGACGCCGCGACGGAGTACCTCTCGGCCGGAGCCCTCGCCGTCGGTGTCGGCTCGCCGCTCGTCGGCGACGCCGCCCACGGCGGGGACCTGGAGCAACTGCGGCACCGGGCCCGGCGGTTCCGTTCCGTCTGCCGGCGAGAGGAGCCGCGCTCGTGAACCCGCAGGCGACCGCGGCGCCCGCCGCACGGCCCGTGGCGGCCGACGTCCTGACCTTCGGCGAGACGATGCTGTCGCTGCAGACCGAGGGCCCCGTCAGCACCGGCGCCCTGGCCCGCACCACGCTCGCCGGCGCGGAATCGAACGTCGCCATCGGACTCGCCCGGCTGGGCCACCGGGTCTCCTGGGCCGGCCGCCTGGGCGCGGACGAGCCGGCCCGCCTGATCCTGCGCACACTGCGCGGCGAAGGCGTGGACGTACGCCACGCCACGACCGACCCGGAGGCGCCCACCGGTTCCATGCTGCGTGAACGCCTCGTCGCCGACGTCGCCCGCGTGCACTACTGGCGTACCGGCTCGGCCGCCTCCCGTCAGCGACCCGAGCATCTGACCGAGGCCCTGCGGGCGGGCGCCCGCATCCTGCACGTCACCGGCATCACCTGTGCCATCGGACCGGGGCCCCGCGCGGCGGTGACGGCCGCCGTCGAGCACGCACGCGAGCACGGCTGGACCGTCGTCCTGGACGTGAACCATCGTGCCCGACTGTGGAGCCGGGACCAGGCCGCCCAGGCTCTGCGTCCCCTGCGCGACCGCATCGACGTGGTCATCGCCTCGGCCGACGAGCTCCCCTTGATCGCCGGCGACGACGCCACCGCCGCCGAGGACGACGCCGCCGCCGAGGACGCCCGGGTCGCGGAACTCCTGGCAGCCGGGGTGCGCGAGGTGGTCGTCAAACGCGGCGGCGACGGCGCCGATCTCCACGGCTCCGACGGCCGGCGCCTCCGCCGGCCCGCACACCCCGTGCCGGTCGTCGACACGGTCGGCGCCGGGGACGCCTTCTGCGCCGGGTACCTCTCCGGGCTTCTGGACGGCCTGGCACCGGCCGAGCGGCTGCGCCGTGCGTGCACCACCGGCGCGTTCGCGGTCGCCACCGCCGGTGACTGGGAAGGGCTGCCCCACCGCGACGAACTCACCGTGATGGACGCCCCGCCCGGCAGCGCCATCCGCTGACCCGCCCGGCGGCGCCACGCCGACCCGCCCCCTCGCTCGCGCATCCCCGGAGACACCCGCCATGCCCCCGCACAGCAGCATCCCCGCAGTCGACGCCACCGCCTTCGAACCCGCCGCCACGGACCGGCTCGAACTGGGGGAAGGCCTCCGCCTGCTCGACGACGGCCGGATCGTCCTCGTCGACATCCTCACCGGCCGCCTCCTGGCCCTCCCCACCCACCGCGACGCCCCGCTGACATCCCTCGCGCGACTCGAAGTCCCCCTGGGCGCGGTCGCACCCGCGCGCCGCGGGGGCGGATTCCTCGCCGCCGCCGGTACCGGGCTGGTGCGCCTCACCTCCGAGGGCTCGCTCATCCGCGCGAGGTCCCTGCCGGGCCTGGACGGGCCGCCGCCCCGGCGGATGAACGACGCCGTCTGCGACCGGCAGGGCCGGATGTGGGCCGGCTCGATGGCCTACGACGCCACCCCTGGCGCGGGAGCCCTGCACCGTGTGGATCCGGACGGGACCATGGTCACGGTCCTCGAGAACCTCACCGTGCCCAACGGTCCGGCTTCAGCCCCGACGGAACCACCATGAATCTGGCGGACAGTGCGATGGGCACCGTGTACGCCTGTCGCGTCGACCCGGTGACGGAAAGCTCTCCGCGACCGCCGCGTCTTCTTCCGGCTCGCCCCCGGCACCGGCAGCCCGGACGGCATGACCGTCGACGACGAGGGCCGGTTGTGGTCGGCCGTCTGGGGTGCCGGCCGGATCCGCTGCCACGCACCCGACGGCACGCTCCTGCTGACCGTCCCCGTTCCCGCGCTCCAGCCCACGAGCGTGTGCCCGACGGGAAGCGAACTGCTGGTGACCACGGCCCGGTACGGCCTGGACGCCCCGGC
Source organism: Streptomyces carpinensis (assembly GCF_002154505.1). Lineage (GTDB taxonomy): Bacteria > Actinomycetota > Actinomycetes > Streptomycetales > Streptomycetaceae > Streptomyces > Streptomyces carpinensis. The sequence goes on along the minus strand of NZ_MUBM01000035.1, from coordinate 35,012 downwards.
CCGCTGGACGGTGCGGTGCTGTCGGCCCCCTGCCGGGTCACCGCACCCGCGGCGCCGCCCCGTGATCAGCGGCCCCACGACACAACCATCGATGAATTCATAAATAATGGCCAGCGATAGACTTCCATCGGCACAGCGGGAGAAGCTCTGCGAGACTCGCGCCGATGGCCCGGCAGGTCCCACCGACCCACTCACCCAAGGAGAATCGCATGGCGTCCTACTCCGGCCGAGGCGTGCACGGGCAGGTCGTGCACAAATTGGGCGCCCGCATCGTGGGAGGAGAGTTCGCCGAGGGCGAGATCCTGGACATCGGCGCGCTCGGGAGCGAACTGGACGTGAGCCTGACCGTGATGCGGGAGGCCCTCAAGGTGCTGGCCGGCAAGGGGCTGACCGACGCACGGCAGAAGCGCGGCACCTACGTGCGGGAACGGACCCACTGGAACCTCCTCGACGCCGACGTGATCCGCTGGCGCATGGAGACGGGCGACGGCGCCCAACTGATGCGCGACCTCGCCGACGTACGCTCCATCGTCGAACCGGCCGCGGCGCACCGCGCCGCCCTGCACCGCACCGACGCCGACCTGACCGCCCTCGAGGCCGCCCTGGACGCCATGGGCCGGGCGCAGGTGGACTCCGCCGCCGCGGCCGAGGCGGACGCCGCCTTCCACCGCGCCCTGCTCGCCGCCACCGGCAACGAGATGCTGCGCCGGATGGACATGCTCCTGGAACCCGGACTCAGGGAGCGCGACCGCATGGTCCACACACACAGCGACGCCGACGACCCGGTTCCCAGCCACCGTGCGGTCCTGGACGCCGTCCGGGACCAGGATCCCGCACGCGCCGAGTTCGCCATGCTGGACCTGCTGGCCAAGTCCGCCGAAGATCTCGAACACGTGGCCCACCTCCCGGGCGCCGCACCGCACTCCTGAGAACCGGCACGGACGCGTTCCCCGACGGCGGGTCAGAACATGCCGTTACGGTTCCTCGCCTCGTCCGGGATCTGCTGCATGACATCCCAGTGCTCGGCGATCCTGCCGTCCTGCATGCGGAAGATGTCGACGATGGCCGCCCCGGGCCCGCCGGGCACCCGGACGCCGTGGACGTGCGCGATCACATGGTCGCCCTCGGCGAAGATCCGTTTCACCTCGGCTCGCAGGTGGGGGAACCTCTCCTTGAGCGATTCGACGAACTCCCGGAAGCCTTCCAGCCCATCGGCGATCCGGGGGTTGTGCTGCACATATCCGTCGCTGAGCAGTTTCGACGCGGTGCCGAAGTCCTTGTCGATGATACCGGCCTGATAGAAGGCCAGCACCGTCTGCCTGTTCTGTTCGAGCCGGGCGTCCGACATGGCTCCCCCTCCTATATGAACAGCTGTAGCGCTACAACTGTAGGGCAACGCCCGCGCGGATACCATCGACTCTCGTGAACGCCATGCCACCGACCGGCAGACAGCAGCGCGGGCGGAACCCCCGCGGCGAGGGCAACCGCCTCCGCGAGGAGATCATCGCCGCCACCCTCCGCCTCCTGGACGAGCTCGGAGGCGATCAGGCCCTGTCGCTTCGCGCGGTCGCCCGTGACATCGAGGTCGCGGCGACGTCCGTCTACCTCCACTTCCCGGACCGCGACGCGCTCGTGCTGGCCGCGCTGGAGCGCTGCCACCAGGACCTCATGCTGGCCGTCCAGCGAGCCGAGACCGCCGCCGAGGGGCCGGTCGCCCGGCTGCGAGCCGGGACTCTGACGCTCGGGACATGGGCGCACGACCACCCCGGGCTGTACAAGGTGCTGCACGAGAGCACCCTCAACCAGCGTGCGGACATGCGCTTCAAGGAGGAACTCGCGCTCACGACCACGGCCGCCGTCCGGCGGTGCATGGACGCCGGCCTGGCTCCCCGTGACGACGCGGCCGTGGTCGCGCTGGATCTGAGGGCCGCCGTGCACGGCGCCGTCTCGATGCGTGTCAACCAGCCGGATCTCCCGTGGCCGCCGCTGGAGGAACAGGTGGACCGCCTGCTGACCAAACTCGTCGGCGTGGCGCCCGAAGACTCCGCGGACCCTCGGAGTGCCGCAGGCCGGTAGGCGTCATCGCACCCGCCGCCGGACAGCCCGAGACGCCGTACCGCCGAGTCGCGCCGAGCACCGGGCGAGGCACCACGGAGTAGATTCGTACTCCTTGGTTTCCTTCTGTTCCTTGAGTTCCTTTTCGTTGCTCTTTGCGTCGACCCTCCGTGGACGGGATGGAGTTGGGACGTGACGTTCGCGGAGTCGGCCGGTGCCGGTGGGCCCGTGCCTCCTGCCGGATCGGTCTCGAAGTCCGGGCGGCGGTCCCGGGCGCCGCTGCTGGCGGTGTGCACCGGGTATTTCATGGTGATCCTCGATGTGACGATCATCAACGTCGCCGTGCCCGTGGTGGGCCGTGAACTGTCCGCCTCGGTCACCGGCATTCAGTGGATCACGGATGCGTACACCTTGGTCTTCGCCGGGTTCCTGATGACCGGTGGTGCGCTGGGCGACAGGCTGGGGAACCGGCGCGTCTTCTGCTCGGGCGTGGTGGTGTTCACGGTGTCGTCTGCCGCGTGCGCGTTCGCGCCGAACGCCCGCTTCCTCATCGCTTCCCGACTCGTGGAGGGGCTCGGCGCGGCGCTGATCGTGCCCGGTTCCCTCGCCCTCCTCCAGCAGGCCTACCCGGCCCCGGCCGCACGTTCACGAGCCTTCGGGCTGTGGGGCTCGATGGCGGGCATCGCGGCCTCCGCCGGGCCGCTGCTGGGCGGGCTGCTGGTCTCGACGGTGGGCTGGCGGTGGGTCTTCCTCATCAACCTGCCCGTCGGCGCGGCCTGTCTGGCGCTGACGCTGCGGCATGTGTCCCGCTCACCCCGGGACGCCGACCGCGCCCTGGACTGGCCGGCGCAGTGTGCGGTCGTGGCGGCGGTGGCCCTGCTGACCGCCGCGCTCAACGAGGCCGGACGGCGCGGCTGGTCCGACCCCGCCGTCCTCGCCGGGGTGGGCCTGGCCGCGTCGGCGGCCGCGGCGTTCGCGGTGCGCGAGCGGCTGGCCGGATCCCCCGCCCTCCCTCCGAGCGTGCTGCGTTCGCGCGCGATGAGCGGCGGTGCCGCCATCGGCCTGCTGTTCAATTTCGGCTTCTACGGCATGGCGTTCACCGCCAGCCTGGACTTCCAGCGCCGACGGGGCTTCAGTGCCCTGGACACCGGGGTGGCCCTGTTCCCGGCCGTGGCGATGACCATGTTCGCCTCCGTCCTGTCCGGGCGGCTCACCCGGCGCACCGGCGATCGTCCGCTGGTGGTCTCCGGCATGCTCCTGGCTGCGCTCGGGCTGGCCGGCTGGGCCGCGGCCGGAGCCGATCCCGCGTACCCGCTGCTGGTGGTGCCCATGATGGCCGCGGGGTTCGGTACCTCCTTCGCCCTGACCGGCTCGACGGCCACGGTGATGGCGGCCGCGCCCGCGGGGTACGCGGGGGCCTCCTCCGCCCTGTTCAACACCACGCGACAGATCGGCAGCGCCACCGGTGTGGCCCTGGCGGGCAGCCTGCTCGCCATGAACACCGCCGACGCGGCCGGGCTGCGCACGAGCATGGCCATCGGCGCGCTCGCCTACCTCACCGCCGCGGGTCTCGCACGGGTGTGCGTGCCGTCGAAGCACAGGGACGCGTGACAGCAGCGGAGGGATGCGTGACATCAGTCACAGGGAATCCCGCAACTATGCGCCTCGGGTAGTAGATGACCCACTGATGACATATAGGACTTGTCCGGCTTGATACGGGCCCATGCCGTGGCGGGTGCGACGGGGTCTCACCTGCTCGGCGCTGCCGTTGGTTCTGCTTCGCATGCGGGTTTCTGACGGCAAAGCAGGATGGCGCGAAGGCCGCAGAAGACCGATCAGCACGCTTCCACTCGCCTTTGCAAGGGCCAAGCACGCCTACGAAGGCCGTTAGTAGGGAGAGTCTTTGTGCTTCCTGTAAAGCCGTCCTAAGAATGACGATCACAGCACATCGCCGCAGTTCAGAAGCGAACTCCGCGCGGAGCCGGCCACGTAGGGAGTGCTCGGCGATCACCGAGTGAGGTCACGCATGAGCAAGCATCGTAAAAAGCAGCCTTACCGGCGGATAGTCATCGCCACCGCCGCCATCGGCGTAGTGGGGGTGCCGTCCGTCGCCTTGGCCTGTGCCGACTGGCCGGGCAGCGGAGGAGAACAGTCCTACAGCGCCGAGCACAAGGCGACCCCGGCACACTGGCAGCACGGCCGCACGGACCGGCACCACGACGGGAAGCACGACCACCACGGTCACCAGGACGCCCAGCCGACCCCGGCAGCGACGAAGACCGCGACCGCCCCGGCGAGCGCGCCCAGGACCACCACGCCCAAGCCCAGGCCCCCCGCGCCCAAGCCCAGCAGCACCGCGCCTGCGCGCACGGTGCACACCACCGCGCCCCGGCCCACGGCAAGCCGTCCTTCGAACGCGCCCAAGGCCACCACAGCCCCCGCCGCCGCGACCCCCACCTCGCCGAGCACCCCGAAGGCCACCGCTACGGCGTCCGGGGCCACCGCCCGCGTCGTGCAGCTCGTCAACGCCGAGCGCGCGAAGGTCGGTTGCTCGCCCCTGACCGTGAACGCGGAGCTCACCAAGGCCGCACAGGCGCACAGCCAGGACATGGCAGGCCACCAGAACATGTCGCACACCGGATCGGACGGGTCGTCCCCGGGCGACCGGATCACCGGTGCCGGCTACTCCTGGAGCTCGTACGGCGAGAACGTCGCCTACGGCTATTCGACTCCGGAGCAGGTCATGGCGGCCTGGATGTCCAGCCCCGGCCACAAGGCCAACATCCTCAACTGCGGGTACAAGGAGATCGGCGTCGGTCTGGCACAGCCCGGCAGCTACTGGACCCAGGACTTCGGCACCTCCCGCTGACACTCCGGTCGCCCTCGCCACCGGTCAGGGCGGCGTGAAGAGGGCTGCGGCCACCGACGAGGATCGTGAGTCCCGTGGACGAACGGGGATCAGTCGGTGGCCGCCGGACGTGCGGGACGGGAGCTCAGCGCTTGCGGGGCTGGTTGAAGCGCAGCATGTTGCCGGCCGGATCGCGGAAGGCGCAGTCGCGGACGCCGTACGGCTGGTCGGTCGGCTCCTGCAGCACCTCGCCGCCCGCGGCGCGAATGCGCTCGAAGGTGGCGTCGCAGTCGTCGGTCTGGAAGATGACGGCTCGCAGCAGGCCCTTGGCCAGCAGTTCCGCCATCGCCTTCCGGTCGGCGGGCGAGGCGCTCGGGTCCGCGAGGGGCGGTTCGAGGACGATGTCCACGTCGGGCTGCGAGGGCGCACCGACGGTCACCCAGCGCATCCCCTCGTACCCGACATCGTTGCGTACCTCGAGGCCGAGGACGTCCCGGTAGAAGACGAGCGCCTTGTCGTGGTCGTCGACGGCGATGAAGCACGTCGAAAGCTTGATTTCCATGTGCTCACGCTACGAGTGGGTGACGGGTTTCGCTCTCCGGACCGGTCGCATCTGAATCTTGGCGATGCACGCCGGGATGGCGGCGCCCTCGTCATGGCGGCGAGCCCGGTACGAGCTCGGGCTCTCGCCGACCAGCTCGGTGAACCGCGAGCTGAACGACCCCAGCGACGTACAGCCGACCGCGAAGCAGACCTCCGTCACCGACAGGTCACCCCGCCGCAACAGCGCCTTGGCCCGCTCGATCCGGCGCGTCATCAGGTAGCTGTAGGGCGTCTCCCCGAACGCGGCCCGGAAGTTGCGGGAGAAATGGCCCGGCGACATGAGGGCGACACGCGCCAGCGCCGGAACGTCGATCGGCTTCGCGTAGTCGCGGTCCATCACGTCACGGGCTCGGCGCAGTCGGACGAGGTCTTCCAGCATCACCGGACCAGCATCGCACAGGCAGCTTTCCGTCTCGGGCAGCGCCGTCCCGCCGCCCTGCGCCGTGGAGCCGGTCGCCGTGCCGGTCAGGATCCGGACGGCACCGGCCATGTGGTTCTCGCCCATGGCGCTGATCAGCAGTTCGGGCTTTCCGTCGCCGGTGGTGTACGGCGCTGACGGCAGGGTCGCGCCCGTGGACAGGCCGGGCCAAACATCGGCAAAGACCGTCGCAGGCGAGGCGGCGGCAGGTCCATGAACGTGTCCACGGCACCTAGGATCAACCGTGCTTTTGGCATGTCCGCGACCGGGGCATGCCGGTCGATCCCTTCATGGAAGGTGCCAGTGGCACTCATACACAGACCCAGGCTCGTCGCTGCCGTCGCGGCGGCGGCAGCCGTACTCGCCACGCTCACGGGGCAGGCCACGGCCACGGCGGACTCGCCGACGGTGACCAAGCTGACGCTCGGCGCCGATCAGTTCAAGATGACCGACACCAGCTACGTGTCCGCCACCGACAACCTCTACACCCACCACCTGACGAACCACGCCGGTCTCACGGACGTCATCACCACCGACTACACGAAGAACTCGGCCGGGGCGACGGACAGTTGGCTGGGCCTTCGCTCGATGCGCTCCTGCACCGGCGACGAGACCAAGGCACTGCCGCCGGCGACGACCTCGACCGCCTGGTGCTGGTCCTCGGCACACGCCGACGACACCACGGCCCGGTGGTGGCCGCAGGGTCTGAGCACCACCGGAACCGCCGACGGAGCCGACGGGGCCATCCAGGGCGACCACGTCACGGCCGTGGTCTGGCACTACCGGACGTTCGCCCGTGACGCGGCCTCGGACACCACCGGCTGCAAGTCGAACAACCTGCTCAAGCTGACGTTCATCGACCGGGACACCGGCAAGTACCGCCACGTCCTGCTCGCCGAGCCCACCAGCACGTCGTCGAGCGCCTCCGACTTCAAGTACGTCACCGGCCACGGCGGCGGCATCGTCTGGTACGCCAACTACATCTACGTCACCGACACCGCGCACGGCATCCGCGTCTTCGACATCAACAAGCTCGCCAAGGTCGACGACTACGGTTCGGGCCTGACGACGTACGGCATCCACAACGGCCGCTCCAGCGCGTGCGGTTACCCGTACGTGCTGCCCGAGGTGCACTACTACCAGCAGTCGGGCACCCCGTCCGCGTGCGACTCCGACGCCGACAACGGCGTCCTCGACCCCGCCCACCTCTGCTACTCGTGGCTGTCCCTGGACAAGACCGGCGGCAGCCCGTACAAGCTGGTCACCGGCGAGTGGTACGGCGGCGTCGACGGCGGCCGGGTGGTGCGCTACCAGCTCAACCCGGCCGGCGCGGCCACCTACCCCGGCCTGCTGAACATGTCCGGCGGCAAGACCGTCATCGAGGACGCCTACGCCGCCTCCCGCTACCGGGGACTGCAGGGCGGCATGACCTGGACCGACGGCCAGGGTGTGCTCAACTTCGCCTTCCACAAGGGCTGCGGCACCCTGCCCGGCGTCTTCTCGCACACCTGGGCCGGCGACACCAGGGCCGGCACGACATGCGCCGCGGGCGGCAACTGGGCGGCGGGTCCGCCGCAGGCCCTCAGCTACTGGCCCAAGCTGGACGCGACCCAGGTCGACGAGCTGTGGGGACTGACCGAGGGCATCTGCCCGAGCAACTCCCTGAAGACCGCCTATCCCGAGGACTTCGCGGACGTCACCGACGCACGTGACGTCTGCTACGCGCACAACGACAGCACGACCACCACGTCGCTGCGCACCGTCTTCGCCGTCGGCTTCACCGACCCGGCGGTCCAGAACCTCCACTGACACCCGGCCGTAGGGCCACGCCCGCACGTACCGCGCGGGCGTGGCCCTACGTGCTCGGCCTCAGGGCGCCATGTGCGCGGCGATGTCCTCCACGCACTGCCGCAGGGCGGGCGCCTGGGCGCGCAGTTGGCCGGCTTCGGTCAGGATGACCGTGGCCGCGAGAGAGACGGCCAGGGGCGGAGTGCGCTCGGGGACGTGCGGCACCGCCGCGGCGATGGAGCGGACGCCGATCTCGTTCTCCTCGTCCACCTCGCCCCAGCCCCGCTCCCGCACGAGTGCCAGCTCGGCGCGGAGCCGGTCGGGGTCGGTGATCGTGCGGGGTGTCACCTGCGGCAGCGGTCCGCGAAGAAGGTGCTCGCGCTCCTCCTCCGGGAGCCCGGCGACGAGGGCCTTGCCCAGCGAGGTGGCATGCCACGGGTTGCGGGTGCCCTCCGCGCTGCGCAGTTGCAGGTGCTGGGTTCCCTGGACGGAGAGCACGAGCAGGACGTCGGTGCCGTGGAGGATGCCGGCGATGACCGGCAGGCCGGTGCGCGCGGCGAGCCGGCGCATCGGGGCGGCGGCCGCGGAGTAGCCGGCCGGTGAGCGCTGGAAACCACGGGACAGCTCCAGGACCCGCCAGCCCAGGGCGTAGCGCCGGGCGTCCTCGTCGTAGGTGGCGAACCGCTCCTCGACGAGCCGGCCGAGGATTCGGTGGGCGCTGCTGACGGGGAGCTCGGCGGCGCGGGCGGCGGCGCTCACACCCAGTCCGGCGGGGTGCTCGGCCAGCACGGTCAGCAGCCGCAGTCCCCGGCCCAGCATGTCGTCGCCGGTTGGTGTGGTCACCGTGTGCGCCTCCGTGTTCTGTGCCGCCGTCACGGCCGGGTGCGGCGGCCGTCGTGCCCCGCTCGGCCGCCGCGTCGAGATCACCGTACCGGGACCGGCCGGGAGGCCGTCCGGTCGGGGACCGCCAGGGTCAGCACCGCCGCGACCAGGGCGCAGACGGCCATCAGCCCGAAGGCGCCGGCGTCGCCGAGCTGCGTCCCGCGCACCCAGCCGACCAGGTAGGTCCCGGCGAAGGAGCCGAGTGCGCCGAAGGAGTTGACGAGCGCGACGGCGGCGCCGGCGATGCCGGGCGGGGCGAGCGCCGAGACCAGGGCGAAGTACGGTCCGTACGGCGCGTACAGGCACAGACCCGCGACGACGAGCAGGGCGAGGGCCACCGGGAAGTGGTCGCCGGCGGCGTAGGAGGCGAGGAGTGCGAGGCCGCCGCAGGCCAGCCAGGGCCACACGGCGGCGCGGCGCCGGCCGCTGCGGTCGGACAGGCGGGAGTTGAGCAACATGGCGCCGGCCGCGCAGGCGTACGGGATGGCCGTGAGCAGTCCGGTGGCGCCGATGCCCTCGCCCGAGCCCTTCTTGATGATCGCGGGGAGCCAGAAGACGAAGCCGTACATGCCGAAGGACCAGAAGAAGTACTGCGCGGCCATGGTGAGCACCGGGGCCGAACGCAGCACCGTGCGGTACTGGCGGCGCAGGGTGCCGGACACCGGCGGCGCGGCGGCCTGTTCGGCGGCCAGGTCGGAGCGCAGGAGTGCCAGTTCGTGTGCGGGCAGCCGGTGCGCCTGCTCGGGACGGTCCTTGATGAGCCGCAGGCAGCACAGGCCCCACAGCACGGAGGGCACGCCTTCGGCGACGAACATCACACGCCAGTCGGAGGCCGACACCAGCCAGCCGGAGACCGCCGACAGCCACATCACCGTGACCGGGTTGCCGAGGATGAGGAAGGTGTTGGCACGTCCTCGCTCGCCGCGCGTGAACCAGCGGCCGAGAAGCATGACCATCGACGGCAGCACCGCGCCCTCGACGACGCCGAGCGCGAAGCGGACCGCGATCAGCTGAGCGGGGCTGCTGAGCAGTCCCTGCGCCATGGCGAGCAGCCCCCAGGCCACGGTCGACCAGGCGACCATCCGGCGAGCGCTGCGCTGCTCGGCGTAGATCGTCCCGGGGATCTGGAAGAAGAAGTAGCCGAGGAAGAACGACGCGGCGATCAGGGAGTCGGCCCCCGCGGACAGGTGCAGGTCGTCGGCCATGCCGCCGGCGGACGCGATCGCGTAGTTGGACTTGTCGAGATAGGCGAGCGAGTACGTGACGAACGCGACCGGCATCAGGTGGCGGGCGCGGGCGGACCTCCAGAAGCCGGAGTGCGCGGCCTGGGGCCCGGCGGTGTCGGTGGCAGGTGACGTCGCTGTCATCCCTGACCCCCTGTTTTCCGTGAGATGGAAAGTGTTTCACTGGACGGGAAGAACCGTACGAGAAGGAGAGCCCGATGACCAGAGCCCTTCACGACACCGCCACCGACGCCACCGACGTACTCGTCCCGTGGCCGGACATGGACCGGCGGCACGGGCCCTGGCCCGCGGGTGTGCGGGTGCACGTCTGGGACGGCGTGACGCCGGGCAGCGAACCCGCCGCGGACCTCCTGGCCCGTGTGGGCCTGTGGGTCATGCCCTACGCCGTGCCGGACGCCGTGCGCCTGCTGCCGCGGCTGCCGCACCTGCGCGCGGTGCAGTCGCTCAGTGCCGGTGTCGAAAAGCTCCTGCCGCTCCTGCCCACCGGGGTCGGCCTGCACAACGGCCGCGGCCTGCACGACGCGTCCACCGCCGAACACGCCCTGGGCCTGATCCTCGCCGCCCAGCGCGATCTGCCGCGCTGGGTCACCGACCAGACCGCGGGGCGCTGGGAGCCCCACTTCACGCGGTCCCTCGCCGACGCGACGGTGACGATCGTCGGCTACGGCTCCATCGGCGCCGCCCTCGAACGACGCCTGCTGGCCTGCGAGGCCCACGTCGTCCGCGTCGCCCGCCGGGCACGCCCCGGCCAGGACGTGCACGCCGTGGCCGACCTGCCCGGACTGCTCCCGGCCACCGACATCGTCGTCCTGGTCCTGCCCGAGACCCCCGGCACGGCCGGGCTCTTCGGCGTCAAGGAGCTGGCCGCCCTGCCCGACGGCGCCCTGGTCGTCAACGTCGGCCGTGGCCGCACCCTCGACACCGAGGCGCTGCTCGACGAGACCCGCGGCGGCCGGCTGCGGGCCGCGCTGGACGTCACCGACCCCGAACCCCTGCCCGCCGACCACCCCTTGCGCCAGGCTCCCGGTGTTCTCATCACCCCTCACGTCGCCGGTGGCTCCGCCGCGTTCCGCCCACGCGCCGAACGCCTGATCGTCGAACAGGTCCACCGTTTCGCGACCGGCCGCCCTCTCCTGCACCCCTTCCCACGCGACTGACCCGCCTCGCGCACGGCTGCGTGCCGTGGGGCGGGTCAGCGGCGGCTCCGGCCTCACGGCACGCGGGCCCGTCGATCCGGCTCGCGGCGCGCAGGCCCGTTCCCCCGGAGGTCAGGACTGGGGGCGTCGCCCGTGGTTCGCCTGGTGGTTGCGGCGGGACTTCTTCTTGCGGCGTCGCTTCGAGGACATGGGAACCTCCTCGTGATGGGGGCGTATGCCGTTGCGGTCCGTCGCCCATATGCGGGCATAACAGGCATTCCCATCGTGCATCCTTCCACAAGGGACCTGGTGCCGCGATTCCGGTTCACGCCCCGGGGCGCCTTCTCCGACGGCATCCGGGTGCCCGGGGACATCGGCGGCGAGGGCGTCCCGGCCACGCTCGCCGACGGAGCACCGAGGGTGCGTTCGCCCAAGTGCCGCCGGTCCATGGCGCTGGATCGACGTCGGCGCCACCGGTGCCTGCACGGTGCAACGGTCCGTGCCCGCGCTGCACGACTGGCGTTCCCGCAGGCTGTCGGGTAGACCCATGGCGTGCTGTTCCGTCAACTCGAGTACCTCGTGGCCCTCTCCCGGGAGCGCCACTTCGCCCGTGCCGCCCAGGCCTGCTACGTCTCCCAGCCGGCTCTTTCGGAGGCGATCCGGAAGCTGGAGGAGGAACTGGACGTACCGCTGGTCAGGCGCGGCCGGAAGTACGAGGGGCTGACACCCGAGGGCGAGCGCATCGTGGTGTGGGCGCAGCGGATCCTGGCCGACCGCGACGCCCTCAAGGACGAGGTGGGCGCCCTGCGCACCGGCCTGAGCGGCAGGATGCGGATCGGCGCGGTCCCGACCGCCACCGGCGCGGTGTCGCTGCTGACCAGCCCGTTCTGTGCAGCGCACCCGCTGGTCACCGTGGAGGTCATGGCGGACCTTCAGTCCGACGACATTCTCCGGCAGTTGCGCAACTTCGAGATCGACGCCGGAATCACCTACCTCCACAGGGACCTGTCGGAGAACTTCCGGACGGTCCCGCTGTACCAGGAGCGGTATGTACTGCTGACCACCTCCGCCGGCGGCCTGGCCCACCGGGCGACGGCCACCTGGACGGAGGCGTCGCGGCTGCCGCTGTGCCTGCTGACCGGGACCATGCAGGGCCGCCGGGTGCTGGACGAGGTGTTCTCCGAGCTCGGACTGCGGCCCGCGCCCCGGGTGGAGACCGATTCGGTGGCCGCGCTGATCGCCCACGTCAGGACCGAGCAGTGGGCCAGCATCGTGCCGCACGCCTGGCTGCACGTCTTCGGGGTTCCGCACGGCATGCGGGCGGTGCCGCTGGTGGAGCCCGCCAGGGCGGTGCTGGTCGGTCTGGTGACCACCGCCCGTGAGCCGGGGTCGGTCATGGCCCGCGCGCTGACCGAGATCGCCCGCCGCACCGACATCGCCGCCGCCCTGGAGGGCACGGGCTCGTGATGCGCGCTGCCGGGCTCGGTGCCCCGGTCGGTGAGTCGGTGGACCGGGGAGCGCGGTGGGCGGACGGCGAGCGGGTGGCCGGACGGCCAGTGCGGTGGGCGGCGTGTGCCTCGCCGGGGTCAGCCCACAGGCTGCGGTTGCAGGCGTTCGCCTCCGGTGTAGACGTTCATCGAGGCCCCACGCAGGAAGCCGACCAGGGTCAGTCCGCTCTCCGTCGCCAGGTCCACGGCCAGCGAGGAGGGAGCGGACACCGCCGCCAGCATCGGGATCCCCGCCATCACGGCCTTCTGTACCAGCTCGAAGGAGGCTCTGCCGCTGACCATCAGCACCGTCTCGCGCAGCGGCAGCAGCCCCGACCGCAGGGCGTGTCCCACCACCTTGTCCACGGCGTTGTGCCGGCCCACGTCCTCCCGCAGCCAGAGCAGTTCGCCCTCGGCCGTGAAGAGCCCCGCGGCGTGCAGGCCGCCGGTGCTGTCGAACACCCTCTGGGCCGCCCGTAGCCGGTCGGGAAGGGCCGCGAGCAGTTCCGGCCCGACGCGCAGCGCGTCCTCGGCCACGGACCAGGCCGCCGAGGTGCGCACCGCGTCCAGACTCGCCTTGCCGCACAGCCCGCACGAGGACGTGGTGTAGAAGTTCCGCTCCAGTGACGCGTCGGGGGCCGGCACGCCCGGAGCCAGGGCGACGTCCACCAGGTTGTAGGTGTTGCCGCCTTCCGCGGTGGCGCCCGCGCAGTAGCGGATGCCCCGCACGTGGTCGGCCGCGTGCACCACGCCCTCGCTGACCAGGAACCCGGCCGCGAGGTCGAAGTCGTCACCCGGGGTGCGCATGGTCACGGTGAGCGGCCGCCCGCCGACCCGGATCTCCATGGGCTCCTCGGCCGCCAGGGTGTCCGGGCGATACGTGGACACCCCTTCCCGAATGCGCAGCACCCTGCGCCGCACGGTCACGCGCCCCATGGTCCGAGTCCTCTCCGCGGAGTCGCACTCCGCCGGTGTGGTGCGGTCGAGCTGGTTCGATGATGGACGGGCACGCCGCGCATGTCGTCGGGACGGCGCCATCCGGGTCCCGGAGCCCGGCGGCCTGAGCCGGGCCGCGCCCCCGTCCCGCCGTCACTGTGCCGACGGCGACGGCCTCACCGCTCCCGCACGACGGCGGGCTCCAGACGGACCACGACCCCCTTGGAGGTGGGGGTGTTGCTGATGTCCGCGACGCTGTCCAGCGGTACCAGGACGTTGGTCTCCGGGTAGTAGGAGGCCGCGGAGCCGGGGGGCGTGGGGTAGGCGACGACCGTGAAGTCCGCCGCGCGGCGCTCGACGCCGTCGTGCCACGAGCTCACCAGGTCGACCCGGTCCCGGTCGGCGAGCTCGAGGGCGCCGAGATCGGCCGGGTTGACGAGCACCACCCGGCGGGCGTTGTGGATGCCGCGGTAGCGGTCGTTCATCGCGTACGGAACGGTGTTCCACTGGTCGTGGGAGCGCAGGGTCTGCAGCAGCAGATGCCCGTCGGGGACCCTCGGCATGGTGAACTCGTTGCAGGTGAAGACCGCCTTGCCGCTCGGGGTGGGGAAGACCCGCCGGTTGACCGGGTTGGGCAGCCGGAAGCCGCCGGGCTCGGCGACGCGGGCGTTGAAGTCCTCGAAGTCCGGCACGACGCGGGAGATCCGGTCGCGGACGGTGCCGTAGTCCGACTCGAACTCCTCCCAGGGGATGGACGGCTCGTCCCCCAGGGTTCTGCGAGCCAGACGGCTGATGATGGCAACCTCGCTGAGCAGGTGCGGGGAGGCCGGCGCCAGTCGTCCGCGGGAGGCGTGCACCTGGCTCATGGAGTCCTCGACGGTGATGAACTGCTCACCGGTGGCCTGGACGTCGCGGTCGCTGCGGCCCAGCGTCGGAAGGATGAGGGCCACCTCGCCGCAGACCGTGTGGGAGCGGTTGAGCTTGGTGGAGATGTGTGCGGTGAGCCGGCATCGCCGCATCGCCTCCTCGGTGACGAGGCTGTCCGGGGTGGCGCGCACGAAGTTGCCGGCGACGCCGAGGAAGACGCGGGCAGTGCCGTCGCGCATGGCCCGGATGGCGTTCACCGAGTCCAGGCCGTGCCGGGTGGGCGGGGTGAAACCGAACTCGCGGCCGAGAGCGTCCAGGAACCGCTGCGGCATCCGCTCCCACACTCCCATGGTGCGGTCGCCCTGAACGTTGCTGTGGCCGCGGACCGGGCAGACGCCCGCGCCGGGCCTGCCGATGTTGCCGCGCAGCATCAGGAAGTTGACGACCTCACGGATCGTGGGCACACCGTGCTTGTGCTGGGTCAGGCCCATGGCCCAGCACACAATGATCTTCCTGCTCCCCAGGACCCGGTCGTGCACACGCTCGATCTCCTCGCGCGTGAGCCCGGTCGCCGTGAGGACGTCGTCCCAGGAGACCTTCTGGGCGTGCGCGGCGAAGTCGTCGAAGCCGGTGGTGAAGCCGTCGATGAACGCCCGGTCGAGAACGGCGCCCGGTGCCGCTTCCTCCGCCTCGAGCAGCATCCGGTTGAGCGCCTGGAACAGCGCGAGGTCGCCACCGGGGCGGATCTGCAGGAACTGGTCGGCTATCTGTGTGCCGCGGCCGAGCACCCCGCGGGGCTTCTGCGGGTGCTTGAAACGGATCAGCCCGGCCTCGGGCAGCGGGTTCACGGCCACGATCTGCCCGCCGTTGCGCTTGGTCTCCTCCAGGGCTGAGAGCATGCGCGGATGGTTGGTGCCCGGATTCTGCCCGACGACGAAGATCAGGTCGGCGTTGTGGATGTCGTCCAGCGACACGCTCCCCTTGCCGATGCCCAGCGTCTCCTGCATCGCGGAACCGCTGGACTCGTGGCACATGTTGGAGCAGTCCGGCAGGTTGTTGGTGCCGAAGGCACGGGCGAACAGCTGCAGCAGGAAGGCGGCCTCGTTGTTCAGCCGCCCGGAGGTGTAGAAGAGGGCCTCGTCGGGAGAGTCGAGTTCCCTGAGTTCGCCGGCGAGCAGTCCGAGCGCCTCGTCCCAGCCGATCGGCTCGTAGTGGGTCGCGCCGGGCCGCTTGACCATCGGTTCGGTGAGACGGCCCTGCTGGTTGAGCCAGTAGTCGGACTTTCCGGCCAACTCCCCGATCGAGTACCGGCGGAAGAAGTCGGCGGTGACCCGGCGCGACGTGGCCTCGTCGGCGACGTGCTTGGCGCCGTTCTCGCAGTACTCGTTGCGGTGCCGCTCCCCCGGCCCGGGCTCCGGCCAGGCGCAGCCCGGGCAGTCGAAGCCCTTGGCCTGGTTGACGTTCAGAAGCGTCAGGGCGGTCCGCCGCACCGAGGTCTGTTCCAGGGAGTACTCGATCGCGTGGGTGACCGCGGGAACACCCGTGGCCCAGCGCTTGGGCGGGGTGACCGACAGGTCGTCACTCGGGTCCTGGATGACGCTCATTGTCCGGTACGCCTCTTTCTGCCGCGCAGGCAGGTGCGGATCGGGTCGCGGCACACAGGACTCACGCACCATGTCCACGAACCAGGACCGATCTGCGACACACTCCTGCATGGGCCGTGAATGGTCAACTCGGCTGCCGGGCCAGCCTCCGCCGGTGCACACGGGGAAGTCAAAGAGGGCTTTT
Source organism: Streptomyces carpinensis (assembly GCF_002154505.1). Taxonomy (GTDB): domain Bacteria; phylum Actinomycetota; class Actinomycetes; order Streptomycetales; family Streptomycetaceae; genus Streptomyces; species Streptomyces carpinensis. The sequence goes on along the minus strand of NZ_MUBM01000035.1, from coordinate 18,960 downwards.
CGATGATCCGATCGGCGCCGCTTATCACCCGCGTCCTGCCGGTGCTCCATTCGCTGGGACCGCGGGACCGGCCCGATAACCCCCGCTTATCACGCGATCGAGACGTCCGCTCGGACGACCTCGACAACATCGCCGTGGCCATCGCCGTCCACGGCGTGGCCCCGGCACGCGCGTCATCATCACAGCGGGCGAACACGAGGCCATCGCGGAGACCCGGTCGCTGCTCACCATGGGCACGATCAGGGATGTGACCGGCCTGGCCGCCGCGTACGTACTGGCCCGGCTCCTCGACGAACCCGCCACCGGCGTCGTCACCCACCAGCACGACGTCTGCCTGCGGGCCGAGGACGACACCTTCACCCGCAGGCCCCTGACGGCCCGCGAGCACCGCCCGCACGTCCCGTTCCCCGCAGCCGTCGCACCGTTCGAAGCCGGAACGAAGGCGACCGGGCCGTCCTGTCACCGGTCGGCGCACGGAGCCGCGAGAGGTTAGCGTGGTGCGATGCGACACGTGGTGACCGATGCCGACACCGCGGAGTCGGTGGGCAGCGGTGACGTGCCCGTGCTCTCCACCCCGCGGCTGATCGCGTGGATGGAGGCGGCGACCATGCGGGCAGCCGCGCCGTTCACCACCGCGGGCCAGACCACGGTCGGTACGGCGATCCGCGTCCGGCACCTGCGTGCCACGCGCGTGGGCGGCGGCGTGGAGGTCCTCGCCGAGGCACCCGCCGCCGCGGCGGGCCGGCGGCTCACCTTCCTCGTGCGGGCCGTAGACGATTCGGGCGCGCTGGTCGCCACCGGGGAGATCGACCGGGCGATCGTGGACCGTCAGCGGTTCCTCGCCGCGACGCCCCTTCCCTAGGTGCTGGCGGGCCGCTGACCGGCCGTCCACTCGTCCTGTCCGTCGCATGCGCAGGCGGCTGCGTCCTCCGTCGTCCGAGGCCCGACGACGCCCGAGGGACGCTCTGACTATTCGTCGCGTTCGAAGTCGGCCTCCCACTCCTCCTTGTCGAGCGCCCGCTGGGCGGCGAAGTACAGGTCGTACACGAAGCTGCGGGCCTGCTCGGGCGACAGGGCGGGCGCCTCGCGCAGCAGCCGTTCGGTCCAGGCGGAGATGTTCTCGTCGTCGCTCATGTCTCCAGCCCACTGCCTTCGCGCGCCGACCGCCACCGCAACCGTCCGGACGGCTGGCGCCGCCCACCGGCTCACACGGGCGTGTGCCCCTCCAGGTAGGCGCGTACGACCTCGGGCAGCCCGGCGTTCCCGGGCCGCCCGGCACGGACGAGCTCCGCCGTCGAGAACCAGCGGATCCGCTCCGGGGTGAGCCGTGCCCCCGCCGACGGCTCCTCGGTGAGCAGTTGGCACACCACCGCCACCGGTGTGCGCGCATCGGTCCCCACCGCTGCCGCAGGCCCCAGCGTCGTCGAGCCGTCGACGAGGTAGCCGGTGAGCTCGTAGACCAGGCGCGCCGCCGCGGCCTCCGCCGTCTCGGCCGGCTCCAGGCCGCCCGACGGCAGCCGCCAGCCGCCGTGGGACTCTTCCACCAGCAGCACCTGTCCGTCGTAGACGACGACCGCCTGCACCACGCTCTCGGCAGCCTGCTCCGGCGCCATGGTCCACCCCTCCCGTTGCTCCTCACGCGGCCCGTCCGGCAGATCACCGGCCGCCGTCCGCCCCCGTCTTCCTACCCTGGGCCTGGGAGTTGACGCCCTGCCCGGCTGCCCGTGCGCAGGAAGGCCGCCGCGCCCCGGGACCCTGGGGGTCGCGGCACCAGCCCCAGGGGTGTCACCGCTGGAGCTGGGCCAGGAACTCCTGCGGCGTGATCGCGGGCCCGCCGTCGCTCTTCACGACGGGGATCACCTCGCTGTCACGCCAGACGACCGGTGTGCCCACCACGCCGAAGGACTCGAAGTTCCCGATCGCCTCACCGGCCCAGGTCAGGTACGTGCCCTCCCTGAGCTTGCGGTCGAAGTCGGCGGACCGCAGCCCGTCCACCTCGCCGGCCAGCGACAGCAGCACGGACGTGTCGGCGAACCGGTCCTCGCCGGGCGGGAACGGCTGATGGGCGAAAAGTGTTCCGAGGTACTCGATGAATTGCTTCTGACCGGCGTCGGCGGCCGCGGCGAGCGCGCTCAGACCATGCTGGGAACCGGCACCGCCGACCGTGTCGTCGAGCAAACCCGCAAAATGGAACTTGATGACGAATTCACCGTCGTCCGCGACCTGCCGCATAGTCCCGAGGAGACTTGCCGCCATGCGGTGACTCGCCCGGTCACGCAACTCCAGGAATACCTGGAGCACGTGGGAAGTGTTCAGGTCACCGTAATAGATTGCGGTGCCGGTGGTGTTTTTCGGAGGCATGGGCACAGCTTGGCACAGCGGGTGCGGGCGGGCGCGGGGGCGCCGGTGTGTCGACCTGCCCTCGCCCGGGCCCCCGGCCCCGCCGATGGCGGCACACGGCCGGATAACCGCCGCTTATCACGCGATCACGTATGCCTCTTTGACTCCTGCGGGAAACGGCCCGAGGATGAATATTGACGGGATCAGCGGGCCACAATTCCTGCGACGAGGTTGATGGCGGTGGCCAGGATGCTGGTGCCGAAGACATAGGACAGCAGACAATGCCGTAGCACCGTCGCACGGACGGTCGAACTCGAAACGTTGGTGTCGGCCACCTGGTACGTCATACCGAGGTTGTAGCTGAAGTAGAAGAAGTCCCTGTATGCCGGTGGGTGGTCGGAGTTGAAGTCGATCCCGCCCGCGGATGTCACGTAGTAGAGGTACGCATAGCGGGTGGCGTACATCAGGTGCAGCGCCGCCCAGGCCATGAACACCCCGATCAGGGCCGCGGTGGCGTGGTTCGTGTCGGAGTGGCCGAGCAGGAGCACCGCGATGCCGGCCAGGCCGCACAGCGCGGCCGCGACGACGGCGAGTTCCTCGAGCACCGGCCGGAAGTCCTCGCGCCCGGCGTAGCGCCGGGTGGTGGCCGCGTCCATCGGCCACAGCACGAACCAGCCCGACACGACGAAGGACGCCTCCATCGCCGCGATACCCACCAGGACACCGAGTGGCGTGTCGATCGCCTCCGCGACGACCGCGCCGACCACCGCCCCGACGACCACCGCCCCGGCAAGCCGGGGCACCGCGGACAGCGGCAACCAGGAACCCATGAGCCACAACCGTAGCGGCCCCGCCGCTGGTCAGCCCGTCGATACCGCCGTCGGGAGTCAAGGGCGGCGGCGTGCGGTCGCCGGCGCGGCGCGGGTGCTCTCCCCGCGCGGCGCGCTCGCCGTGCACCAGGTGGACGGTGCCTTCCTCTTCGCTCTGCGGGCGGCGCTGGCCATGGCCCTGGTGGCGCTGCCGATCGTGCTGGCCGGGCGGGCCGAACTCGCCGTCTACGCCATGCTGGGCGCCTTCACCACCACGTTCGGGCGCAACCTTCCCTATCCGCGCCGTGCTCGTGCCCTCGCGCTGGTCGGTTTGGCCATGACGGCGTGCGTAGGCTCGGGCGCGGCGCTTGCCGCATGGGTGCATCCGCGGGCGGGAGGGACCGGCGCCTTCGTGGTGGTAGCGGCCACGGCCGTGGTCGCCGGGCTGGCCAAGTTCGTCTGTGACGTGACACGGCTGGGCGGGCTGGGCGCGGTGCTGCTGCTCTTCTCCTTCGCGGTGGCCGCGAACGGCTCCTCCGCCCCGGGCGACGTCCTTGCGCAGACGGCGCTGGCCGCCGCCGCGTCGGCGGTGGCCTGGCTGCTGGCTGTGGCAGGCCGGCTCGTGCACCCGGACCGGCCTCAGCGTCTGGCCGTCGCCTCGGCGCTGCGCGCGCTCGCGGAGGTGCTGGACGCCTCCGGCACCGGGGGCGCGATCGGCGGCCGCACGCGCCACCGCGCGACGGTGGCCCTGTTGCAGGCCTATCACTCACTCGGTGTGGCCCCGCCGGCGGAGGTGCGGCTCTCCGGCCGAAAGGCGCCCTGTCTGCGCCTGGCCGACATGGCGTGGTCGCTGCTGATCGGCTCGGCGCGCCGGTCGCCCGACGACCCTGCCGCCCTCGCGCAGGCCCTGCGCCGGCAGGCGTGTCTCCTCGCGGACCGGCGCCGCCGCACGCCGCGGGTGCTGCCCGAACTGTCGCCCCCGGCTCCCGTCGCGCCGGACGGCGGGGGCCGCCGTGCGGCCGGGACGGACGCGACCGGCGCCGATCCGGCCGCCCGGCGCGCCTCCGAGCTGATGGTCGGGTCCCATCCCGGACGCCCCGACCACCTCCCGGCCCGTGCCGTGCCCGCGCTGCGGATGCTGCTGGGCACGGGAGCGGCGGGTGGGCTGGCCGTTCTGCTGAGCCTGGGACACGGCTACTGGGCGGCGATCTCGGCTGCCGCCGTGCTGCACTCGGTCAACATCCGCACCACGGCACAGCGCGCCGTCCAGCGGACCCTCGGCACGGTCGTCGGACTGCTGCTGGCGGTCGGCGTGCTCGCCGCACACCCGGGTCCCGCGGTCCTCGCGCTGGTGATCGTGTTCCTGGAGTTCCTGCTGGAGTACGCGGTGGTCCGCAACTACGGCCTGGGCGTCGTCTTCGTCACGCCGCTGGCCCTGCTGCTGAGCGACATGGCCACCCCCGTCTCCGCCGGTGAGCTCGTCCACGACCGCGGGCTGGCCAGTCTGCTGGGGATCGTCGTCGGGCTGGTCTGCGCGCTGGTGGTTGTCCACGACCAGGCCGCGGTGCGGGTGGAGCGTGCGATGGCGGCCTGCGCGGACGCCACCGAACGTGCGGAGCGGGCGCTGGCGGCTCCTTTCGGGCCACCGCTCCCGGCCGTCCCGACACGACTGGCCCTGGCGGTGGTGGAGTTGCGCGAGGCCGACGACGCCGCCGCCGGCGAGCTGTGGTCCGCGGGTATCGACCCCGCCGAACTCGCCACCGCGGAGCAACGTGGCTACCTGCTCCTGGAGCGGCTCCTGCACCGCCGGTGGGACTGATCTCCCGGCCTCCCGACCAGCCCACGGCGAGCTTCGGCGGCGTCCGGCGATCTCACCACTACTCTGCCCATGACGACTCAGCGACCGACGCGGCGAGTGTCGTCCCAGCTGAGCCCGACCGCACCACGGGAGCAGGAATGACCGGTGAGCCCAGACCGATCGGTGGGGAAGCGCGGCGCGCGCTCGAGCAGGAGCTCGCCGATCTGCGCGCCGAACGCGCGACGGTCGCGGCGACCCTGGGCGACTCGGACTCGCCGGGAGACGCCGCCGACCAGGCCGACGAACTGCAGCGCGCCAATCAGCTGGAACGCCTGGACGCCCGCATCACCAGGATCACCGAGCGACTGCGCGAGTCGGCCGACGCCGGACCGCCCAGTACCGACGCGGTCGGCGTGGGCAGCACGGTCACCGTACGGTTCACGGACGGGACGGTGGAAACGGTCCAGATCAGCGAGATGGCCGAGGGGCGGGCCCAGACCCTGGTCACCGCCGACAGCCCGCTCGGCCGCGCTCTCCTCGGCCGCCGTGCCGGCGACACCGTCGAGTACGACGCGCCCGGCGGCCGGTCGACGGTGAGCGTGCTGTCCCTCGGCGACCCTCGCGAAGGCACATGAGGGCCGATCCCCACGTAGGCACATGAGGATCGGCCCCCGCGCAGGCACGTGACGATCAGGGGACCGGCGGTCCGGCCGTCGCGGCTGCCGACGTGTCGCCGGTACCGGAGCCGGTGTCCTGCGGCGGTCGGTTGTGCTGGACGGTGCAGTGCAGGGTGTCGCGGACCACGTCGGCGACGATGATGTCGCCGGGTTCGGCGTCCCCGCCGAGCAGGAGCGTGGCGATGCGGTTGTCGAGTTCGGTCTGGATCGTGCGGCGCAGCGGGCGGGCCCCGAACTCAGGCTGGTGACCGTGGGCGACCAGGAGTTTCTTGGCCGCCTCGGTGACCTCCAAGGTCATCCCCTGGGCGCGGACCCGGTGTTTGCTCTGGTCCAGCAGGTGGTCGACGATCTGTGACAGATCGTCCTCGGTGAGGCTGTGGAAGAGGATGATGTCGTCGATGCGGTTGAGGAACTCCGGCAGGAACCGGGTCCGCAGCAGGTCCATCAGCTCGTCCTTGAGCTCGGTCACGTCGCCCTTGTGGTCGATGATCCGCTGCGCGCCGATGTTGGAGGTCATGATGATGACGCAGTGCCGGAAGTCGACGGTGCGGCCCTGGGCGTCGGTCAGCCGCCCGTCGTCCAGGATCTGCAGCAGTGTGTTGAAGACATCCGGGTGGGCCTTCTCCACCTCGTCGAACAACACGACGCTGTAGGGCTGGCGGCGGACCTTCTCGGTCAGCTGCCCGGCCTCCTCGTAGCCGACGTATCCGGGCGGGGCCCCCACCAGGCGGGCCACGGTGTGCTTCTCCTGGAACTCGCTCATGTCGAAGCGGATCATGCGGCTCTCGTCCCCGAACAGCAACTGGGCCAGCGTCTTGGCCAGTTCCGTCTTGCCCACCCCGGTCGGGCCCAGGAACAGGAACGAGCCCACCGGGCGGTTCGGATCCCCCATCCCGGCCCGGTTGCGGCGCACCGCCTGGGAGACCGCGGTGACCGCCTCGTCCTGCCCGACGATCCGCTCGTGCATCTCCTGCTCGAGCCTGAGCAGCTTGTCCCTCTCGCTCGCGGTCAACTGTGCCACCGGGATCCCGGTGCGACGCGAGACCACATCGGCGATGTCGGTGGCGGTGACCGAGACAACCCCCTCACGCCGCTCGGTGATCCCGGCCAGCTCCGCCTCGGCCTCGTCGATCCGCTGCTTGACCTCGGAGGCCTTCTCGAAGTCCTCCACCGCCACCGCCTGGTCCTTCTCCCGCTGCAGCCGGGCCAGCCGGTCCTCCACCCCCACCACCTCCACCGACCGGTCCGCGCTGCGCAGCCGCACCCGCGCCCCGGCCTGGTCCATCACATCGATGGCCTTGTCCGGCAGGAACCGGTCGGAGATGTAGCGGTCGGACAGCTCCGCCGCCGCCACCAGTGCCCCGTCGGCGAACCGCACCTGGTGGTGGGCCTCGTAGGCGTCCCGCAGCCCCTCCAGGATCTCCACCGTCTCCTCGACCGTCGGCTCGGAGACCATCACCGGCTGGAACCGGCGCTCCAGTGCGGCGTCCTTCTCCACGTGCTTGCGGTACTCGTCGATCGTCGTCGCCCCCACCACATGCAGCTCCCCCCGCGCCAGCGCAGGCTTGAGCATGTTGCTCGCGTCCATCGACCCCTCGCCCGTGGCACCCGCCCCGACCACCGTGTGCAACTCGTCGATGAACAGGATGATCTGCCCCTTGGATGCCTGGACGTCCTCGATGACCTTCTTCAGCCGTTCCTCGAACTGGCCCCGGTACTGGGCCCCGGCCACCATCCCGGACAGGTCCAGCACCACCACCCGCTTGTCCTTCAACGTGCCGGGCACCTCACCCGCCACGATCCGCTGCGCCAGACCCTCCACGATGGCCGTCTTGCCCACTCCCGGCTCACCGATCAGCACCGGATTGTTCTTCGACCGCCGCGAGAGGATCTCCACCGTCTGCTCGATCTCCTCCGCACGCCCCACCACCGGGTCCAGCTTGCCCGCCCTGGCCTCCTGCGTCAGATCCCGCCCGTACTCCTCCAACGTCGACCCCCCACCGGCCTGCCCCGCAGGCCCCCCGGCCTCCTGCCGCGCCGGCCTGGCCGCCCGCTCCGACAGAGCCCGCAACCGCCCCACGTCCAGCCCCGCGCCCTCCAGCAACCGCGCCGCCCCCGTCTGCTCGCCCTCCACCAGCGCGCCCAGAATGTGCTCCGGCCCGATGTACGAGGCGCCCGCCGCCTGGGAGAGCCCATAAGCGGCGGCCAGGGTCCGCTTCGCCGCCGGAGTCAGCCCGGGCTCCGCCGACGGCTCCCCCGACTCGCGCGGCAACACCTTCGCGATGCGCCCCGCGAACTCCTCCGGATCCACTCCCGCCTGGGACAGCAACCCACGCGACGGCTCCACCTGCGTCGCCGCCCACAGCAGATGCTCCGTGTCCAGGTCCGACGTCCCGTCCTCCAACGCCCGCTGTGCCGCCCGGTTGATCAGCTCCTGCGACGCCTCACTCAACAACCGTCCGATCGGCACCCGTTGCACCGCCGGCGGCGACGTCGCGGGCGACATCCCAAAGAACCGATTCAGCAACTCACTGAACGGGTCCGACGAACCAAAAGCGGAACCGAACGGCATCGACATGACGAACTCCTGACACGTGGAGTGGACCCCTACTCACTCAAACGCGCCGCGCCCGACCCCGCAAACGGATCACACGGGTCCACGGGCGCGCGAGCAGGCGTGATCCCGGGCGGCGTACCAGAATGGGTTCCGGACGGCGCCGCGGTCCTACGGTGGGAGGCTCGTCGTGAGCGGACGACTCCGGGCATGGCCGGTGCTGGACTACGAGGAGCTGGCGCCCACGATCTCCTATATGAACCGTTCGGTGCAGGTCGCGGGCAAGTACACCCTCGACGAGCCCTTCGAGGTCGGCTGGGGGAACATCGTCCTCGACGTCACTCCCCGGGGACTGAGGACGCCGACGCTCCGGCAGCGCGACGTGACCTTCTGCGTGCACTACCGGCTGCTGGACGGGGACGTGGTCATCGAGGCCGACACCGGCTCACGGACCCTGCCCCTGTCCCAGGACTCCGTCGCGGCGTTCTACGCGACCTTCTGCCGGGCGGCGGGCGAGCTGGGCATCCGCAGCCCGGGCAGCTCGCTGATCTGCGAGATCCCCGATGCCCCGGCGTGCTTCACGGACGATCACGCCGAGCGCCACTGGGACCGCGAGGCGGCCCGGCTGATCTGGACCGCGCTGGACCTCGCCGCCGGCGGGCTCCAGGCCTGGCAGGCGCCCTTCCAGGGACACCGCCCGCGGGTGGGTGTGATGTGGGGCGAGTTCGACCTGTCCGCCACCCGGCACCGGGCGCGGCCCACCGCGCCGCCGCCCGACCGTCCGGCGTTCATGCAGAACGCCCAGGTGTCGGCGTATGTGTCGGTGGGGTTCTCCTTCGGCACCCCGAAGGCGCCCCATGCCGGCCTGTACGCCTACATCTGGCCCCAGCCGGACGGTCTCGAGGGCCGGTCCTGGGGGGTGGACGGCGCGGCCTGGCACGCGGATGCCGGTCTGGTGCTGCTGCCGTGGACCGCGCTCAGGGAGACGGCCGACCCGCACCACGCCGTCGTGGCGTTCGGTGACGCCGTCTACGAGGCCGCCGTCGAGACGGCGGGCTGGCCGTCCGACCTCATCGGACCGCGCTGCGACGGCTGGTACATGAGCCGGACACCGCCCACGCCGGCCGCGGCAGACCCCGGCGACCGCTAGGTCCTGTCGCCGAACTCCCGTCGTCCGCCCACCGGCAGGCGGGAAGTTGACGACAGCACCCAGGATCGCGGCAGATACCGAGCGATTCGCCGTCAACAGCTCCAAAGAGCCGCCCGGGACAGCTCGCGAGCAACCTTCCGGACGTCAGGGCCTGCCGGTCAGGTCGCACCGCCCAGCAGTCGCTGCATGGTGGCGAGGTCCTCGTCGGCCGCCTCGCGTCCTGCCCGAGGACCGCACGCGCGCAGCAGCCGGGCGAAGTCGGCCGCTGCGGTGGTGATGCGGTTCGCCAGGGCGGATCCCGTGGGGGAACCGAAGTCGCCGGTCGCCGCGTAGACGGCCCGGGGCGAGACGATCGCGTGCAGGTAGGAGAACATCGGCCGCAGCGCGTGTTCCAGGACCAGGGAGTGCCTCTCGGTTCCGCCGGTCGCTCCGATGAGGACCGGCATGTCCGCGAGGGTCTGTTCCGGAAGGACGTCGAAGAAGGACTTGAACAGTCCGCTGAAGGAGGCGTTGAAGGCGGGCGTGACGGCGATGACGCCGTCGGCCCGCGCGACCGTGTCGAACGCGGACTGCAGTGCCTCCCCGACGAAGCCGGTCAGCATCGCGTCCATGATGGGGTGGCCCAGGGGGCGGAGTTCCACGAACGACGGGTCGGCCTGGTCGCCGAGTCGCTCGAGTTCACGGGTCGCGGCCGTCGTCAGCCGGTCGGCCAGGAGTCGTGTCGAGGACGGCTCCCGCAGGCCGCCGGTGACGATGGTCAGTTTCATCGCGGTCATGGCACTTCCGGACTGTCTTCGTGGTCGGGCTGCGACGCCTGCTCGTCGCGGCGGGCGCGCAGCAGGGACTGGTGGGTGGGCGCCGCCGGGACGTCGGTCGGCCTGCCGACGGCGAACTCCTTGCGCAGCACCGGCACCACCTCTTCGCCGAGGAGATCGAGTTGTTCGAGGACCGTCTTGAGCGGGAGGCCCGCGTGATCCATGAGGAAGAGCTGACGCTGGTAGTCGCCCACGTAGCTGCGAAAGCCCAGCGTCTTCTCGATGACCTGTGCCGGGGATCCGACCGTCAAGGGGGTCAGTGCCGTGAAGTCCTCCAGCGACGGGCCGTGTCCGTAGACCGGGGCGTTGTCGAAGTAGGGCCGGAACTCGTCGACCGCGTCCTGGCTGTTGCGGCGCATGAAGACCTGGCCGCCCAGGCCCACGATGGCCTGTTCGGGCCGGCCGTGGCCGTAGTGCTCGAACCGGCGCCGGTACAGTTCCACCATCGCCTGGGTGTGCGAGGCGGGCCAGAAGATGTGGTTGGCGAAGAGTCCGTCACCGAAATAGGCCGCCAGTTCCGCCACTTCGGGCGTGCGGATGGAAGCGTGCCAGACGAAGGGCGGAACGTCGTCCAGTGGACGCGGCGCGAGTGTGAAGCCCTGCAACGACGTGCGCAGCTTGCCTTCCCAGTCCACCACTTCCTCACGCCACAGGCGGCGCAGCAGACCGTAGTGCTCGACGGTCAGCGGGACCGCCTGGCGGATGTCCTGTCCGAACCAGGGGTAGACGGGGCCGGTGTTGCCGCGTCCCAGCATGACGTCGGTACGGCCGCCGGAGAGGTGTTGCAGCACACTGAAGTCCTCAGCGATCTTGACCGGGTCATTGGTCGTGATCAACGTGGTCGACGTCGACAGAATGATCCGTTCGGTCTGCCCGGCTATGTAGCCGAGCAGCGTCGTCGGTGAGGAGGGCACGAAGGGCGGGTTGTGGTGCTCGCCGGTGGCGAAGACGTCGAGCCCGGCCTCCTCGGCCTTGCGCGCGATGGCCACGGTGGCCCGGATACGCTCCGACTCGGTGGGAGTTATCCCCGTGGCGGGATCGGCGGTCACGTCACCGACGGTGAAGATGCCGAACTGCATCCCGGTCGCTTCGGACGAGTCCATGTCGGGCCCCTTCTGGACTTCCTACAGTTTTCCGCCGTCGCGCCCGCCCCGCGGCCGACGGCCGGCCGTGCTCAGGAGCCGAGTGCCACCACGGCCTCGTCCGTGTGGACCAGGAAGGTCAGGGTCTGGTGGAAGTACAGCTCGATCCCGTGCGCGTCGTGCGTGGTGTAGCCGATCGCGAGGTCCTCACCCAGGCGCAGTTCGAAGTCGCCGCCCCGGGTGGAGACCAGGAAGCCGCCATTCAGTGCGGGCGCCCAGACGGGGGGACCGTCCAGCAGACGGCCCAGATGCTCGGCGACGGGATACCCGTGATCGGACGTCTCGCTCACCGCGGTGTACGCCTCGGCACCCAGCAGCAGCACGTACGGGCCGTCCACCCCGGCCAGCCGCAGCGTCGTCAGCGCCCGGCTCACCGCGTCCGGATAGTCACGCACCTCGTCCGGCAGAGCCACCACCGCATGCGAGGTACGCCGGCGCAGCCCCTCGATCTCCGCGGCACCGTACCCCTCGAACACGGCCCGGTCCTCGGCGAACGCCATGGCCCGCGCCGCGTCCTTGACCGGCTGCCAGTCCGAGTCCTGCGCGCCGCGCTCGACATCGTCCACCGCCTCACGGGTGACGGTGAAAGGGACACGGAGTTCCACCAGCGGCCGCACCAGACGCAGCCGCGCGGTCACACCCGGCCCCGGCGCCTCGATACCCCTCAGGTGCCCGGTCCCGACCGCCGCCAGCTCCGGGCCGTCCGGACCGGTCACGTCCACGACACGTCGGCCCCCGACATTGCGCCGGAAGGTACGACGCGCCTCGTCCTCGATCTGCGCCCACGCCTCCGGCGTGATCGGGGCCAGTTCGCGGTGGAGGTTGTTCTCTGCCACGGAGCCTGCCTCCTAGCTGTTGCTGATGTGGCACGCCGCGCGGGAGGGCGACGGCTCGCGCCGGACGTCGGTCAGCTCGGGGTGGTCTTCGGCGAGCGTCTCGCGCCCGTCGGTTCCAGGCGGACGACGATCCCCTTCGACGTCGGCTGGTTGCTGATCTCGGCCACGCTGTCCAGGGGCACGAGGACCTGGGTCTCGGGATAGTACGAGGCGGCGGAGCCGCGTGCGGTCGGATACGGAACCACCTCGAAGTCCTCGGCGCGGCGCCGGACCTTGTCGGTCCACACGCTGACCAGGTCGACGTGCTGGCCTTCGGAAAGTCCGAGTTCGGTCAGGTCGGCCGGGTTGACGAGGACCACCCGGCGGCTTCCGTGGATGCCCCGGTAACGGTCGTCGGAGGTATAGGGAATGGTGTTCCACTGGTCGTGGGAGCGCAGAGTCTGCAGGAGCAGGTGCCCGTCGGGAGTGTGCGGCATCTCCCAGGCGTTGCAGGTGAACAGCGCCTTGCCGACGGCCGTGGGGAACACGCCCTCGTTGACCGGGTTCGGCAGCTGGATGCCGCCGGGGCGTGCCACCCGCCGGTTGAAGTCGTGCAGTCCGGGCACGATCCGGGAGATCCGGTCGCGGATCGCTCCGTAGTCGGCCTCGAACCGGTCCCAGGGGATGTCCGGTTCGCCGTCGAGGGTGCGGCGGGCGAGACGGCAGAGAATGGCGACCTCGCTGAGCAGGAGCTTGGAGGCCGGCTTCAGCCGCCCGCGCGAGGTGTGCACCTCGCTCATCGAGTTCTCCACCGTGACGAACTGCTCGCCGCCGGCCTGGAAGTCCCGTTCGGTGCGGCCGAGGGTCGGCAGGATGAGGGCGGCCCGGCCGCAGACGGCGTGGGACCGGTTGAGCTTGGTGGAGATGTAGGCGGTCAGGCGGCACCTGCGCATGGCCTCCTCGGTGACCGCGCTGTCCGGAGCGGCCCGGACGAAATTGCCGGCGACGCCGAGGAACAGCTTGATACGGCCCTCGCGCATGGCCTTGATCGAGTTGACGGAGTCCAGTCCGTGGGCGCGGGGCGGGTCGAACCCGAACTCCCGCTGGAGCGCGTCCAGGAAGGAGTCCGGCATCTGCTCCCAGATGCCCATCGTCCGGTCGCCCTGCACATTGCTGTGCCCGCGCACCGGGCAGGCCCCGGTGCCGGCCCTGCCGATGTTTCCGCGCAGCATCAGGAAGTTCACGATCTCCCGGATGGTGGCGACGCCGTGCTTGTGCTGCGTCACCCCCATGGCCCAGCAGACGATGACGCGTTCGCTGCGCAGCACGTCGTCGCGGACCTTCTCGATCTCCTCGCGGGTCAGCTCGGTCGCGGTGAGGACCTCCTCCCAGGAGATCGCGCGGACGTGCTCGGCGAACTCCTCGAAGCCGCTGGTGTTGGCGCGGATGAAGTCGTGGTCGAGCACCTGCCCGGGCCGAGCGTCCTCGGCTTCCAGCAGCAGCCGGTTCAGCGCCTGGAACAGCGCCAGGTCGCCGCCGGGCCGGATGTGCAGGAACCGGTCGGCGATCTGCACGCCGTGCCCGATCACCCCTCGTGCCTTCTGCGGGTTCTTGAACCTCAGCAGTCCGGCCTCGGGCAGTGGATTGACCGCGATGATGCGGGCGCCGTTCAGCTTGGCCTGTTCCAGCGCGGAGAGCTGCCGCGGATGGTTGGTTCCGGGATTCTGCCCCACCAAAAAGATCAGGTCGGCGTGGTGGAGGTCGTGGAGGCTGACCGTTCCCTTGCCGGTGCCCAGCGTCTCGTGGAGGGCGAAGCCGCTGGACTCGTGGCACATGTTGCTGCAGTCGGGCAGGTTGTTGGTGCCGAGGGCCCTGGCGAAGAGCTGGAGCACGAACGCGGCCTCGTTGCCGACCCGGCCGGAGGTGTAGAAGACCGCCTCGTCGGGAGAGTCGAGCGAGGTCAGCTCCGCGGAGAGCAGTCCGAAGGCGTCGGTCCAGCTGATCGGCTCGTAGTGGTCGGAGCCGGGCCGCTTCACCATCGGCTCGGTGAGCCGTCCCTGATGGTTGAGCCACATGTCGGACCGCCGGGCCAGTTCGGAGACCGGGTACCTGCGGAAGAAGTCGGCGGTGACCCGCCGGGTGGTCGCCTCGTCGTTGATGTGCTTGGCGCCGTTCTCGCAGTACTCGTTGCGGTGCCGGTGGCCGGGAGACGGATCCGCCCACGCGCAGCCGGGACAGTCGATGCCGCCCACCTGGTTCATGGTCAGGAGCGTCTCTCCGGTCCTCACCGGGGACGTCTGCTCCAGGGAGTACTCCAGCGCGTGCACCACCGCGGGAACGCCGGCCGCCCACTTCTTGGGCGGGGTCACGGTGAGCTCGTCCTTCGGCTCTTCGCCGGGCGGCTTCTTCATCAGGTTGCCTCTCGCTCGCCCTCTTCCCGCACGAGGATCAGCCGACGGGCCAGCAGGGCACCCGGCTCCTCGGCGGTTGCGGTTCCACGGGCCGTACGTGTCCGTTGCGGATGGTTCCCCGCCAGGCCCCGCCCGCTTCCCCCAGCCCCTCGATGAACTCCTTGAAGTGGCCGAGCTCGAGCCGTACGACACGTCCGGCCATCCTCGGGACGCTGGTGAGCACGCCTGCAAGGCCGCGCGGCTGGAGATCCATCCGCACGGTGACCGCCGTACCGCCCGCCGCCGTGGGCCGGAACGAGACCTCGCCCCGGTGGGAGGGGCCGCGCTCCAGACTCCGCCAGGCCAGATGCGAGTCGGGCTCCTGCTCCACGATCTCGGCCTCGAACTCCCGGCGAACCGGTCCGTAGCCGATGACCCACGCGGTCACGGCGGGCCTGACCTGCTCGACCCTCTTCACCGTGGCCATGAACCGGGGAAAGCTCTTGAACTGGGTCCACTGGTCGTACGCGGTACGCACCGGCACCGCGACCTCGATCGTCTCCTCGACGGAATGCATGGCCCACCTACTTTCAGGCGCCTCCGCCCCCCAGTCTTGCGGCTCGGCCGACAGCCCGCATGCGGATCTTCCCTCCCCACCGGAGGCGACTCGCCCGGGCTGACGAACGCGCGCCGCGCCGAGGGCGGGCGGCACAGTGGTGGGGCAGGCTCCGGGCAGCCGCTTCCTTCGCCGATCCGCGCATCCCCACAGCACGCGGCCAGGAACGGGCACCCCCGAAACGAAGACCAAAGGAGGATCCGTGCACGACACACCACTGACCAAGATCGTCGACGAGCTCCTGCGTCTGCGCCGCGATGCGTCCGGCACCTCGCGCCACCGGTCGAAGCCCGAGGGTTTCGGCCTGGACGGTGCGCTGGTCGGCGGCTTCGTCGCCGGCACCCTGGATCCCCGGGGCGAGGCGCGGCTCGCCGACCAGGTGGCGCGGCTCCTGCCGTTCCACTGGGTCCTGCCCAACACGCTCACCGAGGAGATGACGCAGGTCATCGACCACCTCGGCGGTCAGCGCCATCTCATGGCCTGGCTGGACCGGCACGCGGGCCTGCCCCGGCTGGTGGCGCGGCTGTACGTCTTCATGGGCCTCCTCGATCAGTTCAGCGAGGAGGCCGCGGTGGTCACCGCCCTGCGCGAGTCCCGTGAGCAGACGCCGTATCCCGCCGGTCTCGAGGAGTACCTGGTACCCGAGACCGACGACGAGACCCTCGCGGGCCTCGCCTTCAAGATCGAGGAGCTGCTCGGCGACGGCCTGGAGCAGAAGGCCGTCGAGCTCGCGCTCTCCACCGCGGCGTGGCTCCACGAGGCCGCGCCACGCGCGGCACAACTCGACCCCGAGGTCGGTGACTTGGGCGAGCTGATGGAGCACACCCGCGAGGACATCCAGGCCTCGGCGGCCAGAGCGTGAGCGGGGAGACCGCAGGGTGGCCGCAAACGGGCCGGCCACCTGTCGTGTGCGTGACCGGGTCAGTCCCCGTCGCCGGCCGTTCAGCCCTTCCGCCGGTCGAACCAGACGCTCGCGAAGGTCGGCAGCAGACCCGCCCGGAACACAACAGCGGGGACGGAACGCCGCGTCCACGGCACCTGCGTGATGAGCAGCGCGCAGATCACGGCCCAGGCGGCCTGGCCCAGGACGATGCGGGGCCAGACGTGGCGGCGGATCAGTGAGGACAGGGTGATCCGGACACCCGCGCGCAGCTTCCGGCATGGCGCCCACCCTACGGAGTGGACGATCACAGATGATCGCCTGCCCCTTGTCCGCGGGCGTCTCCCAGTTGCCGAGCACTGCGCGTCGTCGGCGCACCCTGCCTCACCGTGCTACTCCGGGACGGGGGCAGGGGCCCTCCTGAGGGCCGCCTGGTACTCCGCGTCGAAGATGGCCACGAACTCCCGCTCGCGAGCAGTCTGGGCCTCCACCAGCCAGCCCTGCCTCATGCGAGCCCAGACGCGAACGTTCGACTCGACCCGGAAGGTGTTGGCCGCGATCCGGGGCAGCGAACCCCACGGGATCGCGCCGGTGTCCGCCCCCAGCCACATGTAGTGCAGAACCATCCGGGTATAGGTGTGCTTCTGCCACTCCTCGCCAGTCAGTCCCCCCATCTCCCCCCAGGCGTCCCGGTAGAGGGGGTTGTCGAGGGCCATGAGCAGCAGGTCCTTCTGGAAGCCGCGCACGGTCTGCCACTGCTCGACGCGGGCCTGGCGCGACTGGATGACCAGGGAAACCGCCACGCCCGCCACCGCGAGAGCGGAGAGGATGGCCGCCACCGCGGCATAGGTCTGCCCTATGTCACTGAGGTCGTTCCAGTCTCCCCCCATCGGCGGCGCCAACTGCTGCAGGAGATAGGGCGACAGGGCCACGACCGCGAGCACCGACACGGACGCGACCAGCAGCACCACGGGAGTCCGGGCGAAGAACCGCCTGAGTTTCCACCTCTTCAATGCCTCACGCTCCGTCAGGTACCCGTCGGCCGACCGGACTCGTCATGTAACCAACCACGTCGGACTTTGGGTAGGGCGCACGGTTCCGAGTCGCCGCCGGGGCGCGCGACCGGCGCGCTGCGCCGCCCGCGCCGTCCGAGGAGCCGCGCATGTCGCCGGGTGGAGATCGTGGCTGCCGGTCCTCCCGGCGGCGCGAAGTGGCGGTCCCACCGGCCGGCGTGGGCGCGGCGACGGGTCAGCCGGCCGCGAGGCGGGGCTCGAAGCCGTCCGGGACGGCCTGGACGCCGAAGGAAACAAGCTGTTCTCGGGTGCTGCGGGCGTCGTCGGTGGCCGCCGCGGCCTCGAGGCGCTCGCGCAACCACGGGAACCGTGTTGCGATCTCGGTGGCGCGGGCCATGGTGTCGGCCCCGGCGCTCTCACGGTGCCGATCGCGGTGGCGGGGCGGTGATCCGCTTCTCGAACCAGTGGTGGGCGTACGGCTCGTCGTTGAAGGCGGGGACCTCCTGGAAGCCGTAGGAGTGGTAGAGCCCGATCGCGGCGGTCAGCGCCTTGTTGGTGTCCAGCCGCAGCAGGGTGCAGCCGTGCTGCTCGGCTCGCGCCTCCAGCTCGGCCAGGAAGCGGCGGCCGAGGCCGAGCCTGCGGGCCTGAGGCGCAACCCACATGCGTTTGATCTCGGCCGGGGCGCCGGCCGGCAGCTTCAGGCCCGCGCAGCCGACGGGTTCGCCGTGCAGCCGGGCGACCAGGAACACGCCGCGCGGCGGCGTGAGTTCGCCGGCGTCCGGCAGCAGGCTCCGCACCGGGTCGAAGCCGGTCTCGAAGCGCTCCCGCAGTTCGGTGAAGTACGACCGCAGGCAGTGCCGGGCGTCGGGGTGGCCCGGGTCGACGGTGTCCAGCGTGACGGTCCCCGCGGTCAGCAACCGGTCGACCTCGGCCATGGCGGAGACCAGGCGGGCGCGCTGGGCGTCGTTGAGCGGCTCGAGTAGAGACCCGGCCAGTTCTTCGCTGCGGGCGTCGAGCATGGCGCGCTCGGCGCGGCCCGCGTCGGTGAGCCGGACGGTGCGCACGCGCCTGTCCCTGGGCTGCGGTTCCACGGTCACCAGACCGTCGGCCTCCAGGGAACGCAGGAGCCGGCTCACGTACCCGGAGTCGAGTCCGAGGCGCTCGCGCAGCCGCCGTACGTCCTGGCCCTGTTCGCCGATCTCCCAGAGCAGCCGGGCCTCCCCGATCGCCCGGTCGCGGCCCAGGTAGTGGTCGTGGAGCACGCCCACCCGTTCGGTGACGGTGCGGTTGAACCGCCGCACCTGGTCGATCTGCGCCGAATCCATTCTCTGACTCTAGTCAGAGAAATCGTGGGAGGCCAGACGCCGGCGGCACCTGCGGCTCACCGGGGCGCGTCACGCCCCGCCCGGAGCGTGCGCCAGGGGCGGATGGCGTGCTCGGCGGGGGTGCCGTCGAGCACGCGGGCGGTGCGGGAGCCAGGGTCGAGGACCACGGTGGCGAGACTCGCCCAGCGGCGCCCCATGGCTTCACGCAGGTTGGGGACGCAGGTCACGGGAGGTTCCCCCGCGCCGGTGACCACCTGCCGGAGCAGTGCGCCGGCGTCGGCGGCGTCGCTGCGTTCGAGCCGGGCACGCAGGAAGTCGTGGCGGGCGCCGGAGTCGGGCTGGTAGAGCCAGGACTTCTCACGGGCGGCCGGGACCGCGGTGAGGAAGTGGTTGGTGCGCAGGTGTGTGCCCGCGACCGCCTGGGGTGCCTCGAAGACGCCCGCCGGGCTGATGTCGAGCAGCACGGCGCGTCGCGCGTCGAAGAGCATGAAGGATCCGGACGATGTGACGGGTGCGTCACGAAGGATCCGCAGCGCGTGGTCGGCGTCGTCCGCCTCCTCCAGGACGAGCGCGGCGAGCACGTGCACGGGGACCCCGCCGACGCGGTCGTCCTCGTGCCCGAGCGTGTTGAAGTGC
>NZ_MUBM01000349.1 GCF_002154505.1 Streptomyces carpinensis | reverse complement strand
ACCCCCGCCTCACCCTGGCCCTCACCGCCACCTCTTTCCTCGTCGCCGCGAATCTCTACGGTGCCGTGGCGGCTCAGGCCGACGGTGGTCCCAGTGAACCGCCGGGCACGGAGCCCTCCGCCTCCGCTCCCGTGAAGGTCGACCCGAACGACCCCGACCTCAAGCTCCCCGAGGGAGCCACCCTCGCCGCCCCCAAGGTGCTGGACATCAAGTCGGTGGTCGAGGACCAGGGCGGTGAGGAACGCCGGGAGGACACCAACACGGACGTGACGTTCGCACTCCAGGCAGAGGTGCTGTTCGCCAAGGACAGCGCGAAGCTGAGTGACCAGGCGAAGTCCCGTATCGAGGCGATCGCCGAGGAGATCAAGAAGCAGAAGGCGACCCAGGTCCGCGTCTTCGGATTCACCGACAACCTCGGCACCCACGATCACGGCGTCGTCCTGTCCAAGCAGCGCGCCAACGCCGTCCAGGACGTCCTCTCCCAGGAGCTGAACGACCCGAACATCACCTTCGACGTGCGCGGTTACGCCGAGCAGTACCCCATCGCGGACAACTCCACGGAGGACGGCCGCAAGAAGAACCGCCGCGTGGAGGTCACGTTCCCCCGCACCCAGAGCTGAGCGGTCGCGGAGCCTCGGGACCCGGTCCAGCCACCAGCGGCGGACGGGGCCCGGGCCCGACGTACACGTGGCGCATGGGTGGGCATTTGGGCGCCGGGTTGGGTCTGCGGGCCCATGCTCGACAGGCGGTCCCTTCCTAGCCTCCCCCTAGTCGTGCATCGGCGTGGGAGGAGGGCACATGGCCTCGATCGGGGGAGTTCCGGAGTTCGAGGGGGCGTGGCCGTCCGGGAGCGGTGGGCGGCGGGAGATGCCCCGTTCCCTCTTCGTGGCGCTCGTACTGGTGCACGCGTTGTTCCTCGCCACCGTCCTCGGCGGGATCGGGCTGCTGCTGACCGCCGGGTTGTACGGCACCCTCGACGGCGGCGTCGTCGCCCTCACGGCCTACGCGGCGACGCCCGGAGTCCTCGGCTGGTGGCTGGCCCGGCGGAGCCGGACGGGCGGGGAGCGGGTCCGGCGGGGGCTGATCGCCGTACAGGCGTGGCTGATCGTCGGCGGGCTCGCCGACCTCACCGCCGGCTCGGCACGCGGCGGCATCCAGCTCCTCCTTCCCGTCCTCGTCCTCTACTTCCTGTTCCAGGGCGAGAGCCGGGAGTGGTACCGGCTCTCGCAGCCGGAGCGGGCAGAGCGCCGGCCGTTCTCGTTCGCCCGGATGATCCGGTGGCGCCGCGCGGACGAGGGGCAGACCGCCGTCGAGTACGCGGGGCTGGTCGCCATCGTTGCCGCCATCGTCCTCGCGCTGGTGGTCAGCGGCCTCGGTACGCGGATATTCGGCGGCATTCAGACGCAGGTCTGCAGGGTCGCCGGCATGGGCTGCCCGGCCCCGACGAGCCACGGTGCGGGCACGAACGCCTCCGGGCCCACGAGCACCGACGGCAACGGCAACGGCAACGGCAACGGCAACGGCAACGGCAACGGCCAAGCCAACAGCGAGGACGACAAGCACGACGCCGGCAAGGGAGACGACAAGAACGACGGCGGCAAGAAGGGCGACAACGGCTGCTTCTCCGGCGTGGGCGCCTTCTTCGGCTGTGCCGGTGACCAGGTCGAGCAGGTCGGGCAGGGGCTGTTCGTCGACGGCGTGTGGGGCGACGTCACCGGGATCTACGACATGGCCCGCCATCCCCTGGACACCGTCAAGGGCATCGGCGACTACGGCAGGCGCCTCGGCGAGGACTGGTGGAACAACTCCAGGGGCGCCCGCGACAAGTGGTCCGAGGGCGACTACTTCGGTGCCGTCCTGGACTGGGGCGGCTCCTCGCTGAAGACCGGCGGGAGCGTCCTGTACGACACGTTCATCGGCGACGACACCGCCGACGACTGGAAGAACGGCGACAAGACCCGCGCCGTCACCCACGTCATCTGGAACGTCGGCTCGCTCTTCATCCCCGGCTACGACGCCGCCAAGGTCGTCGAGAAGGTGGGCGACCTGGGGAAGATCGGCAAGCTCGGGAAACTGGGCAGGCTGGCGGAGAAGGCCGGCACGGCGGCCGAGGACGCCAGGAAGGCGGCCAGGGCCGGGGACGTCGAGGGCGCCGAGAAGGCGGCGAAGCAGGCGGACGAAGCGGCCGACGAGGCCGAGCGGAAGGCGCGGCAGTCCGGCTGCACCATCTCCGCGCCGGCCCGCCGGGTCCCGTACGGAGACGGCCCGGACACGGACGGCCCCCGCCCCCTCACCGGCTCCGCCGGCACCGGCACCACCGTCCTCGCCGCGGGCGCCGACGGCTCCCCCTACGTCGTCCTCGCCGACGACGGCTGTGACGAGGACGCCGAGAAGGAGGCGGAGGAGGCCCGCAGGCAGGCCGATGACGCGGACAAGGCGTCCGACGAGGTCCAGGCGAAGAAGAAGGAATGGGTCGCCGATCCCGGCGTCAAGGGACCGGCCGCAGGGAAGACGCTGAAGTTCCCGAACGCCAGGCACACTGTGGCCGGTGCCAAGCACGGTGAGGTCAAGGCGAAGAACAGCGTCATCCTGAAGGGGCGGGAGGCCGATGTGGAGGCGGACATCAAGGCCATCGCCGAGAACAAGGCCACATGGAACGACAAGACGAACCGTTACGAGATCAACGGCCGTACCTACGGAGTCGAGGACAGCGGGCGGGTCTATCCGGATTCGGGTTCGGGGATCGTGATGATGGACCGCAACGAGTATGCCGCGCTCAAGGAGATCGCCAGGGCGAACGGTGACGTGAACGCACCGGCCCTGACGAAGAACCCGCGTTTCGCCGACAATCCGGAGGCCGTGGCCAAGGCCAAGAAGGTCTACGACGGGACCTATCGATGATCTACGACCTGCTGCTCGCCGGGACGCCGGTGTCTCCGCCCGCGCTTGCCGACGCCCTGATCCAGGCGGTCGGCGTGGGGGACGTCGATGTCGATGTCGCCGACCGGGACGACGACCAGAGCGCACGGGACTGGACCGCGCCCGTGCTCTGCGGCTACGGCAGACTGCTGGGCGATCTGTCGATGTCGCTCGACATCTACGTACTCGACGCGCTCTTCGAAGAGGAAACGGCCCCCTCGGAAAGCGAGTTCGCCGCTCGACTGGCAGCGGCCCTCGGGGTCGCGGTTCTGTATCCGGCGGTGGAGGACATCCCGTCCGCCTACTGGGTGGTCGGCCCTTCGGGCGAGACCGCCCGTGCCCGGCTCCTGAGCTCCGACGGGGAACCGCCCGTGCACACGATCGACGCGGTCGAGTCGGCGGTCGCGGAACTGCCGGGTGCCGCAGTCGAGACCCTGCCGGAGATCCTCGACGGTGAGGCCATCGGCACCCCGGTCGCCGACGCGGCTCTCGCCGGCCGTCCCACGGGCACGACGGCGAGCGTCGAGGGTCATGTGCACTACGACCTGCGCGTGTGGGAGCGGCTGGTCCGTCGGCTGGAGTCAGGATGGGCGCCGTCCGGCCGCTACCGGGAGGACCTGTTCCGGCGCGATCTGGAAGCCCGGGACGATCTCGCCGTCATCGCCGGGCGGGTCGATCAGCCGTTCGCGGACGCCCTGCGCTCCGCCGTGGCCCTACTGGACTCGGTCTTCCGCGAGTACACCGAGGAAGCGGCAGACCCTCACTCCGCGCCGGACCGGACGGACACGACGGCAGACCACTGGTGGTGGCGTCGCCGCCCGAGAAACGTCCCGTGGTGAGACCCGGAGGAGCCGCTTTCCCCTTTCCCGTCCACTTCC
>NZ_MUBM01000348.1 GCF_002154505.1 Streptomyces carpinensis | reverse complement strand
GCAGGAAGGCCGGGGCGCACGGCCTTGAGAGCGGGCGCGGGCGCAGGGGTCAGGCGCGGCACGCTGATGCGGCGGGCCGGACCGGCACGCGGGTGCGGCGAGCGGGCCATCGGCACGCGCGCCGAGCAGGTCCCGGGCACGCGGGGCGCGGACCCGGCACGCGCCGAGCCCTGGCCTGGCCACCGACGCAGCGGGCGCCTGGCCTGGGCACTCACCGGGGTGGGCGCGGCGCGTGGGTGGGACTGCGATCGTGCCGCGCTGAACGGGCCACGGGCGGCGCGCAGGCCCGACCATCAGGGACGGGCGCGCGGAGCCCGAGCCGCGCGGGGCCTGAGCATGGCTCGCGGGTGCGGCACCGGGCGGGTGGGCACTGGGCGTCGTGCGCGGGCCTGCGAGCGACTCACCGGCGTCGAGCGCGAGCCGCGCGCGGGAGCGACACCGCGCCCGAGTCGCCGCTGGTCGTGCCGCGCTGAGCCGGGCGGCAGCGAGCGCACGGGTCGGACCACGTGCCGCCGGACTGGAACCGGGTGAGGCGCGAGCGCGTGGACCGGGACCACCGGCTGGACACCGCTCCGGCTCCCGATCCGGCCTGGCCGGGAGCCGGTGCCTGCGGCTCACATGCGGGACACGTTGCGTTCGTAGACCAGGCGGAGGCCGATCAGGGTCAGCCACGGTTCGTGCTCGTCGATCACGGAGGACTCGCCCAGCACCATCGGTGCCAGCCCGCCGGTGGCGATCACGGTGACGTCGTCGGGGTCGTCGGACAGTTCGCGGGCCATCCGGCTCACCACGCCGTCGACCTGCCCGGCGAACCCGAAGACGATGCCCGCCTGCATGGCCTCGACCGTGTTCTTGCCGATCACGCTGCGCGGCCGGGCCACCTCGATCTTGCGCAGCTGCGCGCCCTTGACGCCGAGGGCGTCGACGGAGATCTCGATGCCGGGGGCGATGACGCCACCGATGTACTCCCCGCGCGCGGAGACCGCGTCGAACGTCGTCGCGGTGCCGAAGTCCACCACGATCGCCGGGCCGCCGTAGAGCTCGACGGCGGCGACCGCGTTGATGATGCGGTCCGCGCCGACCTCCTTGGGGTTGTCGGTCAGGATCGGCACACCCGTCTTGACGCCCGGCTCGACGAGGACGGCCGGCACGTCGCCGTAGTAGCGACGCGTCACCTCGCGCAGCTCGTGCAGCACCGACGGCACGGTCGCGCAGATCGCGATGCCGTCGATGCCGTCGCCCAGCTCCTCGCCGAGCAGCGGGTGCATGCCCATCAGGCCCTGCAGGAGCACGGCCAGCTCGTCGGCCGTGCGGCGGGCGTCGGTGGAGATGCGCCAGTGCTCGACGATGTCGTCCCCGTCGAACAGGCCGAGGACCGTGTGTGTGTTGCCTACGTCGATGGTCAGGAGCATGGCCGGTACTACTCCGCCTCGCGCAGGTCCAGGCCGATGTCCAGGATCGGCGAGGAGTGGGTGAGGGCCCCCACCGCGAGGAAGTCGACACCGGTCTCCGCGTACGCCCGGGCGTTGTCCAGGGTGAGCCGGCCCGACGCCTCCAGCAGCGCGCGGCCGTCGACGATCGCGACCGCCTCCTCGCACTCGAGGGGCGTGAAGTTGTCCAGCAGGATCAGGTCGGCGCCCGCGTCGACGACCTCGCGCAGCTGGTGCAGGGTGTCGACCTCGACCTCGATCGGCACGTCCGGGAACGCCTCCCGTACGGCCTTGAAGGCCTGCCCCACGCCGCCCGCGGCGACCACGTGGTTGTCCTTGACCAGCGCCGCGTCGGACAGCGACATGCGGTGGTTCACGCCGCCGCCGCACCGGACGGCGAACTTCTCCAGGGAGCGCAGGCCCGGCGTCGTCTTGCGGGTGTCGCGCACCTTGGCCTCGGTGCCCTCCAGGGCGTCCGCCCACGCGCGCGTGGCGGTCGCGATACCGGACAGCCGGCACAGCAGGTTCAGTGCGCTGCGCTCGGCGGTCAGCAGATCCCGCGTGCGCGTGGTGACCGACAGCAGCTTCTGCCCGGCCTGCACGCGGTCGCCGTCCAGGACGTGCCTCTCGACCTCGAACTCGTCCGTGCAGACGACCGAGAGGACGGCCTCGGCGACCCGCAGACCGGCCACCACGCCGTCCTCGCGCGCGATGAAGTCGCCGGTGGCCACGGCCTCCTCGGGGATGGTCGCCACCGTCGTGACGTCCACCCCGTGGGCGAGGTCCTCCTGGATGGCGACGTTCGCGATGTCCTCGATCTCCACGGGATCGAGTCCGGCGTCGGCCAGCAGCTGGGCGAGCGCGGGGTCGAGCCCGCACTCCAGGTACTCCTCGTCGCCGTCCGCGCCGCAGGCGCAGCCGTCGCCGCAGCCGCCGTTCGGGGCGAGGGGAAGGTCGTCGGTGCTCACTTGTGTCACTGCTCCTGGGGACGGCGGGGCGCGGGGGCCTCGG
>NZ_MUBM01000347.1 GCF_002154505.1 Streptomyces carpinensis | reverse complement strand
CCCCGAACCCGCCCGCGACCAGGACCTTCAGCGCCGTGGGAAACGGGTCGGAGCCGCCGTCGCGGTCGTGGCCGCCGCCGTGGTCAGAGCTTTCGTCGTAGTCCATCGAGCACTGCCTCCAGAAGGGCCCGGTCTGTCGGGTGGTGTTGGGTCACGGGGGGTTTCGTGGTCAGGGCGCCGCAGTCGACCAGGTCGGACAGCAGCACCTTGGCCACCGCCGCCGGCAGCCTCAGCTGGGCGGCGATCTCGGCCACCGAGACCGGGGCGAGGCACAGGTCGAGTGCCTGCCCGTGCTCGGGGCCGAGGTACCCGAGGGGCGTCACCCCGGTCGCCATCACCTGCGACATGAGGTCGAGTGCGATGCTGGGCCGGGTACGGCCGTTGCTGACCGTGAAGGGGCGCACCAGCCGTCCGGCCGCGTCGTCGAGCCAGGGCTCGTCGCCGGCCGCCGCCGCGCTCAAGGCCGCAGCGCCGAGGGTTCGACGGTGTACTGCCGGGGTGCGGTCACGAGGTAGGGACGGACGCTCTTGACCAGCATCGCCATCTCGTAGCCCAGTACCGCCGCGTCGGCCTCGCGGCCGGCCAGCACGGCGAGGCAGGTGCCCGAGCCGGCCGTGGTGACGAACAGCAGGTTCGAGTCGAGTTCGACGACGACCTGCCGTACCTCACCCCCGTCGCCGAAGCGGATGCCGGCGCTGCGGCCGAGTGAGTACAGGCCGGAGGCCAGCGCGGCCATGTGGTCGGCGCTGTCGGGGTCCAGGCCGTGGACGGACTTCACCAGCCCGTCGCAGGACAGCAGGACCGCGCTGGTGGTGTGCGGTACACGCTGCACGAGGCCGCTCATCAGCCAGTCGAGGTCGGAAACATGACCGGTCGGCGCATCGCTCGCCATGGTGGATCGACTCCTTGGGGTACGAAGGTCTGCGGGAGCGCTGGGTGGGGTCGGGGTGAGTGTGTGGG
>NZ_MUBM01000346.1:471-3710 GCF_002154505.1 Streptomyces carpinensis | reverse complement strand
CCCATCGGCCCCCAACCCGTCCGCACGCTGGGAAAAGTGCCGGACCGACCCCGGCCGCGCGGCCCTGCGACGTGACCGCGGCCCAGGTCCGACGGGGCAAACAGCCGGGGTGGTTAGGGGTGTCGTCACGAATCGGGCCCGACCTAGCGTGCGAAGACCTCGTGGCTGAGTCAGCCCACAGCAAACGACACCGAGCTTGGAGCGTGCAGATGTCCGCGGGCTTCGTTCCTGACGCTGATCCCCTGTCCGGTGCGGAGGCCCGGCCGGGAGCCGGACTCGCCCACCGGCTGGCAGGCCTGCCGGAGACCGAGCAGGGGCGCATCCTCCTCGATCTGGTGTGCGCGCAGGCCGCAGACGTGCTGCGCGCCACGACCCGGCCGGACACCGGGACCGTCACCGATACCGGCCGCTCCTTCAAGGAACTCGGCCTCGACTCCGTCGGCCTGGTCGAACTGCACGCCCGGCTCAACGCCGCCACGGGACTGCATCTGCCGGTGACCGCGGCCTTCGACCACCCCAGCCCCGAACTGCTCGCCGGGCATCTGCGCGCCGAACTCCTCGGCACGGGCACCGAACCCGTCAGCGGGCGCAGCCGGCGGGCGAGCGGTGACGACGACGATCCCATCGCCGTCGTCGGTCTCGGCATGCGCTTCCCGGGCGGCCTGCGAACCCCCGACGAACTGTGGGAGCTTCTCGCCGAGGGCCGCACCGCCGTCGGCGCCTTCCCCGAGGACCGCGGCTGGAACCTCGACACCCTCTTCGACGACGACCCCGACAAGCCCGGCACCTGCTACAGCCGGGTCGGCGGATTCCTCTACGACGCACCCGAGTTCGACGCCGAGTTCTTCGGGATCGGCCCGCGCGAGGCGCTCGCCATGGATCCCCAGCAGAGGCTGCTCCTGGAGACCGCCTGGGAGGCCCTGGAGCGCGGCGGCATCGACCCCGGCTCGCTGCGCGGCAGCAGTACCGGCGTCTTCGTCGGTGCCGGCCCCACCGAGTACGGCACCCGGGTGCAGGACGCGCCCGAGAGCCTCACCGGCTACCTCGTCACGGGCGGAGCCCTCAGCGTCGCCTCGGGCCGTGTCGCCTACACCCTCGGCCTCGAAGGGCCGGCGCTCACCGTCGACACCGCCTGCTCCTCCTCGCTGGTCGCCCTGCACCTGGCCGTGCAGTCGCTGCGGCGCGGCGAGTGCGACCTGGCGCTGGCCGGTGGCGTCACGGTACTGAGCACCCCGGGCCTGTTCACCGAGTTCAGCAGGCAGCGCGGGCTCGCCCCCGACGGTCTGATCAAGGCGTTCGCGGCGGGCGCAGACGGCACCAGCTTCGCCGAGGGCGCGGGACTGCTCGTCGTGGAGCGGCTGTCCGACGCCCGCCGCAACGGACACCCCGTGCTCGCGCTCGTCCGGGGCTCCGCGATCAACCAGGACGGCGCCAGCAACGGCCTGACCGCGCCCAGCGGCACCGCACAGCAGCGCGTCATCCTCCAGGCCCTCGCCGACGCGGGGCTCACCCCGGACGAGGTCGACGCGGTCGAGGCCCACGGCACCGGCACGACGCTCGGCGACCCGATCGAGGCCGGGGCTCTGATCGCCACCTACGGCAGGGACCGCGCGGACGGACAGCCGCTGTGGCTGGGCTCGGTGAAGTCCAACATCGGCCACACCCAGGCCGCGGCCGGCGTCGCCGGCATCACCAAGCTGATCATGGCGATGCGGCACGGCATCCTGCCGCGCACCCTGCACGTCGACGAGCCCACCCCCAATGTCGACTGGTCGGCGGGCACGGTACGCCTGCTCACGGACCCGGTGCCCTGGCCGGCCGACACCGCCCGCCCCCGCCGCGTCGGCATCTCGGGCTTCGGCGTCAGCGGCACCAACGCCCACCTGATCCTGGAGGAACCGCCCGCCGAGGACACCGGGCAGCCGGCCCGCGACGAGGCCGAGGGCGAGCGGCCCGCCCTGCTGTCGGTCTCCGGGCGGTCCGAGGCGGGGCTGCGGGCGCAGGCCGAGCGGCTGGCCGCGTTCGTCGAAGGGGCGCCCGACCTCTCGCCCGCCGACCTCGGGTTCTCGCTCGGGACCACCCGGGCCGCCCTGGAGCACCGGGCCGTCGTGGTCGCCGACGACCGGGACCGGCTGCTGACCGCGCTGCGGGCCATCGCCGACGGCGCCACCTGCGCCGACGCGCGGACCGGGGCCGCCCCGGCGGGACGGCTCGCGTTCCTCTTCACCGGGCAGGGCAGTCAGCGGCTCGCCATGGGCCGTGCCCTGTACGGCGCGTTCCCGGTGTTCGCCGACGCACTCGCCGACGCCATCGGCTATCTCGACCTGCAACTCGAGGTGTCCCTGTGGGACGTACTGTTCGCACCGGAGGGCTCCGCGCACGCCGCGCTGCTCGACGAGACCCGGTACGCCCAGCCCGCCCTGTTCGCCGTCGAAGTGGCCCTGTTCCGGCTGCTGGAGTCCCTCGGCGTACGGCCCGACTACCTCGCCGGACACTCCATCGGCGAGATCACCGCCGCGCACGCGGCCGGCGTGCTCGACCTGGAGGACGCCGCCACCCTCGTCGCCGCCCGCGGCCGCCTCATGCAGGCCCTTCCCGAGGGCGGCGCGATGGTCGCGCTCGAGGCCACCGAGGACGAGGTGCGGCCGCTGCTCACCGGCGAGGTCGGGATCGCCGCCGTCAACGGACCGCGGTCCGTGGTGATCTCGGGCGCCACGACACCCGCTCTGGCGCTCGCCGAGACCTTCGCCGCAAGGGGCCGCAAGACCAAGAGGCTGCGCGTCAGCCACGCCTTCCACTCGCCGCTCATGGAGCCCATGCTCGACGAGTTCCGTCGCATCGCCACGATCCTCACCTACCGGTCGCCGCGCATCCCCGTGGTGTCCACGCTCACCGGCCGCCTCGCCGGCGCCGAGGAGCTGTGCTCCCCCGACCACTGGGTCCGGCATGTGCGCGAGGCCGTCCGCTT
The DNA here is from genome assembly GCF_002154505.1 of Streptomyces carpinensis. Classification (GTDB taxonomy): domain Bacteria; phylum Actinomycetota; class Actinomycetes; order Streptomycetales; family Streptomycetaceae; genus Streptomyces; species Streptomyces carpinensis. The sequence goes on along the minus strand of NZ_MUBM01000346.1, from coordinate 742 downwards.
CCACGACGGCATCGACTGGCTCACCCGCCAGGGCGGCGTACGCACCTTCCTCGAACTGGGCCCCGACGCCGTCCTCAGCGCCGTCGGCCAGGACTGCCTGCCGGATGCCGCCGCCGACACCACCGCGTTCGCCGCGCTGCTGCGCGCCGGCAAGGACGACGTCCACGAGACCCTGTGCGCCGTCGCCCTCGCGCACGCCCGCGGCGCGGCCGTCGACTGGTCCGCGCTGTACGAGGGGGCGCATCCGCGCCGCGTCGACCTGCCCACCTAC
>NZ_MUBM01000346.1:0-429 GCF_002154505.1 Streptomyces carpinensis | reverse complement strand
GGTCGGCCTCGCCGGCGCGGACGGCACGGTCCTGACCGGCAGGCTGTCCCTGCGCACCCATCCCTGGCTCGCCGACCACACGATCGCCGGCGTGACCGTGCTGCCCGGCACCGCCTTCGTCGAACTCGCCCTGCGTGCCGGCACCGAGACCGGCTGCCCGGTGCTGGAGGAACTCACCCTCCAGACGCCGCTCACGCTGCCGCAGGCCGGGGGCGTCGCCGTGCAGATCGTCGTCGGATCCGCCGACCCGGCCGGACGCCGCACCGTCGACTGCTACGCCCGGCCCGAGGACACCACCGACGACACCGCATGGGTCCGCCACGCCACCGGCACCCTCGCCCCCGAGACCGCCACCGCCCCCGCCGACACCCACGGCACACTCGCGGGCCAGTGGCCCCCGGCCGACGCCGAGGCCGTCGACGTCGGCAC
>NZ_MUBM01000345.1 GCF_002154505.1 Streptomyces carpinensis | reverse complement strand
TTGTTGGGGTCGGGAGGGTCGGGAGGCAGGTCGGTGCACCAAGCCCCACCGAATAGGACTTGGCCGTACCGTGGGATTCCGTAGATGCTGGCCGAGGTGCTACTCACAACCCATTCCGCGGTTGCGCCAATCAAGACCAGTGGCGTCGTGATGTCGCCGAACCAGTAGGCTCCGGTGGTGACGTTGGCGAACAGGAGTCTGACTGTGTTGCCGCCGTTGAGCTTGTTCATGGCCCACACGTGGACAGTGTCTCCCGCCCCTACGCCGAGGTTCGACAGGACCTGCCGGTAGCTGCCCCATTGGTAGAATGGGTAGTAAGTCCCTCCGTATCCCATGGAGGTGATGCTCACGCCAGCGCTGAAGGCGACCTGCGGGACTTCCGTATTGTCCAAGCCGATCCACGTGGCGAGGGGTTGCCCAATCAGCCCGCCCGCTGTCTCCACTACGTTAGGTACGACCCAACTGGCGTTCACAATCATGGTGAAGCCGTCAGGCGGATGCGTCGCGTAGGAACCGCTCCAATTGTTGGCATTTGCGGCCGTGCGTGGAGGAATAAGTGGAGCCTGTAGTTCTACGAATTCGGGCTCAATCAAGGTGTTGAGTGCAGGCGTTACTGCTTTGTGGAGGTCTGGCTTCGATCGAATCGTTTCGATTCGGGGCTGCTGAACGTCTACTTCTTCTTGCCGATTTTTTACCTGTGTGCGCTTGGACATGACTGTCACTCTCTATCGCACATGTTTCCTTTCGTTGCCGCACGGCCACAACGGTGCAACTCGCGGCAACCAGTTCACCCCCGCTGAATAGCCTAGTCCCGTGGGCTTGCTCTGCAACTCTGGCGAGGTGCGTAGCGGGGTCGTAGGTACCCTCTGGTCAGCCGCTGGTTGTGGGCCGGGCAGATGTCACACCCGAGGGGTGAGCCATGGCCTCAGTTTGTGTGGACTCGGACTACTTCCAGGTGGGCGGCGACGGGCGGCTGACCCTCGTCCCCGGCAGCATGGGCCTGCGGAAGATCGTCTATTTCCGGCCTGCGGGCACGTACAGCTTCAGGAAGGCCGACTACCCGTGGTTGTCACGGGTGTTCGTGCAGGTGCAGGCGGCCGGTGGCGGCTCGGCTGGCGCACGGTCCCTGACGGGGCAGCTGGCGGCGTCGGCGGGCGGCGCGGGCGGTGGCTACTCGGAGTCGCTGGTCGAAGCCTCCGCGCTCGGCGCCACAGAGTCCGTCGTCGTCGGCGCGGGCGGGGTGCCCGGCGGCCCTACCACGGACGGCGGTAACGGCGGCAACTCGTCCTTCGGTGGGTTCGCCACGGCCAACGGCGGCGCGGGCAGCCCGATCTCCATGACGAGCGGCACCACCGTGGCGTCGTTCTCCGGCGTCGCGGGCCCGCTCGCCGGCACCGGGGATTACGTCCAGGGCGGCGGCGCGGGCGGCGGCTGCCTCCGACTGTCGGGGAACGAGGGGCAGTCCGGGCAGGGCGGCGAGTCCCGGCTCGGGCACGGCGGCTACCAGCGTGCCTCAACTGGCGGTGGCGGCAACCCGCGTGGCAACGGGGCTGGGGGCGGTGGTTCTCTGGCCCGAGATGGGGACAGCACGAACGGCACCCCGGGCGGCGATGGCGTAGTGATCGCCTGGCTGTTTGCGTAGTGCGGATCTTGTCCGGTCGGGCTGTCCGGACAGTGTCCGTGCAGCTCAAGTCCGATGCGGTGGCAGCGTCCTGGTCTGCTGCCGTCGGTGTCCGGACAAGATCAGGACAGCTGTCCGGGACTGTCCGGACAGCCCGTCGATAGACTCGACGTGCGCCGCTGGTTCTGGGCCGGGCCCGAGCACAACCCCCGAGGACGGTGGGAGCAGTGGCGCGATGCGGCTGTGGCGGAGGCCAGTGCAGTTGCACGGTGAAGGCCGGTACGAACACCTCGGTCAGCGGGTCCGGCTCGGCGGCCAACCCGTACGTCATCTCTGCCGACGTGCCCTGCCAGACGGTCCGGTCCTGCCTGTCGGCCGGACCGGGTGTGGAGTACAACGCGGCAACCGGCGTCATCCAGGCCGACATCTCCAGCCAGACCGGGAACAACCTCGCCATCCGGCCCGACGGCTTGTTCGTGCCGACGGGGGCGGCGACCGTCAACGTCGGGTGCGGACTGTCGGGGAACGGGTCGGCGAGCACGCCGCTGCAGATCAAGACGGGCTCCTGGCCCTACCCGTGCTCGCCGGCGACGGCAGGCGGCGTCATCGTCTGCGATGCGAACGGTGTCCTGCGGGGTGAGCCGCGCGGCAAGGTCGACTACAAGGACACAGCCGAGTCGCGGATCTACAACGACGTGATCGTGCCGACCGGGACCAGCACGACTCCGGTCGACACGTTCTCGATGGACGTCACGAACACCGACACGTGCCGCCCGGCGCAGGTCTTCGTGGAGCGCGAGTTCGACGTGAACTTCACGTTGCCTGCCGGCGCGGGCGCGGCCTACGGCGCCGACGGCGACGAGATGTATTACGTGCGGAACACGGGCACAACGACCATCACGAACATCCATACGCAGACGACGAAGGTCTACCGGCAGTCCGCGAGTCTCGCCCCGGGCGCCACGACGACGATCAGCATTGCGGTAGAGATCGGTCGTGGACAGGGTGGCGCCACCTACAACCGGATCCAGAGCGTGATCCGAGCCATCATCATCGCCCTGTGAGGAGCGCCGTGGACCGTATTCCGTTCGAGGAGCTGCAGCACGCCGAGCGCCGCACGTTCTACGTCCAGTACGAGGACGGCAGCGCCGGGCTGATCGAGACGACGAGCGAGGAGCCGCCGCTGCTGTCCAAGCCGGGTGCGTTCATCAACGAAGACGCCTACATGGAGCTGCGGAGGGTGTGGGAGGTGGCCACGGCCGAGCTCGTCGACGCGCTTCAAGCGGCCGACCTGGACCGGCTCCTGAAGGACTTCCGTGCGCTCCTCGACCTCGGCATCCCTGTCGAGTCAGCGCGCAGGCTGACCGGCTACGACGGGGCCTGGCCGCTGCCGGACTCGGGCGGCGACGTCTAGACTCCAAGCAACGCCGCTGGTTCTGGGCCGGGCAAGGGAACTTCCACTCGGGAGTGGTCTCCTTGTCCAAGTGCGGATGTAGCCGCCGGTGCACGTGCACCGTGACGGCCGGACCCGGCGTCACCGTCGAAGGCAACGGCTCCGCCAGCAGCCCTTACATCGTCAGCAGCGGCGCGGCGGCCACGCCGACGCCGGTTACGTCCGGGGACACGGCGACCGTGGACACCACGGTCAGCGGCAGTGGGACGGCGGCGGATCCGTACGTGGTGAGCGCCGACGTCATCCTGGACCCGGCGCCGCCTGGCGGTGGGTCCAACCTCGTCCATGCGGGCGCCGACGGCCTGTTCGTGGAGTGCGCGGACGTCCGCACCTGCCTGACGGCTGGGGACGGCATCGCCTACGACCAGACCACCGGCGAGATCTCTGCCGCCCCGGCGGCTCTCACCGCGGTGGAGGCGCAGGACACGCCGACCGTGGACACCACCGTCAGCGGCAGTGGGACGGCGGCGGACCCGTACGAGGTGAGCGCCACCGTCATCCTCGACCCCACCCCGCCGGGTGGCGGCTCCAACCTCGTCCATGCGGGCGCCGACGGCCTGTTCGTGGAGTGCGCGGACGTCCGCACCTGTCTGACCGCTGGTGACGGCATCGCCTACGACCCCGTCACCGGCGAGATCGAAGCGCGTCCCTCAACGGACGACGGGAACACTGTCACGTTCGGCAGCGACGGCGGCCTGTACTCGGCCGGCGGCGGGGGCAGCGCGCCGACGGTCGTCCAGGCCGGGGACACGCCGACCGTCGACACGACCGTCTCGGGCAGCGGGAGCGCCGGGGACCCGTACGTGGTGAGCGCGGCGGTGGTCCTGGACCCGACGCCGCCGCAGGGCGGTAGCAACCTGGTTCTGGCTGGGCCTGAGGGCCTGTTCCTCGAGTGCGCCGACGTCCGTGGCTGCCTGTCGGCGGGGGACGGCATCGCCTACGACGAGGCGACCGGTGAGATCTCCGCCCGGCCGTCGACGGACGCGGGGAACGCGGTCACGTTCGGAGCGGACGGCGGCCTGTATGCGCCGGCTGGTGGCGGAGGCGGCCCGGCCACCGTCGTCACGGCGTGCGGCCTGACCGGCGACGGCTCCGCTGGGGCGCCGCTGGCCGCCTCGGTGGCCGCCTGGGACTTCCCGTGTGACATCGACGCCAACGGCGGGTCGGTCTACTGCGACAGCACTGGCCGCCTGCGCACGCTGCCGCGCGGGCAGGTGACCACCGTCGGCACCAACCCGACCACGGCTTTCCCTGACGTCCGGGTGCCGACCGGCACCACGCTGGCCGTGGTCCACACCGAGAACCAGACGGTCACCAACCCGTCCGCGTGTCTGCCCGCCTACGTGATCTACGAGGCGGAGATCGATGCGGACGTGGACTTGCCTGCGCCGACCAGCGGCGCCAACGGCGGGGCTGCCGCGATCGGGTTTTCGACGGATGAGATCGAGTACGTCGAGAACTCTGGCACGCAGTTGGTCAACGACACCCACTTCCAGCTGTCGCGCACGTATTGGGGCGGTGTGCTGCCGCCGGGCGGGACGGCCACGCAGACGGTCGCCGTGACCATGGGCCGCGGCGCGGGCGGGGCGACGTATGACCGCATCCAGGTCACCATGCGTGCTTTCCTCATCAACATCTAGGAGCCGACCGTGGCAACCACGTTCCACTACACGCTGCCCGGGGGCGCGTTCGGCACGCGCACCGTCGACGCGGACGACGCGCCGGCGGCAGACCTGCCCGAGGGCGCGGAGCTGATCACTGAGGAGCAGTACACCGAGCTGCTGACCGCGCACCAGGACGCGAAGGCGCAGAAGTACGCCGAGCGCCAGGCGGCCGACCTCGCCGAGCGGCAGGCCGCCTACGACGCGCTGGTCACGGTGGGCATCCCCGGTGCGTCCGCGCGGCGGATCGCGCGCTACGCCCCGCCCGAGGACGGTGAGTGATGGCAACGCCGATGACGCCAGATCAGTGGCGGACCGCTCTCAAGGCGGAGGGCGTCAAGTTCACGGAGTACAGCGGCTGGACCACCCGCGGCCGTGACGCCGCCACCGGCAAGGCGTACGGGCCCGTCCACGGGGTGCTGAACCACCACACCGCGGGCACGGACTCCCTGCGCGCGGTCGCCGTCGACGGGGCCCCGGCCCTGCCCGCGCCCCTCGCCCACACCTACCTGCCCAAGTCGGGCGTGGCCGTGCTGGTGTCCTGCCACCGCGCCAACCACGCCGGGCTGGCGGCGCAGAACAGCTACGACGCGATCGTGGCGGAGAAGCCGATCCCGAAGCCGAGCAAGGCTTCAGGGACGGTTGACGGCAACGACTGCCTGTACGGCATCGAGACGGAGAACCTGGGCGACGGCAAGGACACGTACACGCGCGCCCAGTACGACACCTGGGTCCGCTGGAACGCGGCGATCTGCCGCCACCACGGGTGGGGCGCGGGGAGCTGCGCCGGCCACCTGGAGACCAGCGTGGAGGGCAAGATCGACCCGCGCGGCCCCGTCGAGGGCTACGGCAAGCGCGGCCCCTTCCAGTTCTCGATGGCCCAGCTCCGGGCCGACGTTGCCGAGCGCCTGGCGCACCCGGCGAGCTGGAGCCCCGACCAGGCCAGCACCCCGCCCAAGGAGGTCACGGTGACCGGGCCGCACTACGTCAACCTGGGCATCGCCGGGTTCGACCTCGCCTCCAACTCCCTGGGCGAGGTGGAGTTCACCACGGAGTGGACCGACGAGACCGGCGACCACGCGGACCGCTCCGCGGTGTGGGTCAAGGGCCCGGCCCGCTTCACCGGCTCCCTGTCGCTGCGCTTCGAGAAGCTGCCGGTCGGTGACGTCGTCCAGGTCCGGATGACGGAGTACGACGGCGACAAGGTCGTGCAGGACCACCCGCCGCACGAGGTGATCGGCACCCCCGGCGGCAGCTACGCCGTGGTGCCCCTGGTGAAGCGGCTCGGGGCGGGCCGCAGCATGCGCGTCCGGCTGCTCAACCAGAGCGCGGCCGGGATCGAAGTAGCCAGCGCGGTCCTCACCGCCCTGGTCTGGAAGGAGTCCTGACCTATGACGCTCAACGGCATCCAGCTCCCCGACGGCCGCACGATCCTGCGGACCGCCGAGACGTACGCCCGTGACCTGTTCGAGCGGGTCGTCACGACCGCGGCGTTCGGGTTCGTGGCCGCGTTCGTCCCGGCCGAGGCCACCGACGCCAGCATGTGGTACGCCGCCGGCGGCG
>NZ_MUBM01000344.1 GCF_002154505.1 Streptomyces carpinensis | reverse complement strand
GGGCGGGCGGTGTGCCGGTCGCGCCGGTGGTGCCGTACGGCGGCGACCGCGCCCCGCACCGCCAGTGCGGCCAGGACCAGGGCCGACGCCCAGCGCAACGGCACCAGGACCGGTCGCAGCGCGTCGGCCAGGGCGGCGCCGCCCAGGGTGGCGAGGAGGGCGTAGAGACCGTCGGCGGTGGCGACGCCGAGCGCTGCGCACGCACCGGTCCGCAGGGACGTACGGGCGGTCAGGGAGACGAGGAGGGTCGCGACGGCGCCGACGGGCACGGCGATGCCGTAGCCCGCGACCAGCCCCGCGACGAGCGCGGCCGTCACGACCGCGGCGGACCGGGCCTCCGGGGGCGGCCGGGCTGCTGTCGGCGCGCCACCGGGAGGGCGGCGGCGGACATCAGCGGCGGGAAGACGTCGATCGTGGGCATGGCCGGATCGTGCGCGATCGGGTCCTGCCGAGGCAACCTGTTTATGAAGCGGAAGAAGCGCTTCCCGGCCAGATTCCGCAGGTAGCCCATCTGGCCGAAGTTCGCGTCGCCCCATGGATGCCTCGGGCATCTAATGGCGATCGGCACGACGCACCCTTCGTCTGCGAGGTCTTCCATGCCGGACCTGACCACCGAACCGTCCCAGCCCGTGGCCTTCCCACAGGACCGCAGCTGCCCCTATCACCCGCCCACCGGTTACGACCCGGTGCGCGCCACCCGCCCGCTGGCCCGCGTCACCCTCTACGACGGCCGTCCGGTCTGGCTCGTCACCGGGCACGCCCTCGCCCGTGAGCTGCTGACCGACCCGCGCCTGTCCACCGACCGCAACCGCGACGGGTTCCCCGTGACCACCCCCCGCTTCGCGGCGATCCGCGATCGCACGACCGCGCTCCTGGGCGTCGACGACCCCGAGCACCGCACCCAGCGCCGCATGATGATCCCCAGCTTCACCCTCAAGCGCGCCACCGAGCTGCGCCCGCAGATCCAGCGGACCGTCGACGGGCTGCTGGACGAGATGATCGCCCAGGGGCCGCCCGCCGACCTCGTCGCCGCGTTCGCGCTGCCGGTGCCGTCCATGGTGATCTGCGCGCTGCTCGGCGTCCCCTACGCCGACCACGAGTTCTTCGAGGAGCAGTCGCGGCTGCTGCTGCGCGGCCCGAGCGCCGCCGTCGCACAGGACGCGCGGGACCGGCTCGAGGCGTACCTGAGCGACCTGATCGACCACAAGCGGAAGGAGCCCGGCGACGGCGTGCTGGACGACCTGATCCAGCAGCAGCAGCGCGAGGGCCGGCCGGGCCGCGCGGAGCTGCTCGCGCTGGCCGTCATCCTGCTCGTCGCGGGCCACGAGACCACCGCCAACATGATCTCCCTCGGCACCTACACCCTCCTCCAGCACCCCGACCGGCTGGCCGAGCTGCGTGCCGACCCCGCGCTGCTGCCGGCGGCGGTGGAGGAACTGATGAGGCTGCTGTCCATCGCGGACGGACTGCTGCGACAGGCCACCGAGGACATCGAGGTGGCCGGCACGACGATCCGGGCCGGCGACGGGGTGGTCTTCTCGACCTCCGTCATCAACCGCGACCAGGACGTCTACGCGGCCCCGGACACCCTCGACTTCCACCGCCCGGCCCGCCACCACATCGCGTTCGGCTTCGGCATCCACCAGTGCCTGGGCCAGAACCTCGCCCGCACCGAGCTGGAGCTCGCCCTGGGCAGCCTCGTGCAGCGGCTCCCCACGCTCCGGCTCGCCGCACCGCCGGAGGAGATCCCCTTCAAACCCGGCGACACGATCCAGGGGATGCTGGAACTCCCCGTGACCTGGTAAGAGGCTCCGTCATGCGCATCGACATCGACAAGAACCGCTGCATCGGGGCCGGCCAGTGCGCGCTGGCCGCCCCGGGGGTGTTCACCCAGGACGACGAAGGCTTCAGCGCGCTGCTGCCCGGCCGGGAGGACGGAGGCGGCGACCCGATGGTCCGCGAAGCCGCCCGGGCCTGCCCCGTCGGCGCGATCAGCGTCACCGAGCCGGCGAAGTGACGCCGGCGACCGCCCCCGGCTCGCCGACCACGGCCAGCGCCAGCCGGCGCAGCCGATCCGGCGCCGCGATCACCTCGTAGGAGACGATCCGGTCCTCGCGGACGGCGATGTCCAGGGCGAACAGGAGCCGGCCGTGCGGTGCCACCACGGCGCCGACCCGGCCGTCGACCAGGGCGACGGCGGCGAAGCGGGCACGGTGGCGCAGCGCGACCGTGCCCTCGGCCACCGCCCGCGCCCCGCGCAGCTCCGCCGGCACCCCGGCCGGCAGGGCGGCCGGGTCGGCCCGGCGCACGACGTCCGGGGCGAGCACGTCCAGCAGCGCGCCGAGATCCCCGCCCCGTGCGGCGGACAGGAACGCCTCCACGACCCTGCGGTGCCCCTCCAGCTCGGCGCCGGAGGACGCCGGGGCGCCGCGCACCTTCTGCCGGGCCCGGCTGGCGAGCTTCTTCGCGGCCGGCTGCGAACGGTCCACGACCACAGCGATCCGGTCGAAGGGCACCGCGAACAGATCGTGCAGCACGAAAGCCACCCGCTCCAGCGGGGTCAGCGTGTCGAGCACGACCAGCAGGGCCACGCCCACCGACTCGGAGAGCAGCGCCTCCTCCTCGGGCGCGCGCCCGTCGCCCGGGCCCGCCTCCTCCGGCGCCTCGTGCCCGTACGGCTCCTCGCGCCGCGCCGTACGGGAGCGCAGCATGTCCAGGCAGACACGGGAGACGACCGTGGTCAGCCAGCCGGACAGATTGTCGATGCCGTCCGCGCCGGTGCGGCCGAGCCGCAGCCAGGTCTCCTGCACCGCGTCGTCCGCCTCGCTGAGCGAGCCCAGCATCCGGTACGCGACCGCCCGCAGCCGCCCCCGCCGCTCCTCGAACCGCCGGGCAAGTTCGTCGTCGCCCGCCATGAGGCCCATGGGTCACCTTTCCGTGTCGTGCTCCGTCACCCCACTGACGAACCGGACACGATCGAGGTGACCCTTCCATGCTGCTGCACATCGACTCCAGCGCCGACGCGACCGCCGACTCGGTGAGCCGACGGCTGACGGCCCGCTTCGTGCGCGCCTGGCGGACGCGGCACGGCACGGCGCAGTACCGCCACCGTGACCTGGCCACCGCCCCCGTGCCACCACTCACCTCCGCCTACACCACCCTG
>NZ_MUBM01000343.1 GCF_002154505.1 Streptomyces carpinensis | reverse complement strand
CCGCTGGGCCGCCGCGGCGGCGTCGGTCCGGGTGAGCCAGCGGCCGCCGGGCGTGCGCAGCCCGCCGTCGCCCTGCCAGGCGGCCAGGTCGCGGATCGCGTCGCCGATGCCGAGGACGTCCAGGGCGCGCAGGGCGTTCGGCGAGAGCGAGATGGCCGCGCCCACGGGTTCCAGTGAGCGGGCCCGCTCCAGCACGGTGACCTGCCGGCCGGTCCGGTGCAGGGCCGCGGCGGCGGCGAGGCCTCCGATGCCACCGCCGATGACGACGACACGTGGGGGACGGGACGGGGACATGGCTCCTCCTGCACAACCGAGACTACATCTGTAGTGCACCAACGGCTCGACGATACTACGGATGTAGTGCCGCGCACTACGGGCGTAGTGAAGCGCCGTACGGGTGTGGGCAGTGCCCTGCGGCCGGAGCGAAGTGCACTACGGGCGTAGTCGCCCGGTAGGTTGACCTTCATGTCCGCAGCTCCAGCGAACGCCTCGCGCCCCGAGCGCGTCGCCGACGCCGCCCTCGCCCTGCTCGCCGAGCGCGGGATGCGCGGCCTGACGCACCGGGCCGTCGACGAGGCTGCCGGGCTGCCGCAGGGCTCGACGTCGAACCTCGCGCGCACCCGCCAGGCCCTGCTCGACCTGGCGGTGCGACGGCTGGCCGAGCGGGAGGCGCGTGTGCTGGCGCCGCACGAGTGGCCGGACCCGCGGACCGGCGGCCTCGACTCGCTGGTGGACGGGCTGGCGCTGGCCACACACCGCGCGCTGACCCAGAACCGCGAACTCACCCTCGCCCGCTACGAGCTTGCCCTGGAGGCGACCCGCCGTCCCGAACTGCGCGCCCACTTCGACGCAGCGGGCGCCTACTTCCGTGACCAGCTCCGCGCGCTGGTCACGGCGATCGGTTCCTCCGACCCGGACCGGCACGTGCTGTCCCTGGTCGCCTGGGCGGACGGGCTGATGTTCTGCTGCGTGGCCGGCACCTTCCACACCCGGGTGCCCGAACTCGACGAGGTGCGGGCCGGCCTGCGGGAGCTGCTGGAGGGGATGTTCGGCTCCGGAAAAGGCATGGTGTGACGGAGCCGGGCTGCGACAGGATCTGGGCATGACGACGACGGAGCGCCGAGAGCCGGCCCAGGACGCCGACGAACGCAGCATGCTGGAAGGCTGGTTGGACTATCACCGGCAGACACTGGCGTGGAAGTGCGAGGGCCTGACCGACGAACAGCTGCGGACCGCGTCCGCCGAGCCGTCCGACCTGTCCCTGATGGGACTGGTACGGCACATGGCCGAGGTGGAACGGCACTGGTTCCGCACTGTGCTCGTGGGAGAGGAACCGAGGCCGATCTACTACACCGAGCAGGACCCCGACGGTGATCTCCACGTCACCGAGAAGGACACCTGGGCCGAGGCGTACGCCACCTGGCAGGCCGAGATCGAGGCCGCCCGCCGCAGCGCCTCCGGCATCGGCCTGGACGAACTGTCCGAGCGCCGCAGCAGGCACACCGACAAGCCGTTCAATCTGCGGTGGATCTACACCCACATGATCGAGGAATACGCCCGCCACAACGGCCACGCCGACCTGATCCGCGAGCGCCTGGACGGGACGACCGGGGACTGAGACGGGCCGAGCACAGTGGGAGGCCGGTTACCGGGCCTCGGGAGCGACGCGAGCCTGCGAACGCGGGCCGGGCGAGGGGCGGCGGCCACTGGGGCGGAGGCCACCGGGGCCGGGAGCCAGGGGACTCGCGACCGCGGTCGGGCACAGCGGGAGGCCGGCTACCCAGCCGGGGATACAAGGGGAGCTCGCCCCCCGGCCGGGGACCGCGCGGGCCGGCCACCGAGGTCGGGAGCCGAGAAGGCTCCCACGACCGGGGCGAGAGGTGACGGGGGCCGGCCACCCGAAGTCGGCGGCTGCGGCGGAGCTACGACCCGGGGGCCGGAACAAGGGGGCCGGGCCCTGGGACAACGGAACCGGCCCCCGGGCCCGCTGACCGAGGAACCCGGCCACCAGGCCATGACGTGCGGTCGGCGTCAGCCATACACAACGCCCGCACCCCCTACGGGGCCGGAGATCACCCGTGCGGGGCATCCTCGACCCGTCCGCCGTCCCCCGACGGCCCGGACCCAGCAGAGTTGCACGGGTGCATCGAACGACGACCACCGCAACGCTCCTGGTCACCGTGGCCGTCTCGGCCCTCACCGGCTGTGTCACGGTCGAGCGGCCTCCCGTGTCCCGCCCGGCGACGGCACTCTCCCCGCCTCCGACGCCCCGCCCGGACCGCAGCGGCGCCGCCGCACGACGGCCCGTCCAGGCACCGGCCCGGGAAGCCCTGGAACGCGTCGACGCGTCCGCATCCCCGGACCCGACCGTCGGCACCTCGGACCCGACCGTCGGCACCTCACAGGCCCCGGCAGCCCCCGCACCACCGGGGCGACAGCACCGGGCCCCGGCACCGCGCTTCCCCGGCCACCACCAGTGGCACTCGGGCCCCCACCACCGGCGTCCGCCACGGACACCGCACACCGAAGCCCCCTCCGGCACCCATGCGGTACCGGGGAACCCCGGCGTCTGCGCCCTCGGCAGGCAGTACGGCGGCTGGCGCCCGGACAGTCCCGAGGCACGGATCTGCGGCCAGACATACGGCCGTTGAGGCCTCTTCAGGCCCCGCGGAGCAGCCTCCGGACGGCCGGACAGGAACGCACCGGCCGGCACCGGCCCGACAGCCCTAGGACCGCTGACGAGGCGGTCCCCCCGCATCCCCGCCGGGACCGGAACCGTCCTCGCCCAACCGCAGTTCCAGCCGGTGGATCGCCGCGCGGACCCCGTCGCCGTAACTGTCGTCGGCGAGGGCGTCGGCCGCGCCGCGTGCGCGGTCGAGGTGGCTGCGGGCCGCCTCGCAGCGGCCCAGCTTCACATAGTCGGCGGCGAGGTTCAGATGGAGGGACGGGTAGAGGGCGCGGGCCGCCGGCGCGCCCTCGTGCTCGGCGAGCCGGTCGTCCGTCAGCTCTTCCGCCGCCGACAGCGCCCTGAGGTCCCAGGCCAGCTCGTCCGAGGGGTCGTCCTGGGTGTCCGCCATGTAGTGGGCCAGCGTGCAGCGGTGCAGCGGATCGCCGTCCTCGCCGATCTCTCCCCACAGATCGAGGAACCGCACCCGTGCCTCCTCACGGTCCCCGGCGTGGTGCAGCATGACGCACTGCCCGATCCGCGTCAGCACGGCGTCCGACGCCGCCTGCTCCTGTCGTTCCGTCACCACGGCCTCCAGCGATGTCCCCGACCCGACTCCCCCGACGTTAGGGCCCTGCCTGCCGAATCCCGCCGAAGACGCGGACCCGGAGACGCACATCTGGCGGTCCCGCCGCGCTCGGCGGAACCGCCTGCGGCCGACAATGGGAGGATCTGTGCCACCCGCCGAGCCACCGCAGGTCGAGGCGGTCAGTCCTGGCCCGTACCCTCCGTTCGCCCCCGCCGCTCATACCGACGGCGGCCGGGCTCAGCCCAGGTCGGGGATCTGCCAGTCGATCGGCTCGTGGCCCTGGCGGGCCACCGCCTCGTTGATCTGGGTGAACGGGCGGGAGCCGAAGAACTTCTTCGCCGAGAGCGGCGACGGGTGCGCGCCCTTGACGACCACGTGCCGGGACTCGTCGATCAGGGGGAGCTTCTTCTGGGCGTAGTTGCCCCACAGGACGAACACGGCCGGGTCGGGCCGGCCGGCCACCGCGCGGATCACCGCGTCGGTGAACTTCTCCCAACCGCGCCCCTTGTGGGAGTTGGCCTCGCCGGCGCGGACCGTCAGCACCGCGTTGAGCAGGAGCACGCCCTGCTCCGCCCACGGCATCAGGTAGCCGTTGTCCGGGACGGTCGTGCCCAGCTCCTCGTGCATCTCCTTGTAGATGTTGCGCAGCGACGGCGGGATCCGCACTCCGGGACGCACCGAGAAGCACAGACCGTGGCCCTGTCCCTCGCCGTGGTACGGGTCCTGCCCTAGGACCAGCACCTTGACCTTGTCGTACGGCGTGGCGTCCAGCGCGGCGAAGACCTCCTCGCGCGGCGGGTAGACGGGGCCCTTCGCCCGCTCCTCCTCGACGAACTCGGTCAGCTCCTTGAAGTAGGGCTGCTGCAGCTCGTCACCCAGAACCCCGCGCCAGGACTCGGGCAGCATGGCGATGTCGGTCACGTCAACGTCCTTACGGTGTGCGGTCACTTCCAGGCCACTGAACCTACAGGCGACCACTGACAACGGCTCCCCCGGCCGTCCTGACCCCTACCAGCTGGTCTTGCGGTACAGCTCCCACATCGTCATGATCGACGACGGGTCGAGTGCCCGCTCGCCGCCCGAGATGTCGTCGCTCGCGGCCACGTACTGCTTGCCCTGCCACAGCGGCAGCAGCCGTGCGTCGTTCACCAGTATCTGCTGGGCCCGCTCGAACTCCTTCACCACGTTCGCGCGGTCGCTCACGCTGCGGGACTCGGGCAGCAGCACCTTGGTGATCTCGGGCGACGGGTACGGTGTGCCGAGCGCGTTCTGCTGCCCCACGAACGGGGCGATGAAGTTGTCGGCGTCGGGGAAGTCCGGGGACCAGCCGCGCCCGAAGACCGGGTACTCGCCCTTCTGGTAGCCCACGACGTACGTCTTCCACGGCCGGCTCTGCAGAGTGACCGTGAACAGGCCGGAGTCCTCCAGCTGCCGCTTGAGCTCCTGGAACTCCTTGGCGGTCTCGGAGCCGTAGCGGTCGGTGGTGTACCAGAGAGTGAGCGGGACCTTCCCGGTGATGCCCGCCTCGGAGAGGATCTTGCGGGCCTTGGGCACGCTCGGGTCGCCGAAGTCGTCGAAGAAGCCCGTGGTGTGGCCGGTCAGCCCCTTGGGAACCATGGAGTACAGCGGGTCGACGGTGTCCTTGTAGACGTTGTGGGCGAGCGCGGGCCGGTCGACGATCTGGGCGACGGCTTTCCGCACGGCCGGCTTGGCCGCCCAGGAGTCCTTCGGGTTGAACACCAGGTAGCTGATGTCGGCGCCCGCTCCCTCGACGAGCTGCAGGTCCTCGGTTCCCTTGCTCTGCAGGGCGACGATGTCGTCGGCGGCCAGACCGCGGTAGGTCACGTCGATGGTGCGGTCGCGCAGCGCCTTGACCATCGTGGCCGAGTCCTGGAAGTAGCGGATGGTCACCGCATCGTTTCTGCGCTCGGCGAACCCCTTGTAGTTGCCGTTCTTGACCAGGACCGCCTGCTTGCCCTCCTGGTACGACTTGAGCGTGTACGGGCCGGAGCCGTAGACCCTGCCGTCGTTGCGCAGGGCATGAGAGGGGTAGTCCTCGGGATCGACGATCGACATGGCCGGGGTGGCGAGCACGAACGGGAAGGTGGCGTCGGGCTTGTTGAGCTGGAAGACGACCTCCCGGTCGCCCACCACCTGCACCCGGTCCAGGCTGCCGAGCAGGCCGGCGGGTCCCCCCGCCACATTGATGTTCCGGATGCGGTCGATGGAGTACTTGACGGCGCCGGCGTCCAGCGGGTGCCCGTCGGCGAACTTCATGCCCGAGCGCAGTTCGCAGCGGTAGGTGCGGTTGGAGGCGTCGGTGAACCTGCAGCTGCTCGCGGCGTCGGGCTGGGGTGTGGTCGCACCGTTGGGGTAGGCCAGGAGCGTCTGGTAGATGTTCCGGAACAGCTCCCAGGAACCGTCCCACGCCGCCGCCGGGTCGAGTGTGCTGGGCGCACTGGTCGTCCCCACGACGATGGGCCCCTTGCTGTCGGGGTTGCCGTCGGAAAAGACGCTGCACCCGGCCACAAGGGATATGGAAGCGATCACCACCGCGGGCCGCAGACATCGGTTCCGATTGAACACGCGCACGCTCCTCGATCCGCCGTACCAAGGGTCGGCAGACCTTACCGCGGCTGTCCCCTCCTTGAACCCGCAATGAACATGGTCTTGATCAGCGTGTGACTGACTACGTTGTCATAGGGTCGTGGCACCGGTCGTGCGACGACAGCGGGGCCGTTTCCGTCAAGGGGGACGAGGAAATCCTCCCCGAAACGGAAACGGCCCCGGGCCGGTCGGCCGACCGGTCAGCCCACTCCGGCGTTGAGGAACATGCCGCCGTCGATGACGAGCGTCTGGCCCGTGATCCAGTCGGACTGCTCGGAGGTGAGGAACGCCGCCGCGCCGCCGATGTCGGAGGGCACCCCGAGCCGGCCGAGCGGGTAGGACGCGGCCGCCTCCTCCTCGCGACCCTCGTACAGGGCCTGCGCGAACTTGGTCTTCACCACGGCCGGCGCGATGGCGTTGACCCGCACCCGGGGCGCGAACTCGTGCGCCAGCTGCTGCGTCAGGTTGATCATCGCCGCCTTGCTGATGCCGTAGGCGCCGATGAACGGCGAGGGCGCGAGGCCCGCGATCGAGGCGATGTTGACGATCGCGCCGCCGTTGTCCTTCTGCCAGGCGTGCCAGGTGCGCTGGGCGAAGCCGAGCGCGGAGACGACGTTGGTCTCGAAGACCTTGCGCGCCACGTTCAGGTCGAGGTCGGCGATCGGGCCGAACACCGGGTTGGTACCGGCGTTGTTGACCAGGTGGTCGACGCGGCCGAACGCCTCCATGACGCGTTCGACGGCCTCGGCCTGGTGGGCCTCGTCGTGGGCCTTGCCCGCGACGCCGATGACCCGGTCGGCACCGAGCTTCTCGACGGCCTCCTTCAGGGCGTCCTCGTTGCGGCCGGTGATGCACACCCGGTCACCGCGGGCCACCAGTGCCTCGGCGATGCCGTAGCCGATGCCGCGGCTGGCGCCGGTGACGAGGACGACCTTGCCGGTCAGTTCCACGGAAGTCATCTGCCCGTTTCCTTAGTTGAGCGGTCCGCCGGCGACGTAGAGCACCTGGCCGGAGACGAAGCCGGCCGCGTCGCCGGTGAAGAAGGCGATCGCGTTGGCGATGTCCTCGGGCTCACCGACGCGCTGCACCGGGATCTGGGTGGCGGCGGCGGCCTTGAAGTCGTCGAAGTTCATGCCGACGCGCTCGGCGGTGGCCTTGGTCATCTCGGTGGCGATGAAACCGGGGGCGACGGAGTTGGCGGTGATGCCGAACTTGCCGAGCTCCTTGGCGAGGGTCTTGGTGAAGCCCTGGAGACCGGCCTTGGCGGCCGAGTAGTTGACCTGGCCGCGGTTGCCGAGCGCGGAGGACGAGGAGAGGTTGACGATCCGGCCGAAGCCCGCGTCCACCATGTGCTTCTGCACGGCGCGGGCCATGAGGAAGGAGCCGCGCAGGTGCACGTTCATGACGGTGTCCCAGTCCGAGACGCTCATCTTGAACAGCAGGTTGTCGCGGAGCACGCCCGCGTTGTTGACGAGGATGGTCGGCGCGCCGAGTTCCTCGACGACACGGGCGATCGCCGTCTCGACCTGCGCCTCGTCCGAGACGTCGGCGCCGACCGCGATGGCCCTGCCGCCCGCCGCGGTGATCTTCTCCACGGTGTCCTTGCAGGCGGACTCGTCGAGGTCGATCACGGCGACCGCGCGGCCTTCGGCGGCCAGTCGTACGGCGGTGGCGGCGCCGATGCCGCGCGCGGCACCGGTGACGACGGCTACCCGCTGCTCAGTGCTGGACATTGCTGCTTCTCCTCGCCCTTGAGAGAACCTGATGTGTGCGGTGAGCAACCGCTTAGTACCTTCGGTAGACGTGACGCTAGAAGCCCTGGCACGCGGTGTCAACGACACAGGGTGCCGGTGTGATCCATTACCTCACCAGAAGGTCCAGCAATCGCTCCGTCTCGGCGGCCGGATCGGTGGTCAGCCCGGTGTGCACCGGCCCGGGCTGCACGACTGTCGAGCGGGGAGCGATCAGCCAGCGGAACCGCCGCCCGGCGTCGTCGCGGGCGGCCTGCCCGGCCGCCGCCCCGCCGGCGCACACGCTCTCGACGGCGCGCAGCGCGGCCCGCACCCCGGCCACGTCCGCGACGGCGTCGAGGGCGAGCAGCCGGGCCTCGTCGAGGTGGGTGCGGGCACCGACGTAGGACCGGGCCCGGCAATAGACGATCACGCCCGCGTTGATGCACTCGCCGCGTTCGACGCGCGGTACGACGCGCAGCAGGGCGTACTCGAAGACGTCCCGGTCACCGCCCTGGCCGGCCCTGGTGATGTGGCGGTCGCCCGCCTGGCGGCCGCCGATGATGTGGTGGTCGCTCACTTGGCCCCCTCGATGCCGGTGATGCGCTCGTGGATGACGGCGGCCCGCGCGAGCAGCGGGCGTGCGTACGCCCGGCGCAGGTCGTCCGGGGTGTCGAAGCCGGGCTCGCCGGCCAGCCAGACGTCCGGGATCTCGGCGGTGACCTCGGCGAGCATGTCCTCGGTGACCAGGGGCGCGAGCCGGGCCGCGGCGGCGGCGAGATCCGGGGCGAAGGGCGCGAGCGCATGGTCGGAGGCGTCGTACGGGCGGGCCGCGGAGGCTTCGGCGCCGGGCCAGTTGTGGTGCCAGATCATGGTCGCGCCGTGGTCGATGAGCCACAGCTCGCCGCGCCACCTGAGCAGGTTGGGGTTGCGCCAGGAGCGGTCCACGTTGCCCACCAGTGCGTCGAACCAGACGATCCGCCCGGCCTCCTCGGCGTCCACGGAGAAGGCCAGCGGGTCGAAGCCGAGCGCGCCGGACAGGAAGTCCATCCCGAGGTTGGTGCCGCCGCTGGACCTCAGCAACTCCTGCACCTGCTCCTCGGGTTCACCGAGGCCGAGGACCGGGTCCAGACCGATCGTCACCAGTCGGGGCACCCGCAGTCCCAGCCGGCGGGCGAGTTCGCCGCAGACGACCTCGGCGACGAGCGTCTTGCGCCCCTGTCCGGCACCGATGAACTTCAGGACGTACGTGCCGAAGTCGTCGGCCTCGACGAGGCCCGGCAGCGAGCCGCCCTCACGCAGCGGTGTGATGAACCGGGTCGCGTTGACTTCCTTGAGCATCGCCCCAGGTTACTGGGGTCTTGGCACGAGTTCCGCCATCGTCTGAACGCCCGGCGCCCGGCGGACGTACCCCTGTACGGATCACAAGTCGGATCACGAAGTCCGGGCGGATCGCGAGGTCCGCCCCTGAAGTCTGTGCGAAGGGAACGTCGGCATGACCAGCGAATCGCTTCAGCCCCAGGGGGCACCGGCCCGCCGCACCGTCGTGGCGGCGGTGGGAGCGGCGGGGCTCGCCGTCGCGCTGACCGCGTGCGGGTCGGACGACACGTCGTCGTCCGGTTCGGCCACCACTCAGAACGGAAGTGCCGCCAACGGCAGCGGCGGCGACGGGGCCGGCTCCTCCGGTGCCGTGCTCGCCAAGACCGCCGACATCCCGGAGGGCGGGGGCAAGATCTTCGCCAAGGAGGGCGTGGTGGTGACGCAGCCGGTGAAGGGGCAGTTCAAGGCCTTCTCGTCGAAGTGCACCCACCAGGGGTGCGCGGTGAGCGGAATCGCGGGCGGCGTGATCAGCTGCCCGTGTCACCACAGCGAGTTCTCCACGGCCGACGGCAGCGTCAGGAAGGGCCCCGCGACCCAGCCGCTGCCGGCCAGGAACATCTCGGTCTCGGGGGACGAGATCAAGCTGGCCTGACCCGCGCCGCTCGCGCTCATGCCGGCCAGGCCACCGGGTCCGCTCCACGGCCTTGCTCGGCGACCGCGGTCGGGCCGCGACGCGCACGGCCGCCCCGCCGGCCGGCTGCTCCTCGGGCGCACGGCCGGCGGCGTGGGGCAGCGCGGGTGATGAGATTCTGGCCCGACGCGGGAGAAGAGAAGAGGGAGGCCGCATGACCGTCACCCAGCGCCGGGGCCGGAAGATCATGATGACGCCGGGCGAGCTGGACGAGTTCCTCACCACCCAGCGCACCTGCCGGGTCGCCACGGCGTCGCCCGGCGGCCTCCCGCACGTGAGCCCCCTGTGGTTCGCCTGGGACGGCACCTCGCTGTGGCTGTACTCCGTGGTGCGCAGCCGGCGCTGGGCGGATCTGCGCCGCGATCCCCGGGTGGCGGTCGTGGTCGACACGGGTGAGGAGTACGACCGGCTGCGGGGCGTCGAGCTGTCCGGCACGGCGCAGTTCGTGGGAGAGGTACCGCGCACCGGGGAGCCGTGCGCGGAACTCGACGTCCCCGAGACGCTGTTCGCCCGCAAGAACTTCGGTCTGGAGGAGATGCCGCACGACGGGCGGCACGCGTGGGTGCGGCTGACCCCGGAGAGGATCGTCTCCTGGGACTTCCGCAAGCTGGGCTCGGACTGAGCGCCGGCGCCGACTCAGTCGACCTGCTCCCCCGCCGCGCGCAGGGCGTCGACCGCCGCGCGGATCGAGGGGCGGCGATCGGCGTCGGCGCGCCAGACGGCGTAGACGTGCCGCCGTACCGCCTGCCGCACGGGAACGGTCCGCACCCCGGCGGGCAGCGGCCCGCGCCCGAGCCGCGGCGCCACGCACACCCCGAGGCCGGCGGCGACCAGGGCGAGCTGGGTGGCGTGTTCCTCGGCGCGGTGCGCGATGCGCGGTTCGACACCCTTGGAGCGCAGGGTGTCCAGCAGCCACTCGTGGCAGAACTCCGCGTCGCGCCAGGTGATCCAGTCGTCGTCGGCGAACTCCTCCAGGTCGACCTCGACCCGGTCCGCGTACGGGTGGGCGGCGGGCAGG
Organism: Streptomyces carpinensis; assembly: GCF_002154505.1. Classification (GTDB taxonomy): domain Bacteria; phylum Actinomycetota; class Actinomycetes; order Streptomycetales; family Streptomycetaceae; genus Streptomyces; species Streptomyces carpinensis. The sequence continues at coordinate 2,279 of NZ_MUBM01000343.1, read as the reverse complement.
GCCACGTCGGCGGCGTCGTCGAGGATCGGCGCCCGGGTGAGCCCCTCGGGCACGGGCAGCGGCTTGTTGTACCAGTCGAGGACGACCGCCATGTCGACGTCGCCGCGCAGCACGGCGCGCACCGCGAGCGAGGGCTCGACCTCGTCGGTGGTGACGCTGAGGCCCGGGTGCCGGGCGCGCAGATGGCACAGCGCCATGGGGAAGAGTCCGCGCGCGGCGGTCGGGAACGCGCCGAGCCGCAGTGCGCCGACCACCTGCCCGCGCTGGGCCTCCAGGTCGGACTGGGCCAGCTCGACCTGTGACAGGATGCGCGCCGCGTGCTCGGCGAGCAGCCGGCCGGCGTCCGTGAGCCGCACGCCCCGGCCGTTCCTGGCGAGCAGCTGCTGGCCCACCTCCCGCTCCAGCTTGGCCATCTGCTGCGAGACGGCCGAGGTCGTCACATGCAGTCCGTCGGCCGCGCCGCTGACCGAGCCGTGCCGGGCCAGGGCGTCGAGGGTGCGCAGTCGCTCCAGGTTCAACATGTAAGCGATGCTACGAGGTATCGCGCGCGAATTCTCGATTGTGCTAAGAGGTCGGATCAGTGCATGGTACGACCATGAGCACCACGACCATCTCGTCCAAGCCGTCCGTCCCGGCCGGCGGGGTCCGCCGACCTCTCCACTGGCGGGTCCGTTTCACCTTCCTGTCGCTCATCTGGGGCTTCAGCTTCCTGTTCATGAAGGTGGGCACACACGGATTCGCGCCGTTCCAGGTGACCCTGGGACGCCTGGTGTTCGGCACGGCGGTGCTCGTCGTGGCGATGGCGGTGAAGCGGGAGCGGCTGCCGCGCGGCGCCCGCACCTGGGCGCACCTGGCGGTCGCCGGGTTCTTCCTCAACGCCCTGCCCTTCTCGCTGTTCGCGTACTCGGAGCTGACGATCCCCTCCACGCTCGCGGGCATCTGCAACGCGACGTCGCCGCTGTGGGGCATGGTCCTGTCCCTCGTCGCCCTCTCGGAGGACCGCCCGACCCGGGTGCGGGTGGCGGGTCTCGGCCTCGGCTTCCTCGGGGTGCTCACGGTGCTGGGCGCCTGGCAGGGCTTCCACGGCCTGGACGCGCGCGGCACGACGATGGCGCTGCTGGCCTCGCTGAGCTACCCGGTCGGCTGGATCTACGTCCGGCGCACCCTGGCCGGCTCCACGGAGTCGCACCTGTCGCTGACCGGGGGCCAGCTGCTGCTGGCGACGGTGCAGCTGGCCGTGGTCACCCCGTTGTTCACGGACCTGCCGAGCCACCTGTCGGTGGTGCCGCTGCTCGCGATCGCCGCGCTGGGGGCACTGGGCACGGGCGTCGCGATGCTCGTCCAGTACGGCCTGGTCGCCGAGGTCGGCCCGACGACCGCCCAGATGGTCACCTACTTCGTTCCGATCATCGCCACCGCCGCGGGCGTCGCCGTCCTCGGCGAGCACCTGACCTGGTCGACCCCGGTCGGCGCGGTGATCGTCCTGGCGGGCGCGGCCCTCACCCAGGCCCGGCCCAGGAGCGGCCACCGGTCCGGCACGCAGCAGGCCGAGGGTGCGGCCGCGCCGGACTCCGGGACGACGCCCCGAGAGTCCTCCCGGCCCGAGCCCGCGGCCAAGGCGTAGCCGCTGCGGGGCCGACTGTGACGGCAGGACGCCCCGGCGGGCTTCAGACGTAACTTCGCACAGGCGCCGGCCCGAGGGCCGCCGCCACGAAGTCCGCCAGCGGCGCCACCTCGTCGTCCCGCAGCGTGGAGACGGTGATCCGGATGCCCGGCGGCGCGCTCATCCGGAAGCGGGCGCCCGGGGCGACCGCCCAGCCCGCGTGCAGCAGCCGGGCGACGGCACCGGTCTCGTCCGGCACGGGCACCCACACGTTCATCCCGCTGCGCCCCTGGGCTGCGACGCCTCGTTGCGCCAGCGCGCCGATCAGCGCCTCGCGCCGTCTTCCGTACTCCGCCGCCACCGCGCGCGTGTCCGGCACCCCGTCCCGCCACAGCCGTACGACCGCGCGCTGCAGCAGCAGGCTCACCCAGCCGGGCCCGAGCCGCTGCCGCCCGCGGACCCGGTCGACGGTGATCTCGTCGCCGGTGAGCACGGCGAGCCTCAGGTCGGGGCCGTAGGCCTTGGCGACCGACCGTACGAAGGCCCAGTGCCGGGTGACTCCGGCCAATGGGTGCAGGGGGAGGTCGACGATGCCGTGGCCGTGGTCGTCCTCGATCAGCAGGGTCTCGGGGTGCTCGCGCAGTACGGCCCGCAGGGCACGCGCGCGCGTGCCGCT
>NZ_MUBM01000342.1 GCF_002154505.1 Streptomyces carpinensis | reverse complement strand
CACGGCGATCCGGGACGACATCTCGGCGAACCTGGAGGCCGTGGAGGACCTGGAGGACTCCGTCGGGCCGCTGGACCTGGTCCTCGTGGAGTCCGGTGGGGACAACCTCACCGCGACCTTCTCCAAGGGGCTCGTCGACGCGCAGATCTTCGTGATCGATGTCGCCGGCGGCGACGACATCCCGCGCAAGGGCGGCCCCGGCGTCACTACCGCCGACCTGCTCGTCGTCAACAAGACCGACCTCGCGCCGTACGTCGGCTCCGACCTCGGCCGGATGGCCGCCGACGCCGAGGCGGCGCGCGGCGAGCTGCCGGTCGTGCTGCAGTCGCTGCGGAGCGGGACCGGAGTGTCGGAGGTCGCCGACTGGGTGCGGTCGAGGCTCGCGGCGTGGACGGCATGACCGCCACGCTGCCGACCGCGACCGCCGTCTCCACCGCGTCCCCGACGCCGGACGCGACGGCCGGTGTCCGAGCCGCCGCGCGGATCGTCGCCCGGGACGACGGCCGCGGCGGTACCTCCCTGCCCGTGCTGGAGGGGCAGGGGCCGCTCGCCCCGCGGAGGACGCGGGGCAGCGGCGCCGAGGCGCACGTCCTGCTCGTCGGAGCGATGAGCGGACCGCTCGGCGGCGACCGTTTCACCGTCGACGCACAAGTCGAGAGCGGCGCCCGGCTGCGGGTGGGGTCGGCGGCCGCCACGATCGCGTTGCCGGGGCAGGCGCCGGGCGAGGCCCGGTACGACGTACGGCTCACCGTGGCCGACGGCGGCGAACTGCACTGGCTGCCCGAGCAGTTGATCTCCGCACGGGCCAGTGACCTGCACGTCACCACCCGCGTCGACCTGGCCCCGGCGGCCCGTCTCGTGCTGCGCGAGGAGCAGGTGCTCGGCCGGGTGGGGGAGCGGCCCGGGCGGCTCACCAACCGACTCGCCGTCCGGATCGGCGGTCGGTCCGTTCTGGACCAGGAGCTGTGCTGCGGACCGGGCGCACCGGGCGGCTGGGACGGTCCCGCGGTGCTGGCCGGGCACCGGGCCGTGGGGCAGCTCCTCGTGGTGCGGCCGGAGTTCGCACGGACACCGGTGGCGGCCCGGACACTGGGCGAGGGGGCCGTGCTCGTTCCGCTCGCCGGGCCCGCCGCGCTGGTGAGCGCGATCGCGCCGGACGCGCTGCTGCTGCGCCGCCTGCTCGACCAGGCACTGGCCTCGCTCGACCCGGTGGCGTCCACGGAACCAGTACCGGATCTCCGCTGAGCGGAACATCCCACGCCGGTTATCGGATTGGCAAAGAAGGTCAACAACCTCTGTTCTCAGGGACCTCATAGCCGGAAGGATCCGGCGTACCCAATTCGCAAACGATGTACGCGGAGGTCCTACTTGAGGGACATCAGACCGAAGAGCCGGGTCATGGCGCTCGGTTCCGCCGGCGCGCTCGTCACGGCGACCCTGATAGCCGGGGCCGTGTCGGCCCCCGCGGCCAGCGCGGACAGCCGCCACGGCCAGGACCGCGAGGCGTACGGTGCGGCGATCGCCGCGGCCCGCGCCGCCAAGGCCGGGATCGACTGGCAGGACTGCCCCGCCGACTGGGGACTTGCCAAGCCCATCCAGTGCGGCTACGTGTCGGTGCCGCTCGACTACGCGCACCCCTACGGCAAGCAGATCAAGCTCGCCGTCGACCGTATCGGCAACACCGGCACCCCGCAGGAGCGCCAGGGCGCCCTCGTCTACAACCCGGGTGGTCCGGGCGGTTCGGGCCTGCGTTTCCCGGCCCGCGTCACCTCCAAGAACCCGGTCTGGGCCAATGTCGCAAAGGCCTACGACTTCGTCGGCTTCGACCCGCGCGGTGTCGGCCACTCGGCGCCGATCTCCTGCGAGGACCCGCAGGAGTTCGTGAAGGCGCCCAAGATGGACCCGGTGCCCGACTCCGAGGCCGACAAGCTCGCCCAGCGCAAGCTGGCCCGCGAGTACGCCGACGGCTGCCTCGAGCGCACCGGCCGGGACATGCTCCAGCAGATGACCACGCCGAACACCGCCCGCGACATGGACGTCATCCGTGCGGCGCTCGGCGAGAAGAAGATCAACTACCTCGGTGTCTCCTACGGCACCTACCTCGGCGCCGTCTACGGCACGCTGTTCCCGGGCCACATCCGCCGGATGATCGTCGACAGCGTCGTCAACCCGGCCCAGGAGAACATCTGGTACCAGGCCAACCTGGGCCAGGACGTCGCCTTCGAGGGCCGCTGGAAGGACTGGGAGGACTGGGTCGCCAAGAACGACGCCTCGTTCCACCTGGGCACCACCCGCGACGCCGTCCAGGCCAAGTGGCTTCAACTGCGCGCCACCGCGAAGAAGAACCCGATCGGTGGGGTCGTCGGCCCGTCCGAGCTGCTCGGCTTCTTCCAGAGCGCCCCGTACTACGACTCGTCGTGGGTGCCGGTGGCGACGGTGTTCAGCAAGTACTTCGCCGGTGACACGCAGGCGCTCGTCGACGCCGCCGCCCCCGACATGTCCGACACCGCGGGCAACATCTCCTCGGAGAACGGCAACGCGGTCTACACGGCCGTCGAGTGCACGGACGCCAAGTGGCCCACGAGCTGGAAGAAGTGGGACCAGGACAACACGCGGCTGAACGCCAAGTATCCGTTCCTGACCTGGTCCAACGCCTGGATGAACCTGCCGTGCGCCACCTGGCCGGTCCAGCAGCAGACCCCGGTGAACGTCAAGACCGGCAAGGGTCTGCCGCAGGTGCTGATCGTGCAGTCCACGCGGGACGCCGCCACCCCGTACCAGGGCGCCGTCGAACTGCACAAGCGCTTCAAGGGCTCCCGCCTGATCACCGAGAAGGACGCGGGCTCCCACGGCGTCACCGGCCTGGTCAACCCGTGCATCAACAACCGGGTGGACGCATACCTGCTCACCGGCAAGCTGGACGCTGCGGACGTGACCTGCGCTCCGCACGCGACTCCGAAGCCGTAACGAGCGGACGTACGCGGTGAGGGGCGGCTGGCGTGTCCGGCCGCCCCTTCGCCGTACCGCCTCGGGCCCGGGTCCGGGGGTCAACCCAGCGGCGACCGGGGGAACCTGCGTTCCTTCTCGCCCGCGGCGGCGGTCTGCTCGGCCTTGACCACGGCCGCGTACTGGTCGACGTACTCCTGTTCCGACAGCGACAGGATGGCGTACATGATCTCGTCGGTGACGGCCCGCAGAACCGCCTTCTCCTCCTCCATCCCGGCGTAGCGGGAGAAGTCCAGCGGCTTGCCGAAGCGGATGACCACGGGGTGGATCCTCGGGACGACCTTGCCCGGGGGCTGCGCCTCGAACGTGCCGATCATCGCGCAGGGCACGACCGGGACACCCGCCTTGAGTGCCATGACCGCGACGCCGACCTTGCCCTTGTACAGGCGGCCGTCGTGCGAGCGGGTGCCCTCGGGGTAGATGCCGAGCAGCTCGTCCTTGCGCAGCACCCCGAGCCCTTCCCGGATCGCCGCCTGACCCGCCTCCTTCCCTGAGCGGTCGACCGGGATCTGCCCGGCGCTGCGGAAGAAGGCGGCCGTGAGGCGGCCCTTGAGGCCCGGGCCCGTGAAGTACTCCGCCTTGGCCAGAAAGGTGATGCGCCGTCTGAGGATCGCGGGCATCAGGAAGTGGTCCGAGAACGACAGGTGGTTGCCCGCGACGATGGCCGGGCCGGAGTCCGGCACATGCTTCAGCCCCTCGATGCGCGGCCGGAAGATCATCCTCAGCAGCGGTCCCAGCAGCACGTACTTGAGCAGGTAGTAGAACAAGGGGGTCGCTCCTCATCGTGCGGATCCGCCCGACCGTCGCGCTTGTCCGGCGCGTTCTCGCAGGTCAACCTCTGTGCCGTGGGGTGCAAGTGTAAGTGCGGGGGCGGGCGCGCGGAACCGGGCGCGCGGCGCCTGCCCGATCCCGCGCGCCCGCCGACGTACGGTGGGCAGCATGGCCCCTCCGCTTCCGGGTCCGCTGGAACACCTGGCACCGCTGCTCAGCCACTACGGCTACTGGGCCGTGGGTGGCGTGGTCCTCGTGGAGGACTTCGGTATCCCCGCCCCGGGGGAGACGATCCTGATCGCGGCGGGCGTGTACGCCGGTGCCGGTCAGCTGAACGTCGTGGCCGTGGGCGTGATCGGGTTCGTCGCCGCCGTCGTCGGGGACAACATCGGCTATCTGATCGGCCACTTCGGCGGGCGGGCCTTCGTCCATCGCTGGGGGAAGTACGTCTTCCTGACACCGAAACGGTTCGAGGCGGCCGAGCGGTTCTTCTCCCGGCACGGCGGCAAGATCGTCACGGTGGCGCGCTTCATCGAGGGGCTGCGCCAGGCCAACGGCATCATCGCCGGTACCACCGGCATGCCCTGGCACCGCTTCCTCGCCTTCAACGCGCTCGGCGCGGCGCTGTGGGTGGGCCTGTGGGTGACGCTGGCCTACTTCGCGGGCACGCACATCAACGCCGTCTACGGCACGATCCAGCGGTACGAGGGGTACGTGCTCGCCGGTCTGGGCGTTCTCGTCGTCGCGCTGATCGCCCGGCATCTGCTGCGGCGCAGGCGCCGGCGTCAGGAGGGCTGACGGGGTCGGGCGCGCCGGCCGCACGGGAGTGGGTCGCGCAATCACCGAGATGAGGGAGACGGCCGGGCGGCCGGGGCCGGCGCCCATCTCTTTCCCTGGAATACCCCCAGGGGGTATGTTGTTCGGGTCCGGTGAAGCCCTCGGCAGGGGGTCGCATCAGCGTCAGCAGGGGAGAGCGACGATGACACACCCGGCAAGCCCGCAGGAACACCACCATGGGCAGCACGAGCACCACGAGCACCCACAAGGACACCACGGGCATCACCCTGCGGCCGCTTCGGCGGGCGCAGGTGCCTCCTGGCACACGGCCGCGCAGGCGACGCTGCACTGCCTGACCGGCTGCGCCATCGGCGAGGTGCTCGGCATGGTCGTCGGGACGGCGGCCGGGCTGCACAACGCGGCCACCGTCGTCGTCTCGATCGCACTGGCCTTCGTCTTCGGCTACGCGCTGACGATGCGCGGGATGCTGCGCGCGGGCCTCCCCCTCCGGCAGGCGCTCAAAGTCGCCCTCGCCGCGGACACGGTCTCCATCGCGGTGATGGAACTGATCGACAACACCGTCATGGTCGGAGTGCCCGGCGCCATGGACGCAGGCCTCTCCGACGCGCTGTTCTGGGTCTCGCTCGTCCTCTCCCTGGCCCTCGCCTTCGTGCTGACCACACCGGTCAACCGGTGGATGATCGGCCGCGGCAAGGGACACGCGGTCGTGCACGCCTACCACTGACCACCCCGCCCGTGACGCCGGTCCCGCCGGCCGGTGTCACGGGTAGCGGCGGTCGTCCGGGCGCGTCGGCTCGTTCATCCGGCCGGTGTCCGCGCCGCCGTAGCCTCGCGCAGCGCGGTGCGTGTGCCGGTGGTGCGTGGCCGCTCCGGCCATGAGGGTCAGACCCAGGCAGAAGAGCAGGGCGAGGGCGAGCCCGGCGCTGAAGATGGCCAGGGTGCTCATGGTGGCGATGTGGTTGCCGAGCACCGAGACCGTGTAGTCCGGCCCGCCGGACAGGTTTCCGGCGATGGCCAGGCCGGTGAAAGCGGCCGTGGCCGCCAGGAGAAGCAGGCCGAAGAGCAGCATGGGAGTCATCTCCTCAGGAAGTGCCGTCTCTCGCGGCCGGGTACCCGCATTGCCGCCACGCCAACGAGTCGACGCAGGCCCGTGCGCCACTTCGCGTGCCCCTGCGTCCGCTCTCACCCCTTGGTCGTACCGCACGGCGCGCGTCCCATGCGTCGCACGTGGACCGGGCGAGGCCGGTACGGTGCCGCTCCGGTCGGGTACCCGGGCTGAGCAGTGCGGTGAACGGCACCGCAGGACGTGACGAAGGGAGGCGTCATGGCTCAGCACGTACGCGACATCATGACCAGCCGACTGGTGACGGTGGAACCGCAGACCTCGGTCACGGCGACGGCCCAGAAAATGCGCGACGAGGACATCGGAATCGTCCTGGTGACCGAGGGCGACGAACTGCGGGGTGTGGTCAGCGACCGCGACCTGGTGGTGCGCTCGCTGGCGGAGGGCGGTGACCAGGAGCAGCGCACCGTCGCCTCCGCGTGCAGCGCCGACCTCTTCACCCTGACCCCCGACGACGACCTCGACCACGCGGTGCAGCTGATGCGGGAGCACGCCGTGCGCCGCATCCCGGTCGTCGACCATGGTCACCCCGTGGGCATCGTCTCCATCGGCGACCTGGCCATCGAGCGCGACCCGGGCTCCGCGCTCGGGGGTATCAGCTCGGCCGAGCCCAACGAGTAGGCCACGACGTCAGCGGAGCGAGCCGCTGGGGGCGCCCACGTGGGCGCCCCCAGCCGTGCCCGCCGTCGGCATGTGCCGATCGTCGTCGGGCTGCCGGTGTTCCGTCAGGAGGCCAGCACCTTCTCCAGGGAGCCGAGCGCGGAGCGCAGTTCCTCCTCGGTGACGGTCAGCGGCGGGGCCAGTCGGATCGTGGAGCCGTGGGTGTCCTTGACCAGGATGCCCTCCCGCATCAGGCGCTCGCTGATCTCCCGGCCCGTGCCGATCGCCGGGTCGACGTCGACGCCCGCCCACAGGCCGCGCGAGCGGAAGCCCACCACGCCCGCGCCGACCAGAGCGGTCAGCCCTTCCCGCAGGACCACACCGAGCTCGGCGGCCCTGCGCTGGAACTCACCGGTCTCCAGCAGCTCGACCACCGCCGTGCCGACCGCCGCCGCCAGCGGGTTGCCGCCGAACGTCGACCCGTGCTCGCCCGGCCGCAGCACCCCGAGCACCTCGCGGCTGCCCACGACCGCCGACACCGGCACGATGCCGCCGCCCAGTGCCTTGCCGAGGAGCACGACGTCGGGCACCACGTCCTCGTGCTCGACGGCGAGCGTGCGACCGGTGCGGCCGAGGCCGGACTGGATCTCGTCGGCGACGAAGAGACAGCCGGCCCGGCGGGTCAGCTCCCGCACACCGGCGAGGTAGCCGTTGTCGGGGACGATCACGCCGGCCTCGCCCTGGATCGGCTCGATCAGCACGGCCGCCGTGGTCTCGTCGATCGCCGCCTCCATCGCCGCCAGGTCGTTGTAGGGAACGATCCTGAAGCCCGGCGTGAACGGCCCGAAGCCCGACCGAGCCGTCTCGTCCGTCGAGAAGCTGACGATCGTCGTCGTACGGCCGTGGAAGTTGTCCGCCGCGACCACGATCGTCGCCCGGTCGGCGGGGACGCCCTTGACCTCGTAGGCCCACTTGCGGGCCACCTTGATGCCGCTCTCCACCGCCTCGGCGCCGGTGTTCATGGGCAGCACCATGTCCTGTCCGGTCAGCCCCGCCAGCCGTTCGGCGAACTCGGCGAGCCGGTCGTTGTGGAAGGCCCGCGAGGTGAGGGTGAGCCGGTCGAGCTGGCGGTGCGCCGCCTCGACCAGCGCGGGGTGGCGATGGCCGAAGTTCAGGGCCGAGTAACCGGCCAGCATGTCGAGGTAGCGGCGGCCCTCCACGTCCTCCACGAAGGCGCCCTCGGCCCGGGCGACGACCACGGGCAGCGGGTGGTAGTTGTGCGCGAGGACCGGCTCCTCGGCCCGGATCAGGTCGTCGGATGTACGGGTGTGCACGGGTGCGGTCATGAGCGGATCTCCTGGGTGCAGCACTTGATGCCGCCGCCGGCCTTGTGGAACTCCGACAGATCGACGGGGACGGGCAGGTAACCGTGGTGGGCCAGTTGGTCGGCGAGGGCCGTGGCGCCGGGCGAGATGAAGACGTGGCGGCCGTCGGAGACGGAGTTGAGGCCGAAGGCCATCGCGTCCTCGCGGGTGGCGATCACCGCGTTCGGGTAGAGGCGGGCGAGCACCTCGCGGCTGCCCGGCGAGAAAGCCTCCGGGTAGTACGCGATGTTCCCGTCGGTGCCGTCCGCAGCGTCCTCGAGGACGAACAGCGCCGTGTCCAGATGGTAGAAGTACGGGTCCACCAGGGTCAGGCCGATCACCGGCACGCCCAGGAACTCCTGCGCCTCGCGATGGGCCTCGGGGGTGGTGCGGAAGCCGGTGCCGGCGAGCAGCCAGCGCCCGGCCGGTACGAAGTCGCCCTCGCCCTCACACACCGACTCGGGCCGGTAGACGTCGAAGCCGGCCGACTTGAACCACGTGTCGTAGGGAAGGGACTCCGGGCGCCGCTCCGGCGCGCGGAAGAGGGAGCCGAAGACGCGGCCGCCGACGACGACCGCCGCGTTCGCGGCGAAGACCATGTCCGGCAGACCCGGCACGGGTTCCACGGTCTCGACGGTGTGACCGTGAGCGCGGTAGATGTCGACCAGCGCCTGCCACTGGGCCTGGGCGAGCGGGACGTCCACGGGACGGTCCGGACGCATCCAGGGGTTGATCGCGTACTGCACGGCGAAGTGTCTGGGTTCGCAGACGAGGAAGCGCCGCCGGCGCGGCACACGGGTCTCGGGCACAGAGGGGTTCCTCCGATTCCTGGGGTGTCGACTGAGGGTTGACACCAAGGTAGGAAGCGGCGGATACGAACGACAAGCAAAGAAAGCTGCGTGTCTGAGCAGTAATACTGCGTATCCGAGCCGTTCAGCGCACGTCTGCTGCGTCTTCGGGAGCGGGCTGGCTGGCACCGGCCTCGGGGCTGTCCGGCAGCAGATGGGACAGCACCATCACGCTGATCGTCTTGCGGATGAACGGCTCCGTCCGGATCCGCTCCAGCACCTCCTCGAAGTGCTCCACGTCGCGTGCCCGCACGTGCAGCAGCGCGTCCGCACCGCCGGTCACCGTCATCGCCGCGGTGATCTCCGGATGGTTGCGCACCACCTCGGCCAGCCGCCGGGGCGGCGCCGCCCCCTCGCAGTACACCTCGACATACGCCTCCGTGCGCCAGCCCAGCGCCGACGGCTTCACCGTGGCCGTGAACCCGGTGATCACACCCGTCTCGCGCAGCCGGTCCACCCGGCGCTTCACGGCCGTCGCGGACAGGCCGATCTCCGTGCCGATCTCGGCGAAGCTGCTGCGGGCGTTCGCCATCAGGGCGGTGAGGATCTTCCGATCCAGCTCGTCGAAGGGTGCCTGCCTGCTGTTCATGTCGGCACTGTATCCAGCGCGAACGCGCACGTCCGACACATGTCCAGGCATGCCTTTCGCCCCTAGACTCCACGTTCATGCTGCGCGCCCTCGCCGTCGACGACGAACGCCCCTCGCTCGAGGAACTGCTCTACCTGCTGAGCGCCGACCCCCGGATCGCCGGCGTGGAGGGCGCCGGCGACGCCACCGAGGCGCTGCGCCGCATCAACCGGGCCCTGCAGTCCGGCCCCGGCGGACCCGACGCCATCGACGTCGTCTTCCTCGACATCCACATGCCCGGCCTCGACGGCCTGGACCTGGCGCGGCTGCTGACCGGGTTCGCCCAGCCGCCGCTGATCGTGTTCGTCACCGCCCACGAGGACTTCGCGGTCCAGGCCTTCGACCTCAAGGCCGTCGACTACGTCCTCAAGCCCGTCCGCAAGGAACGGCTCGCCGAGGCCGTCCGCCGCGCCGCCCAGCTGCGCGACGCCGCCCCGAGGATCACCGTGAGCGAGCCCGACCCCGACCAGCTTCCCGTGGAACTCGGCGGCGTGACCCGCTTCGTCGCCGTCGACGACATCACCCACGTCGAGGCCCAGGGCGACTACGCCCGCCTGCACACCGGCAGGGGCAGCCACCTGGTCCGCATCCCGCTGTCCACGCTGGAGGAACGCTGGCGCTCCCGCGGCTTCGTCCGCATCCATCGCCGCCATCTGGTCGCACTGCGCCACATCGACGAACTCCGCCTGGACGCGGGCTCGGTGAGCGTGCTGGTCGGCACCGAGGAGCTCCAGGTCAGCCGCCGCCACGCGCGAGAGCTGCGGGAGTTGCTGCTGCGCCGGACCGCGCGCTAGAGGGGACCGTACACCATGCCGCAGGACGCCACCGAACGCCGTGTCGTCGTCACGGGCCCGCCCCGCCGCACCGGCCGGGCCCCGGGTCACTACCCCCCACGCACCGAGATAGACGAGCAGACCACCCTCGGCCACACCTACGTCCGTTCCCTGATACGCAGCCAGCTGCGCGCCGCCCTGGCGGTGTTCGCGGTGCTCGTGCTGCTGGTCGCTCCGCTGCCACTGGTGTTCGCCGCGGCGCCCGAGGCCCGCCGCCTGAGATGGGCGGTCCTCGGTTTCTGCCTCTACGCCCCGCTGGTGCTGCTCGCCCGCTGGTACGTGCGCCGCGCCGAGCGCAACGAACGCGACTTCGTCCGGCTCGTCGAGGACCGCTGAGGACACGCGGCCGTGAACTCCGCCTACACCGTCCCCGCCGTGGCCCTCGTCGTCGTGGCCACCGTCCTGGTCGGCGCCTTCGGCCTGCGCGTGTCCCGGACGACGTCGGACTTCTACGTCGCCTCCCGCACCGTCGGCCCGCGCCTGAACGCGGCCGCCATCAGCGGCGAGTACCTCTCCGCCGCATCCTTCCTGGGCATCGCCGGCCTGGTCCTGGTGCAGGGCCCGGACATGCTGTGGTACCCGGTCGGCTACACGGCCGGCTATCTGGTCCTGCTGCTGTTCGTCGCCGCCCCGCTGCGCCGCTCCGGCGCCTACACGCTGCCCGACTTCGCCGAGGCCCGCCTCGCCTCCCAGGGCGTGCGGCGGCTCGCGGGCGCCTTCGTCGTCGGGGTCGGCTGGCTGTACCTGCTGCCCCAGCTACAGGGCGCGGGGCTGACCCTGGCGGTGCTCACCGGCGCGCCCGACGCCCTCGGCGGCGTCATCGTGGCCGCCGTCGTGGTGGCCACGGTCGCCGCGGGCGGCATGCGCAGCATCACCTTCGTCCAGGCCTTCCAGTACTGGCTGAAACTGACCGCCCTGCTCGTCCCCGCCCTCTTCCTCGTGCTCGCCTGGCAGGGTGACGGCGCGCCCCGCCACGCCTTCGACGAACCGCCCGCCTTCCGCCAGCAGCGCACCGTCCGTGTCGACGGCACCCTCGACCTGCGGCTGGAGCGCCCGCTCACCGTCACCGTCAGCGGCACCGTCGACGGACGTGCCCACCACGGCGGCCGGGTGAGCCTGGCCGCCGGCACCCATCACGTCGAGCGCGGCACCCGCCTCACCTTCGCCCCCGGGACCGCCGTCCCCGGCGCCGGCAGGGCCGGCACCGGCGCCATGTCGTCGCTCGCCGCGGGCCGCGAGGAACGACCGCTGTACGCCACGTACGGCCTGATCCTCGCCACCTTCTTCGGCACCATGGGCCTGCCGCACGTCGTCGTACGCTTCTACACCAGCCCGCACGGCGTCGCCGCCCGCCGCACCACGGTGGCCGTCCTCGGCCTGATCGGCGGCTTCTACCTGCTGCCGCCCCTCTACGGTGCCCTCGGCCGGCTCTACGCCCCGGAGCTCACGATCACCGGGAACGCGGACGCCGCCGTCCTGCTGCTGCCCGACCGGATGATCGGCGGCCTCGGCGGCGACCTGCTGGGAGCACTGGTCGCGGGCGGCGCCTTCGCCGCGTTCCTGTCCACCACCTCCGGCCTGACCATGGCGGTGGCCGGGGTCCTCACCCAGGACGTGCTGCCCTCGCGCGGCCCGCTGCCCGCCCGCGGCGTGCGGCACTTCCGGCTGGGCACGGTGCTCGCCATGGCCGTGCCGCTGGCCGCGAGCGTGCTGGTCGGCGGGCTTCCGGTGGCCGACGCGGTCGGCCTCGCCTTCGCCGTGTCCGCCTCGTCCTTCTGCCCGCTGCTCGTCCTCGGCATCTGGTGGCGGCGGCTCACCCCGCCGGGCGCCGCCGCCGGGATGCTGGCCGGCGGCGGCGCCGCGCTCGTCGCGGTCACCGTGACGATGGCGGGCCTCCCGGACACCGGACCGCTGCACGCCCTGCTGGCCTGGCCCGCCCTGTGGTCGGTGCCCCTGGGATTCCTCACCATGGTGCTGGTCTCGCTGGCCACCCCGGGACGCGTCCCGGCCGGTACGGCGGCCATCCTCGCCCGTTTCCACCTGCCCGAGCAGTTGCGCGCGGAGGTGCAGGCGTGAGCGGTTTCCTCGCCGGGCTGTGCGTGGCCGTCCTGCCTCTCCTGGCCGCCGGATTCTGGTTCGGCCGGCGCACCGCCCACCCGCAGCACCTCGGCGGGCTCGGCACTCCCGTCGAGCACGCCACCTTCCAGACCCTGCACACCGCCTCACTGGCCGCGCCCCCGTTGCGGGCCGGGCTGACCGAGGAGACCGCCCGCAGATCGGCCCGTCGGCTGCGCTCCCTGCTCGGCACCGACGCGCTCTGCCTCACCGACGACACCCAGGTCCTGGCCTGGGACGGGGTCGGTGGCCACCATCGTGCGGAGATCATGAACCGTCTCGCCGGGCCGTTGGAGACCGGCCGCGGTGAGGCGTTCCGGCTCGCCTGCGAGATCCCGGACTGCCCGGTGCGCTGGGCCGTCGTCGCCCCGCTCACCGTGGACGACCGCGTGCACGGCGCCCTGGTCGCCTGCGCGCCCCGCGAGTCGGCCGTCCTGGTCCGCGCCGCCGCCGAGGTCGCCAGGTTCGTCTCCGTCCAGCTGGAGCTCGCCGACCTCGACCGGTCCCGTACCCGGCTGATCGAGGCCGAGATCAAGGCCCTGCGCGCCCAGATCTCCCCGCACTTCATCTTCAACTCGCTGGCGGTGATCGCCTCCTTCGTCCGCACCGACCCCGAGCGGGCCCGCGAGCTGCTGCTGGAGTTCGCCGACTTCACCCGCTACTCGTTCCGCCGGCACGGCGACTTCACCACCCTGGCCGACGAGCTCCACGCCATCGAGCACTACCTCGCCCTCGTGCGGGCCCGCTTCGGCGACCGCCTCGGCGTCACGCTCCAGATCGCCCCCGAGGTGCTCCCGGTCACCCTGCCCTTCCTGTGCCTGCAACCTCTGGTGGAGAACGCCGTCAAGCACGGCCTGGAGGGCAAGACCGGCACCTGCCGCATCCGCATCACCGCGCAGGACGCGGGCGCCGAGGCGCTCGTCGTCATCGAGGACGACGGCGTCGGCATGGACCCCGAACTGCTGCGCCGGATCCTCGCGGGCGAGGACAGCCCCTCCGGCGGCATCGGCCTGTCCAACGTCGACGACCGGCTCCGCCAGGTCTACGGCGACGACCACGGCCTGGTCATCGAGACCGCCCCGGGCGCGGGCATGAAGATCACCGCCCGGCTGCCGAAGTACCAGCCGGGCGTGCACTCCTCGGGACGGCTCGGGCACCTCGCCCAGGACTGACGTTCCTGCGCCGGGGGTCAGGAACCGGGGCTCGGGGACCGAGGATCCGGAGCGAGGGCTCAGGTGCCGTGGGTCACCACCATGCCCAGGGTGATCAGGCCCAGTACGACCCATCCGAACCACAGCCAGCCGTTGCCGCCGAGCGCCACCGAGTAGGCCGTCACGGCGACGAGGGCGCCCACGGTGAGCACCCCCATCGCCTTCGTGGAACCGTCCGTCGAACCGGGCATTGCGACACCCTCCTCCTGGTCCGTCTCCCTTCCATGGTGCCCCGGTTCCACCGTTCGAGCGGTGGCTGTGCGGGGGAAAGGACCCGAGGACTCGAAGAGGTGTTCAGTTCCCGCGTGCCTGGAGCGAGGCCAGATAGGCGTTGTACGCCTCGAGTTCCTTGTCGCCGTCGCGGTCCGCCGCCCGGTCCTTGCGCTTGGCCTGCCGCTGCTCGGAGCGGTACCACTGGAACAGCAGCGCCAGCAGCACCAGGACGGAGGGGACCTCGCTGAACGCCCAGGCGATGCCGCCGGCCGCGCTCTGGTCGGTCAGGGCGTCGATGCCGAGGGAGGCGGGCGGGTGCTTGAAGGTGTCCACCATGGGCGTGGACCCCATCATCAGCGCGATGCCGAAGAACGCGTGGAACGGCATGCCGGCGAACAGCTCCAGCATGCGCATCAGGTAACCCGGGCGGTTGGGGCCCGGATCGATCCCCATGATCGGCCAGAAGAACGCCACGCCTACCGCGAGGAAGTGCACCATCATCGCGACGTGCCCCGCCTTCGACCCCATCAGGAAGTCGAACAGCGGTGTGAAGTACAGCGCGTACAGGCTCGCGATGAACAGCGGGATGGTGAACGCGGGGTGGGTGATGACCCGGACGTAGCGGCTGTGCAGCAGGGCCAGCAGCAGCTCGCGCGGCCCCTTGCGGCCCCGGCCCGCCACCGGCAGGGCGCGCAGCGCCAGGGTGATCGGGGCACCTAGCAGGATCAGGATCGGCGACAGCATGCTGATGACCATGTGCTGCACCATGTGCACGCTGAACATGACCATGCCGTAGTCGTTCAGCTTGGTGCACATCATCAGCGCCACGGTCAGCACACCGACGACGTACGCGACGACGCGGCCCACCGGCCAGGAGTCACCGCGCCGCCGCAGCCGCACCACGCCCCAGCCGTACAGGCCGAGGCCGACCAGACAGGCGACGAGGAAGAACGGGTCGGCGGACCACTCGAGGCCGCGGCCCAGCGTGAACGGCGGCAGGTCCATGGTCATGCCATGCCCGCTGTGATCCATCCGCCGGCTCCTGATTCGTGGGGGTTGTGCGCTGTCTGACCGCAGCTGTGCGTGTCCGCAGCCGTCTGTCCGCACCAGAGTAGAACCGCCCCCGGCCGCGACGGCGACCGGGGGCGGTTCGGGTACGGGTGTGGTGTGTGGCCTACAGCACGCACTCCGCCTCGGCGTACCGGTCCGCGGGGACCGTCTTGAGGGTCTCCACGGCCTCCGCCAGTGACACCATCACGATGTCCGTGCCCCGCAGCGCGGTCATCCGGCCGAACTCCCCGCGGTGCACGGCCTCCACCGCGTGCCAGCCGAACCGGGTGGCCAGCACCCGGTCGTACGCGGTCGGGGTGCCGCCGCGCTGGACGTGCCCGAGGATGACCGGCCGGGCCTCCTTGCCCAGGCGCTCCTCCAGCTCCAGGGAGAGCTGCCGGGCGATGCCGGCGAACCGCTCGTGGCCGTAGACGTCCTTGCCGCCCTCGTCGAAGTCCATGGTGCCGGGCAGGGGCTTGGCGCCCTCCGCGGCCACGACGATCGCGAACCGCTTGCCCGCCGAGAACCGCTCGCCGACCTTCTTCGCCAATTCCTCGATGTCGAACGGACGTTCGGGTACGACGATGGCGTGGGCGCCGGCCGCCATGCCGGACTGCAGTGCGATCCAGCCGGTGTGGCGCCCCATGACCTCGACGATCAGCACCCGCTGGTGGGACTCGGCGGTGGTCTTCAGCCGGTCCAGGGCCTCGGTGGCGACGGTCACAGCGGTGTCGAAGCCGAAGGTGACGTCGGTGACGGCGATGTCGTTGTCGATGGTCTTCGGTACGCCCACGATGGGCAGGCCGTTGTCGGAGAGGAGCCGGGCCGCCTTGAGCGTGCCCTCGCCGCCGATCGGGATGATCGCGTCCAGACCGAGCTCCTGGACATGGCCCCTGGCCCGCTCCACACCGTCCCGCAGGTGCTCGGGGCGGACCCGGGAGGAGCCGAGGATCGTGCCGCCGCGCGCCAGGATGCCGCCGACCGCGTCGAGGTCGAGCTTGAGGTAGTCGCACTCCAGGAGGCCCTTCCAGCCGTCCCGGAAGCCGATGACCTCGTCGCCGTGGTCGGCGACGGCGCGGTGCACGACGGACCGGATGACGGCGTTCAGGCCGGGGCAGTCGCCGCCGGACGTGAGGACACCAATGCGCATAGCCCGAACAACCTTCTCCACATGGGCACGGGACCGGACCGCGCTGTCCGGCTCGATCCCCGCCACCCTAGCGGCACCAGGGGGGAGGTCCGAACTGTGCGTCCGCCTGCTGGACGGGGCCGCTCACCTGTGCGGAAGGCCCGTCAGACGGGCTGGTTGCGCCGTGCCGACGGGCCTGGGTGCGCGAGGTCGTACGAGCCGCGGAAGGAACCTCCCCCGCGCCCCTCGACGGGGCGCGGAGGACCTGCCCGGGCTGCCGCGCAACGGTGTCTACGCAGGCTGCTGCGCAGCGGTGTCTACGCAGGCTGCTGCGCAGCCGCGATGCGCTCGTTGCGGAGGGCCTCGTACCAGCGGTCGTCGATCGGCGGCAGCGCGTTGACGTCGAGCGCCAGCTTCAGCAGCAGGTCCGCGATCTGCGGGTTGCGGGCCAGCACCGGCCCGTGCATGTACGTGCCGAAGACGGTGTCGTTGTACGCGCCCTCCGTACCGTCGCCCGTGCCGTTGCCCTTGCCGATGCGCACCTGGGCGAGGGGGCGGGCGGTCGGGCCGAGGTGGGTGACGCCCTGGTGGTTCTCGAAGCCGGTCAGCGGAGGCAGGCCGAGACGCGAGTCGATGTCCGCCAGCACGTCGCCGACGCACCGCTCGCCCTCGCCGCGCACCGACACCACGTCGAGCAGCCCCAGGCCCGGCTCGCGCTGGCCGAGGTCGTTGACGAACTCGTGGCCGAGGATCTGGTAGCCGGCGCAGACCGAGAACACGATCGCCCCGTTCTGCACGGCCTGGTACAGGTGACCGTCGCGGCGCAGCCGCTCCGCCGCCAGCCGCTGCGGCCGGTCCTCACCGCCACCGATCAGGTAGATGTCGCCGGAGGTCGGGATCGGCTGGTCGCTGCGCACGTCGAGGCGGGCCACGTCCAGGCCGCGCTGCCGGGCCCGGCGCTCCACGACGAGCGCGTTGCCCTGGTCACCGTAGGTGCTCAGCAGGTCCGGGTAGATCCACACCAGCCGCAGTTGGTTGTCGCTCATGAAGTGGTCCTCCGTGGTCAGTTGCCGACGCGGCGGCGCAGGTCCTGGAACGCGGTGTAGTTGGCGATGACCTCGATCCGGCCCGGCGGGGCCTGCTGCACGGCCTGGTCGAGGTTCTCGCAGACCTGGAAGTGCTGGTTCGCGACCTCCAGACGGACCGCGAGGTCCAGCTTCCGGTCACCGATCACGAAGAGCGGGTGGCCGGTCAGGCGCGTGTAGTCGACGTCCCACAGCCAGGAGGTGTCCGTGCCGTCCGCGCCGCGCGCGTTCACCGACAGGATGACCGGGGTGGGCGGCGGGTCGATCAGCGAGAACGTCTCCAGCCAGCCGGCCGGGTTCTTCGCCAGCAGCAGGCGCAGGTCGCGGCCCTGGAACTGCACCACGTCGTAGCGCCCGGCGACCGCCTGCACCTGGTACATCCGCTCCAGGGCGACCTGCGGCGGCACCCCGAAGACGGCCGCGACGGCCGCCGACGAGGCGGCGTTGGCCTTGTTGGCGCGGCCCGGCAGTTGCAGGTGGATCGGCCAGGCCGAGCCGTGCGGGTCGAGCACGTGGTCGCCGGAGAGCGCCCAGCTGGGGGTGGGCCGGCGGAAGCCGCACTCGCCGCAGAACCAGTCGTCCCCGGGACGCTGCATCACGCCGCCGCAGGACGGGCACGACCAGGCGTCGTCCTTCCACATCTGCCCGGCGGCCACCCAGATGACGTTGGGCGAGGAGGACGCGGCCCACACCACCAGCGGGTCGTCGCAGTTGGCGACGACCACGGACTTGGAGCCGGCCAGACCCTCACGCCAGTTCTCGGCGAGCATACGGGTCTCGGCGGCCCGGTCGAGCTGGTCGCGGGAGAGGTTGAGCAGCGCGATGCACTTGGGGTCGGTGTCCCGGGCCACGCCCGCGAGGTACTTCTCGTCGACCTCTATCACGGCGAACTTCGCGTCCGAGCCGCCCGCCAGCGCCGAGGTGATACCGGCCGGCATGTTGGCGCCGAGCGCGTTGGACACGACCGGGCCGGCGGCCCGCAGCGCCTCCGCGATGAGCCGGGTGGTGGTGGTCTTGCCGTTGGTCGCCGAGACCAGGACGACGTCCAGGTTCTGGGCGAGCCGGCCGAGCAGGTCGGGATCGAGCTTGAGGGCCACCCGACCGCCGATCACCGAACCGCTGCCGCGCCCCGCGGCGCGCGATGCCGCAGCGACCGCCTTGCCCGCGGTCACGGCCAGCTTGGCCCGCGGCGTGAGCGGGTCCGAGTTGCCTGCCATCAGTTCTCGATCCTCCTTGCGTACGCGCCGCGCGTGAGCCATCCGGCAACGTGGTGTGGGCCTCAGCCTATCGAGATCCGATCGTGCTCCCGAATCCCGGCACCGTCACGGCGCCCGCGCGCCCTTCGCGCGTGCACCAGGACCGTACCCTTGCCGCCATGCGACACGGCTCGATCCCGGGCGCCCGCGGGCGCGTCCGGCCCCTCACCCTGCTCCCGGACCCGGTGCTGCACGCGCCCTGCCGGGAGGTCACCGACTTCGGCCGGGAACTGTCCGCGCTCGTGGAGGACTTGTTCGCCACGATGTACGCGGCCCGTGGCGTCGGCCTGGCCGCGAACCAGGTGGGGGAGCCGCTGCGCGTGTTCGTCTACGACTGCCCCGACGACGAGGACGTACGTCACCTCGGTCACGTGGTGAACCCGCGCCTTGTGGAGGCCGACGGCGTGGTGGTCCGAGGTCCGGAGGGCTGTCTGTCCCTGCCGGGGCTGGAGGCGGGCACCGAACGCCACGACCACGCGGTCGTCGAGGGCTTCACGGTGACCGGAGAGCCGGTCACCGTGCACGGGACGGGCTTCTTCGCCAGGTGCCTGCAGCACGAGTGCGACCACCTGGACGGCGGCCTGTACGTGGACCACGTGACGGGGTGGCGCAGGCGCAGGCTGCTCAGGCAGGCGGCGAAGGCGCCCTGGAACCGTCCTGGCCCGGCGGGCTCGCGGAACGGGGGTTCCTAGGACCTCCTAGAACCCCGGGCCGCCCATCCTGTCCCCGGCCGCCGCGAGGCGGCCCCACAGGAGGTCGGCGAGACTGCGCACCAGCTCCGCTCGGGAGCAGGGGCGCTCGCCCAGCCACCAGTCACCGGCCGCGTGCATCATGCCGACGATGCCGTGGCCCCACACACGCGCCAGCTGCTGGCTGTTCGGGCCCAGGTCCAGGCGCTCCTCGATGACCTGGGCCAGCTCCTCGCCCATACGGCGCAACAGCGGGGCGGAGTGTTTGCCGACGTCGAATCCCTGGTCGGTGCCCTGGCCGCCCTCCGCCGGATGCATGAGGAACCGGTAGACCTGCGGACGGGCCTCGATGGCCGCGAGATAGGTGTCCAGCGTCGACTCCACCCGTTCGCGCCGGTCCGCGGGGGCGTCCAGGGCGGCCCGCAGCGAGTCGAGCAGGGCGTCGGTGTGCCGTTTGGCGAGGGCGGCGTACAGGCCGCCCTTGTCGCCGAAGTGGCGGTAGAGGATCGGCTTGGTGATGCCGGCCTCGGCGGCGATGGCGTTCATCGATGCCTGCGGGCCGTCGCGCAGCACCACCCGGTCGGCGGCCTCCAGCAGCTCGCGCCGTCGGCGGTCGGCGGACCGCTGCTGATCGGTCCGCTGCGTGGTGTCCATGAGCTCTCCCCACCCGTGCTGATTCGGTGACGCCTGCGCAAACTAACACTGACCGGCCACCGGACATCGAACGGGCTGCCGAGGAGACCGGAGGATTTGACTTTCCCTACTGGCCGGTAACACAGTACCGTTACCGCAAGTAACACGCATGTGCACTGGAGGGGACATGGCCGAGTTCACCATGGAGCTCAACGACGAACAGAAGGAGGTCCGGGACTGGCTGCACGGCTTCGCCGCCGATGTGATCCGGCCCGCGGCCGCCGAATGGGACGAGCGTGAGGAGACTCCCTGGCCGGTCATCCAGGAGGCCGCCAAGGTCGGCATCTACTCCCTCGACTTCTACGCCCAGCAGTACTTCGACTCCACCGGCCTCGGCATCCCCATGGCCATGGAGGAGCTGTTCTGGGGCGACGCGGGGATAGCCCTGTCCATCGTCGGCACCGGCCTCGCCGCGGTGGGAGTCCTCGCCAACGGCACCGAGGAGCAGATCGGCACCTGGATCCCGCAGATGTACGGCGACCCCGACGACGTCAAGGTCGCCGCCTTCTGCTCCTCCGAGCCCGACGCCGGCTCCGACGTGGGCTCCCTGCGCACCCGCGCGGTCTACGACGAGGCCAAGGACGAGTGGGTGATCAACGGCACCAAGACCTGGGCCACCAACGGCGGCATCGCCAACGTGCACGTCGTCGTCGCCTCCGTCGACCCCGAGCTGGGCTCCAAGGGCCACGCCTCCTTCATCGTCCCGCCGAACACCGCCGGCCTCGCCCAGGGCCAGAAGTTCAAGAAGCACGGCATCCGCGCCTCGCACACCGCCGAGGTGATCCTGGACAACGTGCGCGTCCCCGGCTCCTGCCTGCTCGGCGGCAAGGAGAAGCTGGACGAGCGCCTGGCCCGCGCCCGGGAGAGGGCGACGAAGGGCGGCGAGCGCGTGAAGAACGCGGCGATGGCCACGTTCGAGGCCTCCCGTCCCGCCGTCGGCGCCATGGCGGTGGGCACCGCCCGGGCCGCGTACGAGGTCGCCCTCGACTACGCGAAGACGCGGGAGCAGTTCGGCCGGCCGATCATCGACAACCAGGGCGTCGCCTTCCAGCTCGCCGACATGCGCACGCAGATCGACGCGGCCCGGCTGCTGGTCTGGCGCGCCTCGTGGATGGCGGTCAACGGCAGGCCCTTCACAGCCGCCGAGGGCTCGATGTCCAAGCTCTTCGCCAGCGAGACCGCCAAGAAGGTCACCGCCCAGGCCATCCAGATCCTCGGCGGCAACGGCTACACGCGGGAGTACCCGGTGGAGCGGATGCACCGCGACGCGGCGATCTACACGATCTTCGAAGGCACCAGCGAGATCCAGCGGCTGGTCATCGCCCGCACGATCTCGGGGACGCCGATCCGCTAGCGGATCACCACGCCGAGGCCCTCTGGTCCGCCCGCCGCCGTCGACCTACCGTGGTCCACACGTGTCACCGGCATCGAGGGGGGACCTTGGCGACGAGCGCGAAGCAGCAGATCGATGAGGCGGTGCGCAAGCACCGGGACATGTCGGGCGCCAAGGGGGCCGCGGCGCACCCCGCGTCCAGGGCCGAAGCCGACCGCTCGGTCGCCCTGGCCCTGGCCCAGAGCAACATGGAACTGGCCGCGGCCCTCCAGGGCCTGACCGAGGCGCTGGGCAGGAACCAGGGCGAGTTCAAGAAGACCATCGCCTCACTCGCCGCCAAGCTGACCGAGCTCGCCAACCGCTGAGGAGCGCGCCGTGTCAGGGTGCCCCGTCCGTCACACACGGGCGGGGCACACCTGGCTCATCAGGCTCAGTGGTGCCTGAGCGGCGTCAGCTGCTCGATGTCGTAGCGCCGGCGCAGTTCCTCGATCGCCGCGTGGTCCGGCGGACCTCCGTTGTCCAGGATCTCCAGCAGTTCCTCGAAGTACCGCTCGTGGTCCGGGGGCGGGGACGCCTGGAAGAACATCTTCGCCGGGGTCTGTGTCGGGTTGGCGAACGCGTGCGGGCAGCCCGGCGGCACGACGATGACCGTGCCCGGGGTCGCCCGCACCACCCGCTTGCCCGAGGAGGACACCCACTTCTGCCAGTGGTCGGGGGTCCGGATCCGGGGCTCGAAGGCGAGCACGTCCAGCTCGCCCTCCAGCACGTAGAACAACTCCTCGCTGCGGGTGTGCACATGGGCGCCCACGTCGAACCCCGGCGGGACCTCCACCTCGAAGGTGGAGGCCGTCCGCGAGTGCGAGCCGGTCACCTTGAACGTCACGCGCTGGGCGGCCGTCTCGACGACACGGCCCTGGCCCGGCGGTACGAGCAGCCCCTCGGTCGCGGTGGGCGAGGGATTCTCGACCGCCGGGGTCGAGCCGTTCACGACCGCTGCGTACGGAGGCTCATTCGTCGCCGTCATATCGGCTCACCACGTCACGGGCAGGGCCTCGGGCCCGCGGATCAACGCGCCCTTCCTGAAGGGCACCTGACCCGGCGGCACCGAAAACCGCAGCCCCGGCACCCGGTCGAGGAGGGCGTCGACCAGCAGCTGCGCCTCCATCCGGGCCAGTTGGCCACCCGGGCAGTAGTGCGGGCCGAAGCCGAACGCCACATGGGGGTTCGGACTGCGCGAGAAGTCGATCTCGTGCGGGTCCGCGAAGACGTCCGGGTCGCGGTTGGCGGCCAGGTAGGA
>NZ_MUBM01000341.1 GCF_002154505.1 Streptomyces carpinensis | reverse complement strand
CTCCCCCGCCGCCTCCTCCCCCGCTCTCACCGAGGTGGAGACCTACGGCGTCGAGCGCATCCCCGACGCCGACCGCACCGCCACCGCGCTCGACCTGTTCCGGGTCGCCTTCGGCGGCGCGAACACCTTCTCCACCTGTGTCCTCGGCGCCTTCCCGATCCTTTTCGGCCTGTCCTTCTGGCAGGGCCTGGCGGCCACCGTCCTCGGCGTCGTCGCGGGCGCGCTGATCCTGTGCCCGATGGCCGTGTTCGGCCCCGTCAACGGCACCAACAACGCGGTCTCCTCGTCGGCGCACCTCGGCGTGCACGGCCGGGTGGTCGGCTCGTTCCTGTCGCTGCTGACCGCGATCGCCTTCTTCTCCATCTCGGTGTGGAGCTCCGGCGACGCCCTGGTCGGCGGCGCGCACCGGCTGTTCGGCCTGGAGCGCAGCACCCTGTCGTTCGCCGTCGCCTACGCGCTGTTCGCGGGGCTGGTGCTCGCGGTGTGCGTCTACGGCTTCCGCTTCATGCTGTTCGTCAACAAGATCGCGGTGACGTCGGCGAGCGTGCTGTTCCTGCTCGGCGCCTTCGCCTTCGCCGGCGACTTCGACCCCTCCTACGCCGGTGTCTTCACCGCCTCGGCGGACGCGGCGACCCGGTCGATGTTCTGGCCGTCGTTCATCGGCGCGGCACTGATCGTGCTGTCCAACCCGGTCTCCTTCGGCGCGTTCCTCGGCGACTGGTCGCGCTACATCCCGGCCGACACACCGCGCCGCAAGGTGATAGGCGCCGCGTTCCTGTCGCAGCTCGCCACGCTGCTGCCGTTCGTCTTCGGCCTGGCCACCGCGAGCATCATCGCCGCCAAGGCCCCCAAGTACGTCGACCCGACGGCCCCCGACTTCGTGGGCGGGCTGCTGGCGATCTCCCCGAGCTGGTTCTTCCTGCCGGTGTGTCTGCTCGCGCTGATCGGCGGCATGTCGACGGGCACGACCTCCCTGTACGGCACCGGCCTGGACTTCTCCTCGGTGTTCCCGAGGCTGTCCCGGGTGCGGGCCACGCTGCTGGTCGGCGTGCTGTCCATCGCGTTCATCTTCATCGGCCGGTTCGGCCTGGACCTGGTGCAGTCGATCTCGACGTTCGCCACGATGATCATCACCTGCACCACGCCGTGGATGGTCGTGATGATGCTCGGCTTCTACACCCGGCGCGGCTGGTACGACCCGGAGGCGCTTCAGGTCTTCAACCGCCGTCAGCGCGGCGGCCGCTACTGGTTCGCGCACGGCTGGAACTGGCGCGGCATGACGGCCTGGTGGGTCTCCGCACTCGCCGGTGTGCTCTTCACCGACATCCCGGGCCAGTTCGTCGGCCCGCTGGGCGATCTGGCGGGCGGTGTCGACATCAGCCTGCCGCTGTCGCTGACGCTGGCCGCGGTGCTCTTCCTCGCGCTGCTGCGGCTGTTCCCCGAGCCGCGGGCGGTCTACGGTCCCGAGGGGGCGCGGCTGGCCCCGACCGTCGACGCTCCCGTGCCACCGATCACCGGGCCGGGCACGCGGGCCGAGGGCGTGGCCGCGGTGCCCGCCGCCGAGGCCGGCTGATGACCGGCTGGATCGACCTGTCGGTGCCCGTGGTCACCGGGATGCCCGTGTACCCCGGTGACCCGGAGGTGACGGTCTCCCCCGCGCTGCGGGTGCCGGTGGACGGCGTCAACGTGCTGCGGCTGCACCTGGGTTCGCAGTCCGGCACGCACGTCGACGCGCCGTACCACGTCGACGACGCCTGGCCGCGGCTGGACGAGCTGCCCCTGGACCGGTTCGCGGGACGGGCGGTCGTCGCCGACGTGCGGGGCCTGCCCGCCCGGGCGCCGATCACCCCCGCCCTGCTGGCGCCCGCCATCGACCGCCTGAGGCTGTCGCCGTGCGGGATCCTGCTGCTCGCCACCGGCTGGTCGGCCCACTGGGGGAGCGACGGCTATCCGGCCCATCCCTGGCTGACCCCGGACGCGGCCGAGGCCTTGGTCGAGGCAGGGATCCGCACGGTGGCGGTGGACGCGCTGAGCGTCGATCCCACGCCACCGCCCGGCGAGCCCGTCACCGGCTGGGACCTGCCCGCGCACCGGGTGCTGTGCGGGGCGGGTGGTGCCGTCGCGGAGAACCTCCGGGGCCTGGAGCGGCTGGTCGGGGCCCGGGACGTCGAGGTCTTCCTGTTCCCGCTGCGTCTGCCGGGCGCCGACGGAGCGCCGGTACGGGCGGTCGCGCGCGTCAACTCCGGCTGAACGGCCCACCGGTTGTCACACCCACCGGCTACGTTGGCGCCCATGACTCGATTCGTACTGGTGGCAGGGGCGTGGCTCGGCGCGTGGGCGTGGGACGAGGTGGTGCCCGTTCTGCGGGCGGCCGGGCACGACGTCCACGCGGTGACGCTCTCCGGCCTCGCCGAGAAGAGCGACGTCCCGGCCGGGCAGCAGACCCACGTCCGGGACATCGTGGACCACGTCGAGCGTCACGACCTGCGCGACGTCGTGCTGGTCGGGCACAGCTACTCCGGCATCCCGGTCGGTCAGGCGTCCGAGCGGATCGGGGACCGGCTGCGGCGCGTGGTGTTCGTCGATTCCAACGTTCCGGTGGACGGGCGGTCCTTCCTCGCGGGGTTCGCGAGCGACCACGTCCGGCAGGCGCTCGACGCGAACGGCGGGGTCTGGCCGCCGCTGCCGCCGGCCGACTACGCCGGTCAGGAGCTGACCGACGAGCAGATCGGCCGCATTGTCGGCGAGGGCACCCCGCACCCGGGTGCCACGCTCACCGAACCGGCCGTGCTCCAAGGCCCGCTCGGCGAGCTTCCGGCGACGTACGTCAAGTGCCTGATGGACGGTGACGAGCCGATGCCCGCCGTGGCCGGGCTGCTGGGGAGCGACCGCTGGGAGCTGGTCCGGCTGGACACCGGTCACTGGCCGATGTTCTCCCGGCCGCGCGAACTGGCGCGGATTCTCGATGAGGCGGCGCGCAAGGACTGAGGCGGCGCCCGCGGGCCGGGATCGGGGTGTCCCCCGCCGGCCGGCCCGTGCATACCCGCCGGTATGGTCGGTGCAGCGCGGGATCGGACCGGCGGCGAGAGGCGGGGCGGCACGGATGGCGAAGCACTGGGCGGACTTCCAGTACGAGATCTATCTGAACGGGATGACGGGCGCCGTGCCCCGGTTGCCCACCGATCTGAGCCGGCTGGAGGAGCTGACGGAGCAGCGGCTCGGTCCCGGCCCGGTGGGCTATGTGGCGGGCAGCGCGGGCGACGGCAGCACGGCCCGCGCCAACCGGGCGGCCCTGGAGCGGCGCCGGATCGTCCCGCGGATGCTGCGGGACGTGCACGAGCGCGATCTGTCGGTCGAGGTGCTGGGCCGTACGCTGCCCGCGCCGCTGGCACTGGCGCCGGTCGGGGTGCTGTCCATCATGCATCCGGACGCGGAGCCGGCGGCCGCCCGGGCCGCCGCGGCGCAGGGCGTGCCGTACGTCCTGTCATCGGCCTCCAGCACCCCCATGGAGCAGGTCGCGGAGGCGATGGGGGACGCCGAGCGCTGGTTCCAGCTGTACTGGGCCAAGGACCGCGAGGTGACGCGGAGTTTCCTGGAGCGGGCGAAGGCATCCGGGTTCTCCGTCCTGGTGGTCACCCTGGACACCCCGCTGCTGGCCTGGCGGCCCCGTGACCTGGACCAGGCCTACCTGCCGTTCCTGCACGGCGTGGGCACCGCCAACTACTTCTCCGACCCGGCCTTCCTCGCGGGCCTGGCCAAGCCCGTGCACGAGGACCCGAACGCGGCGGTGCTGCACTTCGTCGGCATGTTCGCCGACCCCGGCAAGACCTGGCCGGACCTGGCGTTCCTGCGGGAGAACTGGGACGGCCCGATCGTCCTGAAGGGAGTCCTGCACCCCGACGACGCCAGGCTCGCCGCCGAGGCCGGGATGGACGGTGTGGTGGTGTCCAACCACGGCGGCCGTCAGGTGGCCGGTTCCGTGGCCGCCGCCGACGCGCTGCCGAGGGTCGTGGAGGCCGTCGGCGACCGGCTGACCGTCCTGTTCGACAGCGGCGTGCGCACCGGCGACGACGTCTTCAAGGCGCTCGCCCTGGGCGCCCGGGCGGTGCTGCTGGGCCGGCCCTACGTCTACGGTCTCGGCCTGGACGGCCAGGCGGGTGTGGAGCACGTGATCCGCTGCCTGCTCGCGGAGTTCGACCTCACCCTCGCCCTGTCCGGGCACGCCGGCCCGGCCACCGTCGGCGCCGCCGACCTCGTGGAGGACACCGCCTGACCCGCGCGGCCGGGGCATCACCCGGGCAGGACATCCCGGAAGGTCCGGTGTTCCCGGTGCTCTTGGGGCCCGTCCGCGCCAGGTCCCGCATCTGCGCCACGATCCGCCGGACAGGCATTCGTGCGCCCCGTGTGAAACACGCGCACACACGGGCCGGCCGCGCACGCTCCCGGCCCGGCCGGCCGCGCGATGCACTGGGGTCGGCCCCTCGGAACGGCCCCCTGGGCCGGGCCCCGCGCAGGACGGCGGCTCTCCCGCGCGCGACGGCCGCCGACCCCGCTTCTCCCGCCCCCGGTCGGCGGCCCGGGGCGGGGCGGAGCCCGCGAGCGGCCGGGCGGTGCGGCGGAGGGCAGCAGGTGTTCCCACCGCGGCGGAGCGCCCCGCACCCGCCGACGCGGGGCAGGACGCCGGCGGGCGTCAGATCTCCCAGGAGCGCAGCCGGTCGGCGGCGCCGTAGACGTCGGTCTTGCCGGACATCAGGTCGCGGGCGAGGTCGACGAGCGCGCCGTAGGGCGGGTCGATGCCGACGCCGCTGACGAACATGTAGGCCACGGCCGTGGCACAGGCGAAGCGGGCGTTGGCGGACGGCAGGGGCTTGAGCACGGCCAGGGTGTGCAGCAGCGCGGCGGCGCGCCAGGCGGGGTCGGAGTCCACGCCGAGACGCGGCGGGTCCACGCGATGGCGGGCGACGGCGGCCACCAGGGCCGAGAAGTCGTTGACGGTGGGCTGGTCCGGCAGCACTTCCTCATGGCGCTGGAGCAGCCAGGGCACGTCGATGTGGATGACGGGGGTCATCGGTCAGGCGGCCCGTCCCTCGCCCTTGGTGGGCGGCTCGTCATCGGGGAATGCGGCGGCGAATTCGTCGGCGTGGGCGGCGAAGAACCGGCGGAAGGCCTCGGCGCCCTCCTGCAGGGCGCGGTGCCGGGCTATGTCCGCGGCGGCCGCCTCGCGCACGAGCGCTTTCATCGACGTACCGCGTTCCTTGGCGATCTGCCGCAGGTCCTCTAGCTCGCGGTCGCTGAACTCCACATTGAGCGCTGGCATGACCCACACCGTACCGCGCGGGGTACTTTCGCGTAAATAGTCGCAGGTCACATGGGTAGGACGACGGTACCGAGCGACACGAGAACAGTGTCCGATCCCCGCCGGACATCGCCCGGGAAGGGCGCCAGACTCGTACCTGGAGGCAATGGAACGCAAGGAGACGCCATGACCCCGACCACCGACCGGGCCGCCCGGCGGATCGCGGCCACCGACTGGGCGGCGCTGGCAGCCGAGTTGGACGAGCAGGGCTGCGCGACGACCGGGCCGCTGCTGACGCCCGCCGAGTGCCGTGACCTGGCCGCGCTCTACGACGAACCCGGGCTGTTCCGCACCACGGTGGACATGGCCCGGCACCGCTACGGCTCCGGCGAGTACCGCTACTTCACCCATGACCTGCCCGCCCAGGTGGCCGCCCTGCGCGCCGCGCTGTACCCGCGGCTGCTGCCGATCGCCCGGGAGTGGGCGGCCCGGCTCGGGCGCCCGGCGCCGTGGCCCGACGACCTCCAGGAGTGGCTGCGGCGCTGCCACGAGGCCGGGCAGGGCCGCTCCGCCCAGATCCTGCTGCGCTACGGTCCGGGCGACTGGAACGCCCTGCACCGGGACGTGTTCGGGGAGCTGGTCTTCCCTCTCCAGGTGGTCGTCGGGCTGGACGCGTACGGCGGGGACTACACGGGCGGTGAGTTCCTGATGGTCGAGCAGCGGCCCCGGGCCCAGTCCCGCGGTGTCGCCACGGTGCTCGCGCAGGGGCACGGCCTGGTGTTCACCACCCGGGACCGGCCGGTGCGCACGCGGCGCGGCTGGTCGGCAGGAGGGATGCGGCACGGCGTGAGCACCGTGCGCTCCGGCCGCCGGCACGCGCTCGGCCTGGTCTTCCACGACGCGTCGTGAGGCCGGCCGGCATGCCGGGGAGTCGATCGTGACGTGCGCTGTCGTACGGGACCGACCGAGACGTACGCCGTGCTGCGCGAGACGCGGGACCCACCGCGGCCCACGCCGCGACGGACGCCGACTGAGACGTGCGTCACATCCCGCCCGTGCCGTGTCACAGTCGGGCCCCTCCCCCGCCTCACAGTGGTGAGCGCGCCACCGGGAGGCCCACCCATGTCCGAACACCCCTCCGCACCCGCCGGGGACACCCCGGCCGAGGAGTCGCCGCGGCGGGCGACGGAGCTCTTCCTCGCCCATCGGGAGCTGCTGTTCGGCGTCGTCTACAACATGCTCGGCAGCGTCGCCGACACCGAGGACGTCCTGCAGGAGACCTGGCTGTCGTGGACCGCCCGGGGCGCCGGCGCCCCGCTGAAGGAGGTCGCCAACCCGCGCGCCTATCTGGTGCGCATCGCGGTGAACCACGCGCTGGCGCGGCGCGCCGTGATCAGCCGCCGCCGTGAGACGTACGTCGGCCCGTGGCTGCCCGAGCCGCTGGTCGCGGACGAGGCCGCGGACGCCGGCGATCCGGCGCTGCGGACCGAGTCGGTGTCGCTGGCGATGCTTGTGGTCCTGGAGTCGCTGACCCCGCTGGAACGCGCGGTGTTCGTGCTGGGCGATGTCTTCGGGTACGCGCACCGGGAGATCGCCGAGATCATCGGCCGCACGCCGGCCGCGGTGCGCCAGCTCGCGCACCGGGCCCGCGCCCATGTGCACGCCCGGCGACCGCGGTACACGGCGCATCCGCGGGTGCGCAGGGAGGCGACCGAACGCTTCGTGCGGGCCGCGCTCGGCGGGGACATCGCCGCCCTGATGGAGATCCTCGCCCCGGACGTGACGGTGTGGACGGACGGCGGCGGCCGGCGCCGGCAGGCCGGCCTCAGGCCGGTGCACGGGCGCGACAAGGCCGTCCGTCTCCTCACCTCCTACGCCGCCCGGCGCACCCCGCGGGACCTGGAGATCCGCCACCGCCGCGTCAACGGCGACGACGCGGCGGTCCTGTTCGAGGGCGAGGCCCCCTACGCGGTGATGGTCATGGACCTCACGCCGGAGGGCGACCGGGTGTCCGGGGTCTACATCGTCACCAACCCCGACAAGCTCCACCACGTGCGGGCCGACGGGGCGGCGGAGGATCCTAGACCTCCAACTTGCTGATGCGCACCGCTCCTTCGGCCTGTCCGGGCCGGCCGCTGGTCAGGGTGAGCCGTATCCGGGATCCGCGCACCGCGTCGAAGGCGATCACCGTGGGGGCGTCGGAGGCGGTGGCCCAGTCGGCCCGCGCCCCGCGCACCGGCCTCCAGGCACCGCCGTCGAAGACCGCGACCTCGACCGCGGCCGGCAGGCTGTGCGTGGCGTCCACGGTGAAGGAGACGGCCACGCGGTCGACGGTGCGCGTCCGGCCCCAGTCCAGGGACACCCAGTCCTTCGGGCGTGCCCCGGAGAAGGCGGGCAGCAGCGCGGTGGCCGACTTGGTGAAGGCGTTGGACCAGCCGGTGGCCGGGTCGCCGTCGAGCATGGCGGCGGGCAGGGTGTCGGGGCGGCCCGAGTAACTGGCGTCCGCGTAGGGGTAGGTGGGCGGCACCGGGTGGTCCGGCGCGAAGTCGGCCGGTGGTGTGGCCGCGGCCGAGCGGGCCGGCGTGGTGCGCACCGTCGCCGTGCCGGTGCGCAGGCCGTCGGCGCGTGCGGTGACCCGCAGCACGCCCGCCTTCGTGCCCGAGCGGACGATCGCGAGCGCCTTGCCGTGGAAGGCGGTGCGCGTGCTCGCCTGGTAACGCTCGGCGCTCTCCTCGCGGCCGTTGTCGACACCGGCCGGCGAGCCGCCCGCCACGTCGAAGGAGATCAGGTGTTCGGCGTCGGGCACGACCACGCCGTGGACGTCGACGACGTCCGCGGTGACGAAGACCAGCGACCGGCCGTCCGCCGCCACCGAGTCGCGGTCGGGCGTGAGCCGCACCGCGTGCGGCGCGCCGGCCGTGCGCAGGACGTCGGTGGCCACCACCTTGCCGTCCCGCCGGGCCACCGCCTTGAGCTCGCCCGGCCGGTACGGCACCTTCCACGTCAGATGCAGTTTGCCGGCGCTGCCGTTGGGGCTGGTGTAACTGCCCGGGTAGGGGCCGTCGGTGAAGGTCTTGTCGTCGCCGGTGGCCTCGGTGGTCTCCAGGTAGGCGCGTCCGTCGATGGTCCGCTTCACGTCGAACGACCGGGTGCCGAGGGAATTGCCGTTGAGGAACAGCTCGACCGACTCCACGTTGGCGTAGGCCCAGACCTCGACGACGTCGCCCTCCTCGTGGTTCCAGGTCATGGGCACCAGGTGGACCATCGGTTCGGCCGTCCACTGGCTCCTGAAGAGGTGGTACATGTCCTTGGGGAAGCCGGCCGTGTCGACGGCGCCGAAGAAGGACGCCTTCACCGGGAACACGTTGTACGGCGTGGGCTCCCCGATGTAGTCGATGCCCGACCACAGGAACTGCCCGGCGAACCACTTGCGGTCGCGGTCCTTCTTGTGGCCGTACTCGCCGCTCATGGTCCAGGAGGCGAGGTTGTTGTCGTACGACGAGGTCGCCCGCCGGCCCGGGGTGTGGTTCTCGCCCGTGTTCAGGTGCTCCGGCTCCTGGTACGTGCCGCGCGTGGAGGTCTCCGAGGACGACTCGGACTCGAACAGGAACAGATGCGGGTAGGCCGCGTGCAGTGCGTCGACGGACTTGGCGGTGTTGTAGTTCAGGCCGAGCCCGTCGAGCTTGGCGAGCATGAGGTCGGCCGCGGAGCCCTTCTTCGGCACGCTGCGGTACTTGTCCGAGCCGATGACGAGCGGCCGTGTGTCGTCGGCGGCCTTGACGGCGCCGATGATCCGGTCGGCCATGGCGAGTCCGGCGGTGGAGGTCGAGTCGGGGATCTCGTTGCCGATGGACCACAGGACGACGGCGGGCGAGTTACGGGCGGCGAGCACCATCTCGGTGGCGTCCTTCTCGCACCACTCGTCGAAGAACCGGCCGTAGTCGTACTTCGTCTTGCCGGTGCGCCAGCAGTCGAAGGCCTCCACCATCATCACGATGCCGAGTTCCTCGCAGACCTGGATCATCTGCGGGGACGGCGGATTGTGGGAGGTGCGGAAGGCGTTGACGCCCATCGACTTCATGATGGTCATCTGCCGGCGTACGGCGTCCAGGCTGATCGCCGCGCCGAGCGCGCCCTGGTCGTGGTGGAGGTCGACGCCCTTGATCTTGGCGTGGGTGCCGTTGAGGAAGAAGCCCTCGTCCGGGTCGAAGCGGTAGGTACGGATGCCGAAGGCGGTGTCGTAGGTGTCCACTCTCCGGCCGCCGACGCGAAGTTCGGTGCGCAGCGTGTAGCGGTGGTGCGGAGTGGCGAAGTCCCACAACCGGGGTTCGGCCACGGGGAGTTCGTGGGTCTCGGTGCCGCCCTGTGCGTCGACGGTGACCGTGGAGGCGGTCCGGGCGACAGTGCGGCCGTCGGGGTCGACGACGCTCGATGCGACCTCCACCTCGGCGGGCGCACCGGAGTCGTTGGCCACCGAGGTGCGCACCCGGACCACGGCCCGTTCCGCGGTGACCTCGGGCGTGGTGACCTGGGTGCCCCAGCGTGCCACGTGCACCGGCTCGGTGACCACCAGGCGGGCCTCGCGGTAGATGCCGCTGCCGGAGTACCAGCGGCTGCTGGGGAGCTGGTTCTGCACCTTGACCGCGATGACGTTCTCGGTGGTGCCGTCGGTGTGCAGCAGATCGGTGAGGTCGAAGGCGAAACCGGTGTAGCCGTAGGGGTGGTGGCCGGCCTCGGTGCCGTTGCAGTAGACGTGGGAGTCCATGTAGACGCCGTCGAACTCCACCCAGATCCGCTTTCCGGCGTAGGCGGCCGGCACGGTGAGGGCGAGGCGGTACCAGCCCAGGCCGCCGGGGAGGAAGCCGGTGCCGCTGGTGGTGCCGTGCTCCGTGGTGGGCGTCTGCTCGATGCTCCAGTCGTGCGGGACGGCCACCTGGCGCCAGGCGGAGTCGTCGAAGCCGGGGGCGGCGGCGTCGGCATAGGCTCCGGTGGGGTCGGTGATGCCGTCCGTGTCGACCAGCGCGAAGCGCCAGCCGTCGCGCAGGGCGACGGTACGGCGGCCGGGGGCGCCTCCCGTGGCGTCCGCGGCCTCGGCCGCCAGGGCGGCGGGGCCGCCGAGCAGCCCTCCCGCCGCCGGGGCTGCCGTACCGGCGATCAGAATCGATCTGCGCGTGACCGTCATGGCGGCTCTCCTTCATTCCCCGCGGGGACCAGAAGTACTCAGAAATGATCGCGAGCAAACAGATTCTGACGTGATGACACATGGGACCGTCAAGGGTGCGGGAGCGCGCAGCTGTCCCTCCCGCCACGGTCGCCGACCATGCGGAGCGGGTACGCACTAGGCTGGAACGCGAGTGACACACCTGATCACCGTGAGTGTGCGCGATGGAGTGGCGACGATGAGTCCGGCGTATCCGTTCGACGAGGCCGCCACGGCACGGGCGGTCGTCGACGCGCACGGCGTCCTCGTCGAGTGGAACGAAGGCGCGCGCCGACTGCTCGGCTGGGCGCCCGAGGAAGTCCTGTCCAAGCCCGCCGCCAACCTGCTGGTCGACGGCGCGCAGGTCGCTCTCCCCGAGGAACACCGTTCGAACGGCACGCTCACCCTGCGCCACCGCGACGGGCACGCCGTGACCGTCTGGGTGCTGGCCCACCACCGCACCCCGCAGGAGGGCGGCGACTGGCTCCTGGTCACACCCCTGGAGGCCGACGTCCCACGGGCCGGGACAGATCCGCTCGACCGGGCTCGGCTCGTCCAGTCCCCCTGCGCGATCGCGATCTACGACGACCGGTTGCGGCTGCACTCGATCAACGACGCCATGGCTCATGCGCTCGGCGTCCCCGGGGAGCGGGTGCTGGGCCTGCGCATCTCCGAGATCGGCGGCCGGCCGCAGAGCGCGGCCATCGAGGAGCAGATGCTCGGGGTGCTCAGAACCGGCCGAGGACACGACGTGAAGAACTACGTGCCGATGGACGGGGAAGGCCGCGTGCACGCGTGGCTGGCCCGGATGTCCCCGATCACCGACGAGGGGGGGCAGGTGCACGGGGTGTGCGTCGCCGCCCACGACTTCACCGAGCAGTACCGGGCGCGGCAGCGGCTGCAACTGGTCAACGAGGCCAGCATGCGCATCGGCACCACCCTCGACGTCACCCGGACGGCACAGGAGCTCGCCGACGTCTGCGTGCCCTCCCTCGCCGACTTCGTCAGCGTCGACCTGGTCGACCCGCCCGGGAACGGCGGCGAACTGCCCATCGGCCCGCTCACCGTGCCGGCCGCTCTGCGCCGCGTCGCCCACCGCTCGGTCCGGCCGGGTCACCCCGATTCCGTGGTCCCGGCCGGGCAGTGCGAGGTCTATCCCGCGGCCTCGCCCCAGGGCGCCTCCCTGCTGTCGGGGCAGCCGATCGTGGTCGCCAGGGCGTCGGGGGACCTGGAGAAGTGGCTCGCCTGGCATCCGGAGCTCAGCCGGCGTGTGGCGCTGCTCGGCATCCACGCCATCATGTCGGTGCCGGTCCGGGCCCGGGGCGTGACCCTCGGAGTGGCCGTCTTCACCCGGTTCGAGCAGCCCGCCCCCTTCACTCCGGACGACGTGCTGCTGGCCGAGGAGGTCACCGCCCGGGCCGCCGTCTGCATCGACAACGCCCGCCGCTACTCACGCGAGCGGGAGACCGCCCTCGCCCTGCAGCGCAGCCTGCTGCCGCGCACCCTGGCGCGCACGGCCGCCGTGCAGGCCGCCTCCCGCTACCTTCCGGCGGCGCGCGCCGGTGTGGGCGGCGACTGGTTCGACGTCATCCCGCTGTCCGGGATGCGGGTCGCGCTGGTCGTCGGGGACGTCCTCGGGCACGGGGTGCGGGCCTCGGCCACCATGGGCCGGCTGCGCACCGCCGTGCGCACCCTCGCCGACATCGACCTCGCCCCGGACGAGCTGCTCACCCACCTCGACGACGTCGTCGCCCGGATGTCGGAGGAGGCGGACACCGAAGGCGAGGGCCGCCCGGCCGAGGTCGGCGCGAGCTGCCTGTACGCGGTGTACGACCCCGTCTCGCGGCGCTGTGTCCTCGCCCGCGCCGGGCACCCCTGCCCCGTGCTGGTCCCGCCCGACGGCCCACCCCGCCGGATCGAGCTGCCACCGGGTCCCCCGCTGGGCCTGGGCGGGCTGCCGTTCGAGTCGGCGGAACTCGACCTGCGCGAGGGCAGCGTGCTCGCCTTCTACACCGACGGGCTCATCGAGCACCGCGAGCGCGACGTCGACGCCGGTCACCGGCTGCTGTGCGAGGCGCTGGCCGAGCGGACGGGCTCCCTCGAGACGACGTGCGACCGCGTGCTGCACGCCGTGCTGCCGACGAGCGGCTCCACCGACGACGTGGCCCTGCTGCTCGCCCGCACCCTGGGACTGCCGGCCTCCCAGGTGGCCACCTGGGAGATTCCCGCCGACCCCTCGCTGGTGGCCCCGATCCGCAAGCAGGTCCTCGACCGGCTCGACGCCTGGCGGCTGAGCCTGGCGGCGTTCACCACCGAGCTGGTGGTCAGCGAGCTGGTCACCAACGCCATCC
The DNA here is from genome assembly GCF_002154505.1 of Streptomyces carpinensis. Classification (GTDB taxonomy): domain Bacteria; phylum Actinomycetota; class Actinomycetes; order Streptomycetales; family Streptomycetaceae; genus Streptomyces; species Streptomyces carpinensis. The sequence continues at coordinate 5,005 of NZ_MUBM01000341.1, read as the reverse complement.
GGTACGGCACCCCGCCCATCCGGCTGCGTCTGATCCACGACGCCACGCAGCTGATCTGCGAGGTGTCCGACACCAGCAACACCGCCCCGCATCTGCGCCGCGCCAGGACCTGGGACGAGGGCGGACGCGGGCTGCTGCTGGTCGCCCAGCTCACCCAGCGGTGGGGCAGCAGGCACACCGCCGAGGGCAAGACCATCTGGGCGGAGCTGAGCCTGCTGGAGGAGGAGTGACGCTCAGGAAGCGGCGGTCAGCCAGGGCCTGACCCGACGGCGCGCCTCGTGCAGCCGGGACTTGAACGTGCCCAGCGGCACGCCGGCCCGCTCGGCGGCCTCGGCGTACTCCAGCCGGCAGATGTCCCGGTACACCAGCGGTGCCACCAGGTGCGGGTGCTCGCGTTCCAGCCGGTCCAGCGCGTCCAGGAGATCGACGCGGGAACCCGCGATGACGCTGGTGGTGCGAGGGTCGGCGTACTGCGCGGGCTCGATCGCGGCGGGCTGCTCCGCGGCGCGCCGCCTGAGTTCGCGGTACTTCTGGCGGCAGCAGTTGGCGACGACCGTGTAGAGCCAGGTGCCGAAGCGGCTGCGGCCCTCGAAGGTGGAGATCCGCCGCGCGACCTGGAGCAGGACGTCCTGCGCGGCCTCCTCGGCGTCCTCCCGGCAGGGCAGGAAGCGTCCGCAGCGCCGCATCACCTCGGGGCGGATCTCCTGCAGCAGTTCCTCCAGCGCCGTACCGTCACCGGCGGCGGCCCGCCGGGCGAGGTCGTCGGTCAGCGCCGGGTCCGGCACGGCAGGCCCCCTTGGAGTCGATCTCAGGGCAGGCATGATAGTCGCATGCACTCCGTCGAGCGGATCGGCCGCTACCGGATCGAACGCCGCCTGGGCACCGGCGCCTTCGGCACGGTGTGGCTGGCCCACGACGACGAGCTCCAGGCCCCGGTGGCCGTCAAGGTCCTGGCGGAGAACTGGGCGCACCGCCTCGATGTGCGCGAGCGGTTCCTGTCCGAGGCACGGCTGCTGCGCAAGGCGGGCTCGCCCCGGGTGGTGCAGGTCCACGACATCGGTGAACTGCCCGACGGCAGACCGTACTTCGTCATGGAGTACGCCGACGGCGGCACCCTCGCCGACCTGCTCGTCTCGGACCCCCTGACCGTGCTGGAGGCGCTGCGTCTGACCGCGCTCGCCGCCCGCGGAGCGCAGGCCCTGCACGAGGCGGGCGTCGTGCACCGGGACGTCAAACCGAGCAACGTACTGCTGCGCACCGCGCCGGACGGCACCCGGCGGGTGCTGCTCGCCGACCTCGGGCTCGCCAAGAGCCTGGCGGAGGCCTCGGGGCTGACCCTGGCCGCGGGTTCGGCCGGGTACCGGCCGCCGGAGCAAGCCGAGCCGGGTGCGGGGATCGACGCGCGGGCCGACGTCTACAGCCTGGGCGCGGTCGGCTACCAGCTGGTCACGGGTACGGTTCCGGCCGCGCCGGGCAGGGTGGTGCCTCCCCGGCGGCTGCGGCCGGACCTGGACCCCGGCGTGGCGCGGGCGCTGATGCGCGCGCTGGAACCGGAGCGCGAGCGGCGCTGGCCCAGCGCGGAGGCTTTCGCCGAGGAGCTGGAGCGGCTGGCCGCGGCGGGAGCGTCCGGCGGCCGGCCCCGCGGGCGCGGGAGGGTCGTCGCGGCGGCGGCCGTGGCGGCGGTGCTCGCCGCCGCGGGCGTGGCCCTGGCACTGACGCTGCGGCCGTCCTCGGCCTCCGGGGGCCGGGTCGCGGACGCCACCGGCCGGGTCGTGTTGTGGGTGCCGGACGGCTGGGGGCGCCAGCTGCGGGACTCCGGCTGGGACCCGCGGGCGCTGGGGCTGCCCGCCGGGCACGAGCCGGGGCTCGCCGTCGCCGACGACCTGGCCCGTTGGCAGGACCCGGGCGCCGACGTGCGGGGCGTGTTCGTCGGCCTGAGCGAGCACGGCGACGTCACGGCCCGGGTGAACGCCGTGGACCATCCCGGCTGCCACTACGACGGCAGCCGCGCCTACACGAGCCCGAGCTGGGACGGCCGGATCCGGACCTGGTCCGGCTGCCCCGGCGGCGGCCGGCTCACCGAGGCCGCGCTGGTGCCGGCCGGCTCCGCCCGGCAGCCCCAGGTGTACGTGCAGATCCGCCGGCACGGCGGCGACGACGCGACCGATCGCATACTCCGCTCCCTGCGGGTCACCTGGCCCCCGTACGGGTGAACGGCACCCGGTCCGGAGACGGGAATGCATTTGGGGAACCCGGCACAGGATCCGAGCCCGCGGGAGAAAGGCGCGGCACCCGGCGAACTTTCCGTCCCGACCGTGCATCGGACACCGTGTCGGCGCACCAGGCGCCGGACGCACGCCGCGACCGCGTGCGACGAACTCCAGGAGCGGAACATGGCGTACACCTCCCCCTCCCGCCACCGCACGGCCCTGCTCGCGAGCTCGGTCGCGGTCATGGGCCTGCTGACCGCGTGCGGCAACGGCGCAGGCACGGCCAGTCCCCCGCAGAAGGTGCCGGGCACCGCCGCCCCCGCGACCGGCGACACGACGACCGGCGCGGGCGCCACGAGGGCCGCGCCGAGCGGCGGCATCACCGCCCCGGGCCGGACGGCCACGCACCCGGGCTCCTCCTCGGCCGCGACGGCCGGGGACTCCGCTTCCGGCACCGGCGCCGCGGCCAGGAGCACCCGCTGTCACACCTCCGAACTCAAGGCGATGGTGGGCCGCAATGATCCCGGCGCCGGGCAGGAGAACTTCCCGGTCGTCCTGACCAACACCTCCGGCCGCACCTGCACGGTGCACGGCTATCCCGGTGCCGCCTTCGTGGACGCCTCCGGCAGGCAGCTGGGCCCGGACCCCAAGCGCGAGGCGGGTACGCCCACCACCGTGACGCTGCGGCCGGGTGCAAGCGCCTGGGCGGGCCTTACGTTCTCCAACCCCGGCGTGAGCGGGGCGAGGACGGCGACGCCCGCCGCGCTGATCGTCACTCCGCCCGACGAGCGTGACCACCTGACGGTCACGTGGACGGCCGGGCAGGTTCCCGTGGGCGGCAACGCCTCGTCGGTCTTCCTGACGGTCCTGGGCGCCGGCGCCGGTCCCTGACGCGCGCCGGTCCGCGCACGTCCGCGCAGAACCCCCTGCGGCGGTTTGCTTTGATGTGCGGGCACCGTTGACCGCGTCCGGAGGAACGAGACCCTGAACACGCCGCTCGCAGAGGCACTGTCCGCCGTCCTGCTCGTCGCCGTCCTGGCCTGGGCCGTCGTCCGCCCCTTCGGCCTGCCCGAGGCGGTCATGGCCGTCCCCGCCGCCGCCCTGGCCGTCGCCACCGGTGCCATCTCGCTGGACCACGCGCGCGCCGAGGCGGAGCGGCTGGGGCCGGTGGTCGGGTTCCTGGCCGCGGTCCTGGTCCTCGCCCACTTCTGCGACGTCGAAGGGCTGTTCCAGGCGTGTGGCGCGTGGACGGCCGGCTGGGCCGGGGGCCGTCCGGTACGGCTGCTGACGGCGGTGTTCGCGCTGGCGTCGGCGATCACCGCGGTGCTCAGCCTGGACGCCACCGTCGTGCTGCTGACCCCGGTCGTGTTCGCCACCGCCGCGCGGACCGGCGTGCGACCCAAACCGCACGTGTACGCCTGCACCCACCTGTCCAACACGGCGTCCCTGCTGCTGCCGGTCTCCAACCTGACCAACCTGCTGGCCTTCGCCGCAAGCGGGCTGAGCTTCACCCGGTTCGCGGCGCTGATGGGGCTGCCGTGGCTGGTGGCGATCGGCGCCGAGTACGTGGTCTTCCGCCGCTTCTTCGCCCGCGACCTGGCCGCCGCCGCGCCCTCGCCGCGCACCGGCGAGCCGCCCGAGCCACCGCTGTTCGCGCTGGTCACCGTGGCCTGCACACTGGCCGGGTTCATCCTGACGTCCACGTTCGGCGTCGAACCGGTGTGGGCGGCGCTGGCCGGGGCGCTGGTGCTCGCCGGGCGCGCGCTGTGGCGCGGCAGGGCCACCCCGCCGGATGTGGTCCGGGCCGCGGCGCCCGCCTTCCTGGCGTTCGTACTGGCCTTGGGCATCGTAGTCCGCGCGGTGGTCGACAACGGGCTCGCCGACGCGCTCGGGCACGTCCTGCCCACCGGCACGAGCCTGCCGGCGCTGCTCGGTCTCGCCGCTGCGGCCGCCGTACTGGCGAACCTGATCAACAACCTGCCGGCGGTGCTGGTCCTGCTGCCGCTGACCGCGCCGGCCGGTCCGGGGGCCGTGCTCGCGGTGCTGCTCGGCGTGAACATCGGGCCGAACCTGACCTACGCCGGGTCGCTGGCGACCCTGCTGTGGCGGCGGATCGTGCATCAGCACGAACACGACGTGGACCTCAAGGAGTTCACCCGGCTCGGTCTGCTGGCCGTGCCGTCGGCGCTCGTGCCCGCGGTGGTGGCACTGTGGGGGGCGCTGCACATTGCGTGAGTCCGCTCAAGGACTCGACAGACTCGGCGGACTCGACAGACTCGACAGTGCGGAAAGGCCGAGGGAGGACGTCGTTATGCGCGTGATCGCCTGGCTGGTCGAGGGCACCTGGCCCGCCTGTGTGGATGCCGTGCGCGCCCATGCGCCCGACACGTCGGACGTGGTGCTGCTGCACGTCATCGGGCCGGAGGTGCCCGGCGTGGCGCACGGGGCGTTCGCCGGGCTGCTCGGCCGGGGACGTCCCGGGAGGGATCCGGGCGACCGGCTGACCGACCTGCAAGAGGCGTCGGCGGCCGAACTGCTGGAGGCCGCCGCGGCCCGGCTCGGGCGGCCGTGTACGCGGCTGGAGCGGGCCGGGCGGGTGGAGCGCGAGGTGGTCGTGGCGGCCGAGGGCGCCGACCTGCTGGTGCTGGCCCGGGACGGCGACCGCGCGCGGCTCGGCCCGCACAGCCTGGGGCCGGCCGTGCGGTTCGCCGTCGACCACGCGCCCTGCCCGGTGCTGCTGGTGTGGCCGGAGGCCGCCCCGGACCTCACGACCGGGCTCTTATACACATCTGACG
>NZ_MUBM01000340.1 GCF_002154505.1 Streptomyces carpinensis | reverse complement strand
GGGCGGCGTAGGTCTCGGCGAGGGGGTCGCCGGGGGGCAGGGTGACGAACCAGCCGCGCCGCAGGTCGGCGATGGTGCGGCGGGGGCTGCGGCCCTGGCCTCGGCCGGGGAACCGGGCCTGCCCGGCCGGCACCAGTCCGTGCGCGGTCGCGTACGCGGCCACGAGATCGGCGGCGTCCCGGGCCGGGCTGCCGGGCCGGTCGGCGAGTACGGCGTCGATGTCACTGCCCACGTTGTGGGAGGCGGCCTTGTCGACCGTGGTGACGAACACCCCGCCGGGCTTCAGCACGCGGGAGCACTCGGCGACGACGGCCCGGACGTCCTCGGGGCTCGGCGCGAGGTGCAGCAGCCAGATGCCGGTGACCGCGTCGAAGCGGCCGTCCGGGAAGGGCAGGCGGCGGCTGTCGGCGAGGACGACCGCGCCTGGCAGGCGTGTCGCGGCCTGCCGTGCCATCGCGGACGCCCGGTCCACGCCGGTCACCCGCACTCCGTCACGGGCGGCGGCGAGGCGGCGGGTCACGATGCCGGTGCCGCAGCCGACGTCCAGCAGCTCGCACGCGCCCTCGGGCAGCAGCTCGAAGACCGCCTCGGCCGCGGCGGCGGCGCGGGGCTCGCCGCCGCGGGAGGCGTCGTAGCGTTCCGCTTCCTTGTCGTAGTCCAGCACTCGGCTCCCCCTCCCGGCGCGGCTCAGCTCGCCCCGTGGACGCCCGCCAGGTCCTGGACCCGGCGGGCGAGCTCGAAGTCCTTCTCCGTGACGGCGCCGCCCGCGCTGTGCGTGTTCACGCTGAGGGCCACCGTGTTGTAGCCGAGGCTGAGGTCGGAGTGGTGGTTCAGCTCCTCCTGCACCTGGGCGATGTGCACCACCATCGCCGTCGCCGCGAAGTGCGAGCCGAGCCGGAAGGAACGGGTGAGGCGGTCCCCTTCGACGGACCAGCCGGGCAGTTCGGCCAGCCGGTCCTCGATCTCCTTCTGGGACAGCGGTTCGACGGGCATGGGCTCGTTCCCTTCCTGGACATCAGAGCACTGGCGAGGTCCCGTTCAGACTGCCACAGGACCGGCGGCGCGTCCCTGGCCGAAGAGGCCGCCGGGGCCTCGGCGGCTCAGTCGGGCACGCATTCGGCGGCCAGGTCGTCCGCCAGCGCGGCGATCCGGACCCGACCCTCGACCTGCCGCACCCAGGCGTGGGGCAGGCCGTGGTCGCCGTGCCGGGCGCCGGGGATGTTGCCGCAGATGGAGCCGGTGGAGTCGCTGTCGCCCGAGTGGTTGACGGACAGCAGCAGCGCGTCCGCCACGCGGGGCACGGCCAGCGCGCTGTAGACGCCGATGGCCAGGGCCTCCTCGGCGATCCAGCCGCCGCCGAGCCGCTCCAGCTTCTCGGGGGCCGGGCTGCCCTGCGCGGCCAGGTCCAGGGCCTGCTCCAGGGCGGCGGTGGTCTCCTCGTGGCCGGGGTGACGGTCCAGCAGGCGCAGGGTGCGCAGGACCGCGCCCTCGACCGAGTCCCGGGCGATGATGTGGGCGACGACAGCGGCGAGGGCGCCGGCCGCGTAGTAGCCGGTGGGGTGGCCGTGGGTCATCTGGGCGCAGCGGGCGGCCATGCCGAAGGCGGTCTCGGCGCCGGTGCGGGTCAGTCCGAAGGGCGCCGAGCGCATCACGGCGCCGAAGCCCTTGGAGTCGGGGTTGACGGGTCCGGGCCGCCCGAGTTCGGGCTGCGGATCGGGCACGAAGTCCTGCCCGAGCCCGGACAGGCAGGCGTTCCCGGGGGCGCGGCGGGAGTACAGCCACCGCTCGGTGACCAGTCCGCCGCGTGGACCGGCGTAGGGTCTTTCGTTCGGATCAGGCCGGATCAGGAAGCGGGGTCCGGTGCGTGCAGCTGCAAGGCGGAGGAGGGTGTCGACGCGGAGCGTCGACAACCGACCACAACGCCGCTGGGGGCACCGCCCACACCCTTGAGGCAGTGGGGGAGCGCGTGCCAGGCCCCGCGAGCCCGGCCTGATCCAAACGAGAGGCCCTAGGACTAGGTGCCGCCGGAGGGCTGGGCGCGCTCACTGGCCTCCGGGCCCGGGCGGCGCTGTGTCTCCAGCCAGCACTCGTAGGCCCAGCGCACCAGACGGGGCCAGCCGCCGCCGATGCCCTTGTGCCGCTCCCGCTCGTGGGACTGCCGGACGCCCTCCACGGCGAACAGGGTCCTCTGGGTGTCGTCGCTGATCAGTCCGGCCGCCCGGCGCCGGCGGGGACGGGCACCAGGCCGGTGACACCGTGCGGGCCGTGCGAGGCCGGATGCGGTCCAGCGAAGCGAACTCGACCGGATAGCCGAGGGCGTCCCGACGGCACCGCCGAGCAGGCAGCCGCGCACTCCGGCGCGGTACACCGCCGTCGCCTCGCAGGACGGCCTCCACGGCTCGTCATGCGCCCCCTCCCCGACAGCGGTTGGACTACGGTCGTAGTCATGACCATTGTCGCGACCGCTGACGCCGCCTCTCCCACCGCCCCCGCCGGTCAGGGCGTGGGCCCGCTGCTGCGGGCCTGGCGGGAGCGTCGGCGGGTCAGTCAGCTGGAACTGGCCCTGCGCGCCGACTCCTCGGCCCGGCACATCAGCTTCATCGAGACCGGCCGGTCCCGGCCCAGCGAGGAGATGGTGCTCCGGCTGGCCGAGCACCTGGACGTGCCGGTGCGGGAGCGCAACGCGCTGCTGCTGGCCGCCGGTTACGCCCCGCACTACCCGGAGACCTCGCTGGACGACCCGGCGCTGGGCGCGCTGCGGGAGGGCCTGGAGCGGCTGATCCGGGGCTACGAGCCGTATCCCGCGCTGGTGGTCGACGCCATGTACGACGTCGTGGCGGCCAACCGGGGCATCACGATGCTGCTGGAGGGTGTCCCGGAGTCGCTGCTGACCCCGCCGCTGAACGCGATGCGGCTGACCCTGCACCCGGAGGGTCTGGCACCGCGCATCCGCAACCTGCGCGAGTGGCGCGGGCATCTGCTGGCACAGATGGAGCGGCAGATCGCGCTGCACCGCTCGGGCGCGCTGCGGGCGCTGTACGAGGAGGTGGCGGCCTACCCGGTGCCGGCGCCGGACACCGGCGTCGAGGAGGAGCCGGACGGCGACGTGCCCTACTTCGCGCTGCCGATGCGGGTCGAGCACGAGGGGCGGGTGCTGTCGTTCGTCTCCTCGATCTCCACCTTCAACACGCCCATGGACGTGACGGTGGCCGAGCTGGCGATCGAAACGTTCCTTCCGGCCGACCCGGCGACTGTGAAGTACCTCCATTCCATGATGTTCTGACGCCATGACAGACTGCTGGGCGGACTTCGGCGCGTTCGGGGAGGCGTGGCGTGAGTGAGCGGCGGCCGGCGCCCACCGTGGGTCAGGTGGTGCTCGGCAGGAGACTGCAGGAGCTGCGGGAGGGGGCGGGCCTGTCCCGCGAGGAGGCCGCGCGCGTGCTGCGGGTGGCCGCGGCGACCGTGCGGCGCATGGAGCTGGCCGAGGTCGCGCTGAAGATCCCGTACGTCCAGGTGCTGCTGACGACCTACGGGGTGGGCGAGGAGGAGGCCGCCGCGTTCGTGCGGCTCGCCGAGGAGGCCAACCAGCCCGGCTGGTGGCAGCGGTTCCACGACGTGCTGCCGGAGTGGTTCAGCATGTACGTGAGCCTGGAGGGCGCCGCCCGGCTGATCCGCTCCTACGAGCCGCACTTCGTGCCCGGACTGCTGCAGACCGAGGACTACGCGCGGGCCGTGCTGGAGGCCGGGACGGTCGGGCAGACCGACCCGGAGGCGATCGAGCGGCACGTGTCGCTGCGCATGGCGCGGCAGGAACTGCTGGAGCGGCCGGAGGCGCCGCACCTGTGGATGATCGTCGAGGAGACGGTGCTGCGCCGGCCGGTGAGCATCCGCGGCGAGGTGATGCGCGAGCAGTTGGACAAGCTGCTGGAGTACACCGAGCGGGACCGGGTGACGGTGCAGATCGCCGAGTTCGCGGACGGCCCGCATCCGGGGACGTACGCGCCGTTCTCGCTGTTCCGCTTCGCCGAGCCGGAGCTGCCGGACATGGTCTACACCGAGTACCTGACCGGCGCGCTGTACCTGGACTCCCGCAAGGAGGTCGCCGCGCACCTGGAGGTGCTCGACCACATGACGGCGCGCGCCGCGTCGGCGGAGCGCAGCCGCAAGCTGCTGCGGGAGTGCCGCGAGAACTTCTGAGACCCGCTGTTCACCGCCCTCTTCCAACGCCCCGACCACGCCGAGGAGTCACAGCCGTATGACCGGATCCGACGCCGCGCCCGTCCGTATGGACACCAGCCGTCCGCACCCGGCGCGGGTGTACGACTGGTGGCTGGGCGGCAAGGACAACTACCCGGTGGACGAGGAACTGGCCCGCCGGATCCTCGCCGTCGACGAGACCGCCGTGCGCGGGGCGCGCGCCAACCGCCGGTTCATGCACCGGGCGGTCCGGCTGGCCGCCGAGTCCGGGACGCGGCAGTTCCTCGACATCGGCACCGGCATCCCCACCGAGCCCAATCTGCACCAGGTCGCCCAGCGGGTCGCGCCGGAGTCGAGGGTCGTGTACGCCGACAACGACCCGATCGTGCTGCGGCACGCGCAGGCGCTGCTGCGCGGCACCGCCGAGGGCAGCACCGAGTACGTGCACGCCGACGTCCGCGATCCCGACACGATCCTGCGGGCGGCCGCCGAGACGCTGGACTTCTCCCGGCCCGTCGCCCTGTCGCTGGTCGCGCTGACGCACTATCTGGGTGACGCGACCGACGGCGACGACGTGCACGGTCTGCTGAAGCGGTACGTCGAAGCCCTCGCGCCGAGCAGCCATCTGATCCTGTCCCAGGTGACGCCGGATCTGAACCCGGAGGCCGTGGAGAAGGCAGCCGGTCTGTTCCGCCGGGGCGGCACGCCGTTCTTCCCCCGCCCGCTCGCCGAGTTCTCCCGTTTCTTCGACGGGCTGCGGCTGCTGGGGCCGGGGATCATCCCGGTCACCGGGTGGCGGCCGGAGGCGGAGGACGTCGCGGCCCAGGCGGAGGGCATCGTGCCCGTGTACGCGGGGGTGGCCGTCAAGCCCTGACCCGGGCGCCGGGGCCGCGCGGTGCGGACCCGTGCCCTGTGCGGTGCGGGCCCGCGCGGTCCGGGGCCGCCCGGGCGGTCAGGCGGCTCCGCCCTTGGTGTCCCGTTCGTCGTCGACGATCTCCGCGTCCACCACGCCCTCGTCCTCCTGTTCCGGCCGCGCGGTGTGCTGCTGCTGTTCGGCGCCCTCCGACGGGCCGGGCTGGGCCTGGGCGTACATCGCCTGCCCCATCTTCTGGCTGACGGTGGCGAGTTTGTCGACACCGGTGCGCAACGGGGCGGTGTCGGCGTTCTGCTCCAGGAGGGTCTTCACCTCGGCGGCGGCCGCCTCGACCTCGGCCTTGGTGTCCGCGGGGACGCGGTCGCCGTTGTCACGGAGGAACTTCTCGGTCTGGTAGACGAGTTGTTCGGCCTGGTTGCGGGTCTCGGCGGCCTCCCGGCGCTTGCGGTCCTCCTCGGCGTACTGTTCGGCCTCCCGCATCATCCGGTCGATGTCGTCCTTGGGCAGCGCCGAGCCGCCGGTCACGGTCATCTTCTGCTCGCGGCCGGTCGCCAGGTCCTTGGCGGAGACGTGCATGATGCCGTTGGCGTCGATGTCGAAGGCGACCTCGATCTGCGGCACCCCGCGCGGGGCGGGCGGCAGGCCGGTGAGGTCGAAGACGCCGAGCTTCTTGTTGTAGGCGGCGATCTCGCGTTCGCCCTGGTAGACCTGGATGCCGACGGACGGCTGGTTGTCGGTCGCGGTGGTGAAGATCTCCGAACGCCGGGTCGGGATCGTGGTGTTGCGCTCGATCAGCTTGGTCATGATGCCGCCCTTGGTCTCGATGCCCAGGGACAGCGGGGTGACGTCGAGGAGCAGGACGTCCTTGACGTCGCCGCGGAGCACGCCCGCCTGGAGGGCGGCGCCCACGGCGACGACCTCGTCGGGGTTGACGCCCTTGTGCGGGTCCTTGCCGGTGAGCTCGCGCACCAGGTCGGTGACGGCGGGCATGCGCGTGGAGCCGCCGACGAGGATCACGTGGTCGACGGCGGAGAGCTTGATGCCCGCGTCCTTGACCGCCTGGTGGAAGGGCTGCCGGCAGCGGTCGAGCAGGTCGGCGGTGAGCTCCTGGAACTGGGCGCGGGTGAGCTTCTCCTCCAGGTGCAGCGGACCCTCGGCGGAGGCGGTGATGTACGGCAGGTTGATGGTCGTCTCGGAGGACGAGGACAGTTCGATCTTGGCCTTCTCGGCGCCCTCGCGCAGCCGCTGCACGGCCATCTTGTCGGCCGAGAGATCGACGCCGTACTGCCCCTTGAAGCGCTTGACGAGGTGCTCGACGATCCGCTGGTCCCAGTCGTCGCCGCCGAGGTGGGTGTCGCCGTTGGTGGCCTTGACCTCGATGACCCCCTCGCCGATCTCCAGGAGGGACACGTCGAAGGTGCCGCCGCCGAGATCGAAGACGAGGACGGTCTGCTCCTCGCCCCGGTCGAGGCCGTAGGCGAGCGCGGCGGCCGTGGGCTCGTTGATGATCCGGAGTACCTTCAGGCCGGCGATCTCCCCGGCCTCCTTGGTCGCCTGCCGCTGCGCGTCGTCGAAGTACGCCGGTACGGTGATCACGGCGTCGGTGACGTCCTCGCCGAGGTAGGCCTCCGCGTCCCGCTTCAGCTTCTGCAGCACCCGCGCGGACAGCTCCTGCGCCCGGTAGCGGGTGCCGTCGACGGAGCCCTGCTCGGGGAACCGCCAGTGAGCGTCGCCCATGTGGCGTTTGACGGAGCGGGCGGTGCGCTCCACGTTCGTCACCGCCTGGCGCTTGGCGACCTCGCCGACGAGCACCTCCCCGCTCTTGGCGAACGCCACGACCGACGGCGTGGTCCGCGCCCCCTCGGCGTTGGCGACGACCGTGGGCTCGCCGCCCTCCAGGACGGCCACCACCGAGTTCGTCGTTCCGAGATCGATCCCGACCGCGCGTGCCATCTCCGTCCCCTTTCCACCGGTTCCAGCGGGGCACCGTCCCGTACACCAGCACAAAACCTGAGTGGGTCGTTGTCAATGGCGGGTCGTCGTCCGTCCCCGACGCCGCCCCCACGGCTGACCGGGTACCCCGGCGGCCGGAAACGACGACGCCGCGCCCCGGATCGGGGCGCGGCGCGGCGCGCGAGAACGGTCGAGCCGTCCACGGCGGGTCAGGCGAGCTTCGCCTCCAGGGTGATCGTCGTGCCGGTCAGGGCCTGGCTGACCGGGCAGTTCTTCTTGGCGTCCTCGGCGGCGGCGACGAACGCGTCGTTGTCGATGCCGGGGACCGTGCCCTCGACGGTGAGGTGGATGCCGGTGATGCCCTCACCCGGCTGGAAGGTGACGTCGGCCTTGGTCTGGAGCTTGGTGGGCGGGGTGCCGGCGCCGGCCAGGCCGTGCGACAGCGCCATGGAGAAGCAGCTGGAGTGGGCGGCGGCGATCAGTTCCTCGGGGCTGGTCTTCCCGTTCGCCTGCTCGGCGCGCGACGGCCACGACACCGGCTGCTGGCCGATGCCGGAGGAGTCGAAGGTGACGATGCCCTTGCCCTCGAGCAGGTTGCCTTCCCAGACGGTGTGAGCGGTGCGCGTGGTTGCCACGGTGTGTTCCATACCTTTCGCCTAGGTGCCCGTTTCCGGGGTTTGCGTAGCCACCATCCGATCACATCCGCGCCGCCCACATCCATCGAACGGGCCGCGACCTGCCGGAGAAGGTCGGCGAATCCCCTGCGGGACGGCGCGGCGGGGCCCTACGGCCCGTTCCATGGCCGAACTCTTCCAAGTCCTCAGGTGAGTCGCGGGATTTGGCGGGGTCGCTCTCGGCCTCCCGTACCTGCTCCAACGGCACCCTGAAGAAGCTGATGACGCTCGCGGACTCCCCGGACACGGTGGTGTCGTTCCCCGACGCCTCCCCCGGCTCGCGCATGGCTTGCGCGGTCGTCGCCATGACCGGCTTCGGCAGGGTCCGGTCGGGCTTTCGGCCGCGGTGCCGACGCCCCGGCCGCGGCACTGACCGCCGGTCCTGCTCCCCGGGCGCAACCGCCCGCAGTGTTCAGGGACCCGCGCGTCAGGCGGCCCGTTCCTCCGGCTCCGCCTCCGCAGCGAGCGGCACCTGGGGGCCGGCGGCCTCGCTCAGCCAGCGGCGCAGGACGCGGTGGACCTGTTCTGCGCCGACGAGTTCCCCGCCCTCCTCGACGGGCGGGGAGCAGACGAGCGGCGACAGCAGGAACGGGCGGGTCTGCGCGCCGCCGAGGCCGCCGTGGGAGCCGATCTGCTCCTCGAAGGCGAGGACCTCGCCGTCGGCCGGGTCGTGGAAGGAGTTGACCATGATGTCGGGGGCGTGCGGGAAGGAGTGGGTGCGGCGGACGGCGTCGGCGGCACCGGGGCCGAAGGCGGCGAGCGGGCCGGGGTCGGCGTCGAGCTGGTCCAGAGGTATCTGTGCGCCGCGCGCGCCGAGCACCAGGCCGCCGTGCTCCTCGCTGCGCACCAGCAGGAAGCCGATGCCGGGGTGGTTGGCGAGGGTGGGCAGCAGCCCGGGGTGGCGGGCGTCCAGCTCCTCCCGGCTCATGCGGTGCGGCACGTCCGGGAAGGAGACCAGGCCGAGGTTGCCGGAGGCCAGCACGATCGGCTCGGAGTGGCGGGCGGGGCGGTGGTGCTCGCCGCCCTCCGGGCGGCGCAGGGCGGCGCGCACCGCGGCCCGCGCCTCGGCGCCGCTGCGGGTCCCTTGCGCCCGGCGTGGGACGTGCAGTCCGCAGCCCGCCCGCACCAGGTCGCCGAGGGTCAGCCCGTAGCGGGCGCGGAAGGTCTCGCCGGGGCTCTGGCCGTGGTCGGACAGGACGACGATCCGGTACGGGCGCGGGGCGTGCTCGGCGACCTTCTCGATCAGCGCGAGCGAGCGGTCCAGGCGCTGCAGCACCTTCGCCGCGTCCCGGCTGCGCGGTCCGGAGTGGTGGGCCACCTCGTCGTACGCGACCAGGTCGGCGTAGACGGCGGTGCGCCCGGCGAGCAGGTCGCCCACCACAGCGGCCACGACGACGTCCCGTTCGACGACGGTGGCGAAGGCGCGGACGAGCGGGTAGAGGCCGCCCCGGGAGACGCGCGGACGCTGCCGCCGCATCCGGGCACGCAGCGACTGGCCGATCTCGCGGCCGACCTCCGCGACGAAGGACAGCGCGGTGCGGACGGCGTTGGCGGGGTCGGAGAAGTAGGCGAAGTAGCCGGCGCGCGAGCGGTTGCCGGGGCCGCGCCGGGCGGACACCGACAGCACGAGGGCGAGTTCGCCGGCGCCGCCGCTGAACAGGTTGCCGCGGCTGGCGCCGTCGGCGGTGAGCAGACCGCCGTCGCGGGTGCGGGCGACGGCACGGCGCTGGAGTTCGACGGCGCTGGTGGGGCGGTTGCAGACCATCACCTCGCCGGTGTCCTTCTCGTACCAGCGGAAGGCGGGGACGTCGTGGTTGGTGCCGTGCAGGATGCCCAGCTGGCTGGCGCCGGTCTGGCTGGACCAGTCGGTGCGCCAGGGCACGAGCCGGTGGCTGGGCTCCTGACCGGGCCCGGCGCCGAGCCAGCGCGCCACGGTCGGCATCAGTTGCTCGTCGACGGCGTCGCACAGCACGTCGTGGCCGACGCCGTCGAGCTGTATGACGAGGGTGCCGGGCGTCGAGTCGCAGGGCGGCCGGCGCCCGCGGCGGCGGTCGGCGAGCCGGTGGAGGCGGCGCCGGTAGGCCTCGTCGTCGCGGACGGCGAGGGCGGCGCCGGTGGCGGAGGCGACCGCGGACATCACTGCCGCCACGATGACGGCGGTCTCGGGGGCCGCCTCGGGCTGGCCGGAGGGGTTGATGCGCAGGGCGAGCAGGAGCAGCGAGCCGTTGAGGAAGAACACCAGCAGCCCGAGGACCAGCGCGGGCACGAGCAGCAGCAACCGCACCAGCAGCGGCCAGACGACGGCCGAGAGGAGGCCGAAGGCGCCGGCGCCGAGCGCCGCGGTGACGGCGATGGTGGTGGCGCTGTCACCGTCGGCCGACTGCAACTGGAAGTCCGGCAGGATCCCGGCGAGCACCAGCATGGTGACCGTGGAGACGCCCCACACGGCGACGCTCCGCCCGACCTGACTGGCGGCCCGCCGCCACCACCCGCCCCGCACGCCGACGCTCCTCACGTTCCGACCCGAACTTTTGCACGAACCTGCCCCAGCTTGTCACACGCCCGGCGGAGCCCCCGCGCCGGTGCGCTCCGTGCGCGCCCGGGGTGGCCGGCCCGTACCGCGGCGCTATCGGCCGTCGTAGCCGGCCGTCGGCATCGAGAGGCGGCGGTGCACCCGGGCCTTCATCTGGGCGTCGTAGGACGGCTCGGCCTGGCCCACCATCTCCACGCGCACCCCGCGGCGCGCGCACTCGGCGGTGAACTCCTCCACCGAGGACAGCGCCTGTTCCAGCACCCGGCGGCTGGGTGCGACGAAGACGTCGACGCCGGGGCGGACACCGTCCCACAGGGCGCAGTGGTCCGGGCGCAGGCCGCGGACCAGGAGCTCGCGGGCGATCACGTAGCCGTGCTCGGCCGCCCAGCGGGCGCACATCGCGTGCTGGCTGCGGGAGTCCACCAGGAAGGGCTCGTCGTTCAGCTCCTCCAGGGGCGTCAGGCTGGCGATCGCGGTGACGCGGACCGGCGTCGTGGCGGCCCCGCCGCGGGCATCCCGCACTTCTCCCATGGGGTCCCCCTCACCTCCGGGTTGCCCCGCCGACCCTACCGCCGCACGTAGGCTCGGGGGGAGTCGCGCGAAGGAGGCAAAGGAGTGCCGGTGGAGATCACCTGGTGGGGTCATGCGACGTGCACGGTCGAGGATTCGGGCGTCCGTGTGCTGACCGACCCGTTGTTCGCCCGCCGCCTCGCGCATCTGCGGCGCCGCCGTGGCGCGCTGCCGCCGCCGGGCGCCTGGCGCACGGACCTGGCGCTCGTCTCCCATCTGCACGCCGACCATCTGCACGTGCCCTCGCTCGCCCGCCTCACCCCGGGCACGCGCCTGCTGGTGCCCCGGGGCGCACTCCGGGCGGTGCCGGGGCTGCGCCGGCTCGGGCGACCCGGGCGGCTGCGGATCACCGAGGTGACGCCCGGGGACCGGGTCGAGGTCGGCGAGGTCGTGGTGCGGGTGGTGTCCGCACGGCACGACGGGCGGCGGCTGCCGGTGGGCCCCCGTCGCTCGCCCGCGCTCGGGTACGTCGTCGAGGGCGAGGCGCGGACGTACTTCGCCGGCGACACCGGCCTGTTCGAGACGATGGCCGAGGAGGTCGGACCGGTCGACACGGCGCTGCTTCCGGTGGGCGGCTGGGGCCCGTACCTCGGCGAGGGGCACCTGGACGCGGCGCGGGCGGCGCAGGCGCTGGCCCGGCTCGCGCCCCGCAGCGCGGTGCCGGTGCACTACGGCACGTACTGGCCGATCGGGATGGACGCCGTGCGCCCCCACGAGTTCCATGCGCCGGGCGACGAGTTCGTGCGCCATGCCGCGCTGCGCGCGCCCGGCGTGGCCGTGCACCGGCTGGGGCACGGGGAGAGTGTGCGCCTGGAGGTCGCCCGGTGATACGACTGGCCGCCGCCGCAGCGACGGTGGTGCCGACGGAGTCCACCCAGCAGGCGATCGGATATCCGTCCCTGTTCCTGCTGGTGCTGATCGGGGCGCTGGTGCCGGTGGTGCCGACGGGTGCGCTGGTCAGTTCGGCGGCGGTGGTCGCCGTGCACCAGACGGCACCGTTCTCCCTGGCGCTGGTGTTCGTGACGGCGTCGCTGGCCGCGTTCCTCGGGGACGCGGCCCTGTACTGGCTGGGACGGCGCGGGCTCGGGTCGAGGAACGGGTCGCGCTGGCTGGAGGCCATCCGCTCGCGCGCACCTCAGGACCGGCTGGAGCAGGCCCAGGAGAAGCTGGCCGAACATGGCGTCGCCGTGCTGGTGCTGTCCCGGCTCGTCCCGGCCGGGCGCATTCCGGTGATGCTGGCCTGCCTGCTGGCGAAGTGGCCGCTGCGCCGCTTCGCCCGGGGCAACCTGCCGGCCTGTCTGGCCTGGGCGGTGACGTACCAGGTGATCGGCATCCTCGGCGGCTCTCTGTTCAGCGAGCCCTGGGAGGGTGTGGTGGCCGCCGTCGCCCTGACCGTGCTGATCGGCGCGGCCCCGAGCGTCTGGCGCCGCGTCCGGCGCTCGGCCGCGGTGCACCGCTCCGGCTGAGAGCGGCCGTTGGGAGGTCACTCCAGAATCCGGGAGGCGCCCACCGGGAGGTCCCACAGGTCCTCCCGGGGCAGGCCCGCCTTGTCCCAGGCGGCGCGGACGCGGATGAGGGGCTCCAGGACCGGCTCGGCCGACAGCACGAACGTGCCCCAGTGCATGGGTGCCATGCGGCGCGCACCGAGGTCCTGGGCGGCCTGGACGGCCTCCTCCGGGTCGCAGTGGACGTCGCTGAGCCACCAGCGGGGGTCGTAGGCGCCGATGGGGAGCAGGGCGAGGTCGATGCCGGGGTAGCGGCGGCCGATGCGGGAGAACCAGTGGCCGTAGCCCGTGTCGCCGGCGAAGTAGACGCGCTGTCCGTCGGGGTCGGTGAGCACCCAGCCGCCCCACAGGCTGCGGCAGGTGTCGGTGAGGGTGCGCTTGGACCAGTGGTGGGCGGGCACGAAGTCGAAGCGGACACCCCCACGTCGCCGGCCACCGCCCTGGACCGATGCGCCTTCGGCGCCGCCCCTCGGATGCAGTTCGGCCCCCTCCCACCAGTCCAGCTCGGTGACACGGGTGAACCGGCGGCGCCGGAACCAGTTGCCGAGCCCGGCGGGCACGAACACCGGTGTGTCGGGCGGGAGCCGGCGCAGGGTGGGCGCGTCCAGGTGGTCGTAGTGGTTGTGGCTGATGACGACGGCGTCGACGGGCGGCAGCGCGTCCCAGGCGACGCCGACGGGGGTGATGCGGGCCGGGGTGCCGATGATGCGGCGGGACCAGACCGGGTCGGTCAGCACGGTCAGCCCGCCGATCCGCAGGACCCAACTGGCGTGCCCCGCCCAGGTGACGGCGACGGTGCGGGCGTCCACCCGGGGCAGCGGGCCGGGCTCGAAGGGCAGCAGGGGGATGTCGGCGAGGCCCTCCTTGCCGGGGCGCACGGCGCCCTCGCGGGCGAACCGGGCGATGGCCTTCAGGCCGGGCAGCGGGGCGGTGAGCCGGTCGTGGAAGGTGCGCGGCCACAGCCTGCGCTCCCCCAGTGGGCGGGGCTCCGCCTGCGGCGGGAACGGGACGGCCCTCGGGGAGGCGAGGGCGGCTTGGGCCATGGCCGCGCCGGCCTCCCGGTGCGTGGTCGTGGACGTGGTCGCGGTGGCGTTCGGGGACGTGGTCGGCTCGGACTGCTGCGTCATCGAGGAGGCTCCCATCGCTGAGCGTCGTCGCGGAGATCGTCGAAGACGGACCCCAAGGAGATCAACGCGCGTTGCAGTTGCGGCAGTTCCAACGGCGCGGGCGACAAGAGGCATTCCGTACGCTCCTCTTCGGTGTCGCCGAGCAGTTCCGCGGTGGACAGCCGCACGCGCAGCGCGCCGAGGTCGTCGCCGAAGCGGTGGCCGCCGGGCGTGGGCATACCCAGGCGGGTGCCGAGGAAGTCCTCCAATTCCTGAGCGTCGCCGACCCCGTGGGCGGCGAGGGCGGGACGCAGCGGGCCGAGGTCGGCGTAGAGGTGACGGCCGGCCTGCGGCGGCCGGGCCAGCGCGCCCGCCGCGACGACGGCGGCGTGCAGGGCGCGGGCCACGTGCGCGTGCAGCCGCACCGTGGCGGTCAGGCGCGCGGTGACGGGGTCGGGTTCGTCGAGCGCGTAGGCCGCCGCGGCGGCCACGGGCTCGGCGATCCGGGCGTCCAGCGCCGTGAGCACGTCGAGCACGCGCGCGTGCAGCGCCTGACCGGTGGCTCCGGCGGGGAAGCGGGCGATCGCGGCCGGCCAGCCGGTGGGCAGGAACGCGCCGGCCAGGTCGGTGACCACGGTGACCCGTTCGGGCAGCATCTCGGCCGGGCTGAGCAGCATCGTCTCGCGCGGTGCGTGCTCGGTGTCGCGCCAGGTCTCGTCGCTGACCAGGTGCAGGCCCTCGCCCGCGGCGGCCTCGAGGGTCTCGTGCAGCACCTCGGGCGGCGCGACGGTCGCGGTGGGATCGTCGGCGACGGACAGCACCAGCAGCCGGGGGTCGCCGCCCTCCGCACGGACCCTGCGAACGGTCTCCAGCAGGGCGTACGGGTCTGGTACGCCACCGCACTCGGCCGGGGTGGCGACGGGGAAGGCGGGTCTGCCGAGCAGCCGCGCGTACGGGGCCCACCAGGCGGCGCAGGGCCGGGGGACGAGGACGTCGCCGTCGAGCGCCGCGGTGAGCGCCAGCAGCAGGGCGGGCGCGCCGGGTGCGGCCGCCACGCGGTCGGGCCGGGTGGCCAGGCCGCGCCGCCGCCAGTAGCCGCCGGCCGCGTCCAGGAGCGCGGTGCCGCCGCCGATCTGTCTGTTCCGGGTCCGGCCCGCGGCCGCGGCGAGCGCGGCG
>NZ_MUBM01000034.1 GCF_002154505.1 Streptomyces carpinensis | reverse complement strand
CCAGGGCGCCCTGGGCGCGGCGGGGAGGCTGCGCGGGCAGGGGGCCGCGCGGGCCGGGCGGGCGGCGGCGCGCCGCCGGAGCCCCGGCTTCACGAACAGGCAGTGCGTCCGCCCTGGTCCCGGCGGGTCCCGGCCGTGCGGGTCCGCGCGGCCGGACCCCCGCCGGTGCTGATCACAGGTACAGCCCCGCGTCCGCCCCCTCGCGCGGCTCCGGGAGCGCCGTCGGGGAGGTGCCCCGGCGCAGCGCGTACAACTCTGCCAGGGTCGCGCCCTCGCGGCCGACACCCTCCTCGCTGCCCAGCCAGTTCACCGCCTCCCGCCGGGTCAGCCGCCCCACCTCGATGCGGGCCAGGCAGCGGCCCGGGCGGACCACGGCCGGGTGCAGGCGCTCCAGGTCCTCGTTGGTCGTCACGCCCACCAGGACGTTGCGGCCCTGGCCGAGCAGCCCGTCGGTGAGGTTCAGCAGCCGGGACAGCGCCTGGCCGGCCGTGTGCTTGGCCTCGCCGCGGATCAGTTCGTCGCAGTCCTCCAGCAGGAGCAGCCGCCAGCGGCCCTTGCCCGCCGAGTCCTCCTCGCCGATGGCGATGTCCATCAGGTAACCCACGTCGGAGAAGAGGCGCTCGGGGTCCAGGACGCAGTCCACCTGGCACCAGTCGCGCCAGGAGCGGGCCAGTGTGCGCAGCGCGGTGGTCTTGCCGGTGCCCGGCGGGCCGTGCAGCAGGAGCAGGCGGCCCGCGATGTCCTGCGGGGTCGTCTTCATCAGACGGTCCATCGCGTCCGCGACCGGCGCGGTGTAGTTGGCCCGGACCTCGTCCCAGGTGCCCGCCGAGATCTGCCGGGTGGTGCGGTACGGGCCGCGCCTGGGCGAGACGTACCAGAAGCCCATCGTCACGTTCTCCGGCTGTGGCTCCGGCTCGTCCGCCGCTCCGTCCGTGGCCTGGTCGAGGATCTTCTCGGCCAGTTCGGCGCTGGTCGCCGTGACCGTGACGTCGGCGCCCCGGTTCCAGCGGGAGACCAGCAGGGTCCAGCCCTCGCCCTCCGCGAGGGTCGCGCTGCGGTCGTCGTCCCGGGCCACGCGCAGCACCCGGGCGCCGTCGGGCACCAGCGTGGCCCCCTTGCGTACCCGGTCGATGTTGGCCGCGTGCGCGTACGGCTGCTCGCCCGTCGCGAAGCGGCCGAGGAACAGCGCGTCGACGACGTCGGACGGCGAGTCGGAGTCGTCGACGTTGAGCCGGATCGGCAGAGCGTCGTGTGGGTTTGCAGACATGCCGCCATGATCCGCCACGGGACCGCCGTGCGCACCCCGTTTCCGGCGCGCGCGTCATGTGTCGGTGCCCCGTCGGACCGGGCCTGCCCGGACCTGTGCCACGAGCTGCCCAAAACCCTCCCGGAGGGGTGAATTCCGCCCTTACTGTTGTCCTTGATGGGACGTCATGGGTGGAATTCGGGGGCGGGGCGGTGGCGGCTCACCGCGCTGCTCGGCGTCGGTGCGGCCGTCCTGGCCCTGGTGGTGGCCCTGGTCAACGCGCTGCCCGGCGGCGCGAGCAGCGAGGGAGCCACGCGCGACGGCGACAAGGTGCACGGCACGCCCGCGACCCCCCGGGACGCGGACGAGCCGGACGTCGGCTGGGGATTCACCCACACCCAGTTCAGCGCCGACGAGGGCAGCGCCGCCGCCACGGCCCGCGTCGAGGGGCTGCTGTCGAAGGGCGGCGGGTCTCCGCAGAACCAGGCGATCATGGGCTGGGGCGCCGACAACCCCGAGCCGGTGAAGGGGCGTTACGACTTCGCCGCGCTGGACCGCCGGATCGACTTCGTGCGCAGGTCGGGCGGCATCCCGGTGATCACCCTGTGCTGCGCCCCCGACTGGATGAAGGGCGGCAGGGCCGGTGCCGACAACACCGACTGGAGCCAGGCCGCCCTGGAGACCGCCCCGACGCCCGACCACTTCAGGGACTACGCAGCGCTCGCCGCGACGGTCGCCAAGCGCTACCCGGACGTACGCCACTTCCTGGTCTGGAACGAGTTCAAGGGCTTCTGGAACAACGCCAGGGCCCGCTGGGACTACGAGGGCTACACCGAGCTCTACAACCTGGTCTACAAGGCGCTCAAGAAGGTCGATCCCAAGATCATGGTGGGCGGTCCCTACCTCGTCATGGACAGCGTCGACCCGCGGCAGAAGGAGAACGCCTCGGCCACCCTGCGCGGCACTTGGGGGGCCATGGACCAGCGGGTCCTGGACGCCTTCGCCTACTGGAACACGCACAAGGCGGGCGCGGACTTCGTGGTCGTCGACGGCTCCAGCTACACCAAGGACGACGACCTGCTGCCCGACGAGTTCGCCGCCACCGACAAGCTGACGGCGGTCGGCCGGTGGGTGCGGCAGCAGACCCACGGTCTGCCGCTGTGGTGGGCCGAGTACTACGTCGAGCCGGCCGACGGCAACGACGACCGCAAGGGCTGGTCCGAGGCGCACCGCGTCGCCGTCCAGGCCACCGGCCTGATCGCCATGGTCAGGGGCGGCGCCTCCTCCGGCTTCTACTGGAACCCGGAGGAGGAGAACGGCAGGGGCTGCCCCGGCTGCCTGTGGACGCCCACCGGCACCGCCGCCGGCGGCCGGGCGCTGCCCATGTACGACCTGCTCTCCCGCTTCGACCGGGCCTTCCCGCCCGGCACGAGGTACGAGACGGTGTCCGTCGCGCCGGACGACGTGCCCAACGTGGCTGTCCTGGCGAGCGCGAAGACCGTCCTGGTGGTCAACACCCTGAACCGGCCGATCAGCGCACAGGTCGACGGCAGGCGGTTCGACATGGGGGCGTACGAAGTGAAGTGGCTCGAACGGTAGACCGTCCGAGCCACTTCACCAGCCGCCGTGCCGGCCGCTCAGCCCTTCCCCATCGTCATGAACCGCTGCACCAGCGAGGCGAGCAGCACCGCCAGCAGCGGCAGCGAGAACCAGAAGCTTCCCTGGAGCCACCGCAGTTGGCGCACGCTCGGCCGCATCGCGACCCGGACGATCTCCCGGGCGGTGAGCATCACGACCAGGGCGAGTGCCGCGAGTCCGCCGACCACCGACCACGGCGTCCAGGTCACCTTCGGTCCGATCGGCCCCGGATCCGGTTTCGGCACCGGCCCCGCGGGCTGCTTGCGCAGCGTGTACAGGGTCGCGTCGTCGTTGGTGAGGACCTTCTTCAGCTCCTGCCGGTTGTCCAGGTTCTCGACGAGCCGCGACGGCCAGGTGGCCGAGTAGCCGACGTCCATCCGGAGATAGGTGACCTGACTCTTGTTGATCATCAGATACGAGTTGGGGCCCGCGTCCTTGAGTGCCTTGACCAGGCCGGACACCAGCACCGGGTCGGTCGGTGCCAGGGCCGGCACGTAGTTGACGCGCTCCATGTCCCGCGCGCCCCACGGCATGGCCGGGGTGACGTCGGTGACCGGGTCGTTGCTCAGCCACAGCAGCCTTACGGTCGGCCGGTCGTGGGCGTACACGTAGTCCATGGCCGTGACCTCGCCGGGCCGGATCCGCTCGAACGGCTCATTGCCCCAGCGCGCCACCAGGAAGCCGCCCATGAGCAGTAGCCCGGCGAGCAGCGCCGCGACCGGCGCCAGGCTCACCCGGTCCTTCTCGCGTTCCCGGGCGGTGACCCCGGCGCGCGGGAACAGCGCGAGGGCCGCGAGCAGAGCGGCCCCGGGCAGGGCGAACATGAAGACGCGCAGCGCCATCTCGCCGCCGTAGGACTGCATGCCGAAGCCGAGGAACGGCACGAAGGCCAGCACCAGCAGCGACCGCTCCCGGTACTTGTGCTCGCGCCGCCGCCACCAGCCCCAGCAGGCGAACAGCATGATCGCCCCGGCCAGCAGCACCCGCGTGTACAGCACCAGTTTGTGCGTGGAGTCGCCGCCCTGGATCCGGCCGGAGACGGACGTCGACACGTTGCTGCCGACCCCGCCGACCCCGCCGAACAGCTCGTCGAAGTGCCCGGACCAGTACGGCTCGGCCATGAAGCCCAGCCAGAACGCCACCAGCACCGCGAACAGGATCGGCAGGCCGCGCAGTTCGGACCGGCCGACCAGGACGAGGACGGCCAGCACGCCCAGCATCACGAACGGCGTGAGCTGGTGGGCCGGGACGCTGGCGGCGAACAGGCCGATCACCACCATGAGCAGCACGGCCCGCTGCCGCCGGTTCGCCGGCTCGACCTCCGCCTCGCCCGGGCGCGCCTTGGTCCAGATCACGCGCGGCGCCCGGAACCAGACCAGGAGGATCGCCACGAAGGCCAGGTACAGCAGATAGGTGAAGCCCTGCGGGGAGAAGTAGTCCTGCCCCACCCAGCCGCTGAGCACGAAGATCCACACTCCGGTCCACCGGGCCCGCCAGCTCGCCCGCAGCGAGCGGGTGAGCAGGAACATCGGCGCCAGGTAGAGGAGCTGGACGGTCAGCGGCCACCAGCGGATGACCTCGGTGAAGTCGCTGAGCCCGCAGGCCCGGGCGACGAACGCGGCCACGGCGAAGAAGCCCGGCCAGCTCCAGCGCGCGTCCAGGTCCGGTACGGCCGCCCCGGTGCGGTCGATGTAGTCGATGAATCCCAGGTGCTGCCAGGCCGTGGCGAACCGCGGCTCGGTCTCGACGACCGCGGGCAGCGCGTGCAGGGAGACGACCGTCGCGAGCAGGGTGAGCAGCAGCAGCGCCCGGTGCTCGCGGCGCAGCCAGAGCAGCGCGGCGAACACCGTGATCAGCAGTGCCGCGCCGACCAGCGTCGGCAGCGGCAGCACCGAGATCAGGCCGAGCCCGCCCATCCGGTCCAGGGCGGAGTCGTCGAGCCGCAGCGCGGGCACCCAGTACAGCAGCAGCGCGGCGGTCAGCAGACAGCCGAGGACGACCCCGGGCCGGGTGGGCGCCAGGCGCTCGCGCAAGGAGCGCGGCGGCGCGTCGGCAGGCGGCGCCTCGGGCCCCGCGCGAAGGGCGTTCCCCGCCTCGGCCGCAGCCGGCCCTGCCGTCGCCGGGCCGGCCTCCTCCTCCGCAGCCGCAACCTCCGGCACGACGGGCCGCTCCCCGGTGGTGAACGGCGCGTGGGGCACGACCGCCCGCTCGTCGGTCCCGAACGGCGCGTCCACCTCCCGGTCGGCCGGCCCCAGCGAGGCCTCCGAGCCGGGTCGCCGTTCTTCGACGGGCAGCCCGAGGGTCTCCCGCCGCCGGGGCCCGCGCGCCCACGCCTGCGGCCCCTCCGGTCCTGCCACGGCGGTGCCCGCGGGCGGGGTGCCCGGTCCGGGACGTACGTCGGGCCGGCGTTCCACGTGGTCGAAGTCGACGTGAATGCCCAGGGCGAGCGTGTCGGACTCCAGCGCCCACGCGGGCCGCCGGTGCGGTTCGGGCCGGGCGGGGACCTCGCCCGCCCCCAGGTCGGCGAGGTCCCCGTCGGGTGCCGCGTCCTCGGGGACGGCGGCGGCCGGTGCGGCACGGACGGTCCGGAACAGCTTGGGCGCGGCGATCGCGACGATCACGGCGAGACTGGAGATCTCCGCGACGCCGGCACCGGTCAGCCCCATCCGGGGCAGCAGCAGCAGCGTCAGTCCGAGCACCAGCACGCACAGCAGGCCCTGCAGCCAGGCGAGCCCGGAGGTGCGGCTCTGCGCGCGCAGCACCGCGAAGTACGTCTCCATCACGACCCGCAGCAGCGCGCCCACGGCGAACCAGCGCAGCAGGGGGGTGGCGGCGTGCGCGTAGCCGTCGCCGAAGACGTGGAGGATCTGCGGCGCAAGCAGGAACAGCAGACCGCAGATCGGCACCATGATCCGGGCCATCCGCTTCAGCGCCGCCCGGGTGTTGGCGGCCAGCCTCGCCGGATCGTGGGAGCCCTCCACGGTGAGTGAGGCACCCATGTTGATGGCGAGCAGGTTGACCGTTCCGCCGATGGTGGTGGTGATGTAGAAGTAGGCGTTGTCCTCGGAGCTGACCCGCGAGGCGATGATCACCGGCACGAGGTAGACCACGGCCAGCGAGAACAGCGAGCCGGTGTAGTCGCCCGCGAGGAAGCGCCCGAGTTCCTTCGTCGTCGGCGGCTTGGCGCGGTCCTCGGTGGCCGTCACGTGCCGGGGCACCAGCCGCCGGAACACCAGCCAGCCCAGCGGCACGATCGAGGTGGCGATCGCCAGGCCCCAGGAGACGAACACGCCGGTCGTGGGGATCGCGGCGGCGAATCCCACCAGCAGCGCCAGCTTCACCGCCGAGAACACGGTGTTGCCGACCGGCACCCAGGGCGCGCTGCGCAGCCCGGTCAGCACCCCGTCCTGCAGGGTGAGCAGGTTCCAGGCCATCACGACCGCGATGAAGCCGAGCCCGTGGACGAGCCCGTGCAGGAAGCGGTACGACGGTCCCCATGTGTCGAGCGTGAGCAGGAAGACCGCGGCCGCGCACGCCACGATCAGCGAACTGCCCACGTACGTACGGGCGATCAGCGGCCCGGTGGCGCGCCCGGAGACCGGGATGAAGCGGGCCAGGGCGCCGGTGAGCGTCACCGCGGTCAGTCCGGCGAGGAACTTCATGGCGGCGATCGCGGCCGATCCCTGGCCGACGGCGGAGTCGGAGTAGTAGCGGGCGGCGACCAGCCAGAAGCCGAGGCCCAGCACCGCGGAGATCCCGGTGTTGAGCATCAGCGCGTAGGCGTTGCGGAACAGCTGGTTGCCGCCGGCGGACCGGCCCCTTCCGGGCAGGCGCAGCCGGCGTCCCGGCCGCTCGGACGCCTCGGGTTCGGTGGCCGACGCCTCGGTGGTGGTCGTGGTGTCAGACACGGGTACGGATGGCCTTCCGGCGGACCTGTCGGGCTCTGCGGACCATGGCGTAGCCCTTGGTGAGGGCACGGTCCCTGGCGAAGTTCCGGGCGATCGCGCGGCCCTGGACGAGCCGTTCGAACTCCTCGGTGGTCGTGGAGCGGCGCACGGTGAGCCGATGCAGGGCGTACGGGCCCTGGACGCGGCGGGCCAGGCCGTTGCCCACGGCGAGCGCCTGCGCGAAGCCGGCCGCCCGCACCCGTGCGCGCACCCGGCGGCTGGAGTAGCCGTAGGGGTAGGCGAAGGAGAGGGGCACGGTGCCCAGTTCGCCGGCGACGATGTCCTTGCACCGGATCAGCTCCGACCACAGCGTGTCGTCGTCGAGCTGGTCGAGCTCCGGATGGGTGTGGCTGTGCCCGCCGATCTCGACGCCGCCCGCCGCCAGCTCGCGCACCTGGTCCCAGTCCAGCATGGTGTCCAGGCCGCCGCCCATGTCGTACGCGCCCCGGATCCAGCCCGTGGAGACGAACAGCGTGGCCGGAAACGCGTGCTTGGCCAGCACCGGCAGGGCGTGCCGGTGCACGCCCTCGTAGCCGTCGTCGAAGGTGATCAGCACCGGGTTCCCGGGCAGCGCCGAGGCGGTCCGCGCACGCCAGTGGGCGGCCAGTTCGGCGGTGGTGACCGGATGGTGGTCCAGGTCCTCCAGCACCGCCATCTGCTCCGCGAACGCCTCCGGTGACACGGACAGGCCCCGCGTGGCCTCGTTCGGTTCCCGGGCGACCGCGTGGTACATGAGCACCGGCACGGGTGCGTTCATACGGCTCTTCCCCCCTCGTCGTCCGTGATCTCCACGATGCGGAAGCGCGCCCCGCCCCGCCGCGCCCGGACGCTGCCGACGGCGTATCCGCCCGCGGCCGTGAGCACGCCGGCGACGATCGCGCCGGCCCGGCCCGCGCCGCCCGGGCGGGCCAGCAGCACGTCGCGCAGCCCGCGGGCCACCCCGGCGGGCAGCACTCGGGTGGTGTAGCGGCGCTCCGACTCCAGTCCCTTGTCCGCGCCGACACTGCGCGCCACCAGTGCCTTGGACAGGCCCTCGGCGAAGGTGCGGGTGCGGAAGTAGCGGAAGTGCTCGCGGGCGCCGGGCACCCGGTGGTGGATGACCGCGCGGTCGTCGATCAGCAGGACCGCGTCCGGCCGGGCCCGGGTGAGCCGGATGCACAGCTCCGTCTCCTCGCAGCCCAGCGGGCGTTTGTCGCCGTCGCGGCCGATGCCGGTGGCGAAGCCGCCCGCCGCGTCGAACGCGGTGCGCCGGAAGGAGGCGTTGCCGCCGAGGACGTTGCGCACCCGGACCCGGCCCGGCGGCAGGCCCTTGTAGGTGCAGCCCACCACCCAGTCGAACTCCTCCGGGAACCAGGCGGGCCGGCGGCCCGACGCCCAGATCGGCATGGTGCGGCCGCCCACCGCCATCACCCGCGGGTCCGCGTACCCCTCGGCGAAGCGGCGCAGCCAGTCCCGCTCCGCCACGGCGTCGTCGTCGAGGAAGGCGATGACCTCGCCGCGGGAGGCGGCGATGCCGGTGTTGCGGCCGGCGGACAGGCCGCGGGGGCCGGCGTTGGCCAGCACCCGTACGTCCCCGGCCTCCTTGTACTCGCCGGTCAGACGGTCCAGCAGCGCCGGGTTGTGGTCGACGACCAGCAGGGTCTCCAGGGCCGGCCGGGACTGCGCCCGCACCGAGGAGACCGCCGCGAGGATGTCCTCCCAGCGGTCCTCGGTGTAGACGCAGATCACGACGGAGATGTCGGGACCGCTCAAGACACCTCTCCCGGATACGAGCCGAGCATCGGGGAGTGGCGTTCCTGCCGGCGCAGCTCACGCCGGTTGGAGTGCTCCTTGAGGATCACCCTCAGCACCCGCAGCCCGTCCCGCACGGCGCGCAGATTGCTCGCGCCGTGGATGCGCAGGTACTCGTAGCTGGGGATCTCCTGCACCTTCAGTCCGGCCTTGACCACTCTGATGTTCATCAGCGTCTCGACCTCGAAGCCGGTGCAGTCCAGCTCGATCTTGTCCAGGCAGTGCCGCCAGAAGGCGTTGTACCCGTAGCACAGGTCGGTGTAGCGGGCCCCGAACTTGCGGTTGACCACCGCGCACAGCACCCTGTTGCCGAGCTTGCGGATGAAGGTCATGTCGTCGGTGCCGCCGCCGTTGGAGAATCGCGAGCCCTTGGCGAAGTCGGCGCCGGAGACCAGGGCGGAGACGTAGGAGACGATCTCGCCGCCGTCGGCCGAGCCGTCCGCGTCGACCATCACGATGATGTCGCCGGTGCAGGCCTCGAATCCGGTGATCAGTGCGTCGCCCTTGCCCTTGCCCTGCTGCGGGACGACCCGCACCTTCGGCCACAGCTCACGGGCCACTTCGACGGTGTCGTCGGTGGAATTGCCGTCCACAAGAACGACTTCGTGTAACCAGTCCGGAAGTGTCTTGAAGACGTAGGGCAGATTCTCCGCCTCATTCATGGCGGGAATCACCACGCTCACCGGCGGCGCGATGGCCAGGTGAGAGGAGATCGGCCGGTACTGGGCGTCGACGGACGGATCTCGGTCCGAGGACGGCGGGTGGAGAACGGAGCTCACGAGTCTTGTCCCTCTCGTCCGGCGGGACCGCCCGCCCCCGGGCGGTCCGGCTCTGTATCCGGTTCGAAAGGGGGGTTCTCACGCGGAACACGACGGAATTGATCTCCGTGCGCGCCGAGTGAGCTGGTAAAGCTCGCCGGCCTGCCGAGAAACGGCAGTCGGTCGCGCGGCACGGCCCGGTCACCCTTGCGGCGACCGAGCACGGCACCCCCCTACCGCGCTCCGCGCCGGAACGTCCCGGTTCAAAGCCCTCCCCTGAAACCGAGTGCGGACGAACCGATGCGGGTGAGATGTACGACGGTATTGATGATTGAACCAGTATGGCAAGGCCTGGACTGATGCCTCACGTTTTTGTTGGTTTTTCCGTTACTCGGATTTGTACCGGCCGTTCATCGCCTCGAACGAATTTTTCCCATCCGTTTGAGAATTCTGTCCGCGGGTTCGAACAGTTCCGGCCGGGACTGCACCGCATTACGCAGCGCCCGGACCGGGGCGCGGCGCGCCCGGTGTCCGGCCGCGACCGGATGACGTCGCGTCACCCACCCCTCAGAGACGGTGAGTTCCCGTGTCTTGAGGGAATCCTTGTATTCCTTCTGGCCCCGCCCGAGATCGAGATACGCGATGCCGTCGGCGGCGGCCGCCTCGGCCATCCGCAGATGCAGGATCAGCCCCGGTGAGTACTTCCCGTACGCCGGGTCGTAGGCCGGGAACCAGCACGCCAGCACCCGTTCGGTGCGCAGCCCGAAGTGCGCGGCGATCGGCCGGCCGTCCGCGTAGAGCACGGACAGGATCCCCGCGAACGGCTCGGAGCGGGTGTGGAACAGCCTGATGACCAGCCGGGTGATCCAGGCGTGCGCGAAGCGGTCGCTGCGCCCGGTGCGCCGGTACTGTGCGGACTTCCAGGCCATCAGCGTGTCCAGGACGGCCGGATCGCGCTCGTCGTGGACGTACGTCACCTCTCCCGCGTCCCGCCCGAGCCTGCGCTCCTTGGCGAGTGTGGTCCTGGTGAACTTGGGCGAGCGGGCGCGCAGTTCGCGCAGATAGGTGCCGTAGCCCTGGTCGACATCCATGACCGGGGACGGGAAGGTGCCGGAGGCCGCCACCTCGAACGGCTGCTGGCCCGCCACCAGGTGGTCGAACTCCCACACGGAGAGCCCGCAGGCCCGTAGCAGCTCTTGGGCGTCCCAAGTGAAGCCGGGGCGGTGCACCAGGCCCTGGCAGTCGGAGACGCCGAGCCCGATGGCCCGGCCGACGCCGACGGCGGATCTGTGGAACGGGAAGAACGCCGCCGGCTCTCCGTCCTCGCGGACCACCGCGATCCGCACCCCGCGTCTGCAACTGCCGACCGCGAGCGCGAACTCGGGCGAGAGAAAAGGGTTCGCCAGCTCCTCGGAGCCGTGCAGGTGGGCCTTGGACTGCATTGCCGTCCAGGCCGCCCGGTCGGCGGCGCTCAGCTCGCCGGGGCGGTACACGCTGATGTCCACGTCAGGAGCCCTGTCTTCTCGCCGTACGGCCGCGCGACCGCCGTACGGACACCAGCAGGAGAGCGAGGGAGCTGAACACCGTCACGGCCACGATTCCGCCGTGGACCGACCACCGGTGCACGGCCAGCATTCCCTGGGCCACCAGCATGTCGAGGACGACCGCGCCCGCCAGTGCGGCGAGCGTGCGGCCGAAGGGATCCAGCCCGCGCAGGCCGGCCGCGATGGCCGCGGCCGGCGCCACGAGCAGGAAGAACAGCGTCAACGGGCCCCGCAACGGGGAGCCCGAGTCGGTGAGCGCGAGGAGCGCGCCGGTCCCCGCGACGGCCGTCGCGGCACCCGTGAGCAGCGGCGACAGGTCCCTCCCCGGCCCTGGTCGCGCCCGCTCGGCGCCGTCCGTCGACCCATCTGTCGAAGGTGTCTTGATGCGGATGGTCTGCATTGGCGACTTTGCCCCCCGAAGCGCCGGATGCCGGGCTTCAATGTCGCGCAGCCGCCTGGGGGCCGTCAAGACCGGGAAGCCCCACTTACAGGTTCTTGTCCGTCTTTGAACCCCTCTTCGCCGAACCCGCCTCCACTCTTACGGATGACGGGCCGTCGGGACCGATCCCCTGGTCGCGCAGGACATTTCGTTGAGTACTGGAAAAGTTCTTGGCATGCACACTTCCAGTCAACACGCGTAGCTGCTACCACAGTTGGAGCAGAGATCCTGCTAAAGGGAGGTTCCATGAGACGTTCCCGAATTGCCGCGTACGTCGGCTCTCTCCTACTGACCGTCGGTCTCGCCCTGACCGGGGCGGCCTCCGCGCAGGCGTCCCAACAGGCCGTCACCGGCGGTTACGTGGCTCTCGGCGACTCCTACTCGTCCGGGGTCGGCGCCGGCAGTTACATGAGCTCCAGCGGAGACTGCGACCGCAGCACGAAGGCGTACCCCTACCTCTGGAACGCCGCCCACTCACCCTCGTCGTTCGACTTCACCGCCTGCTCGGGCGCCCGAACGGATGATGTTCTGGCGAACCAGCTCGGCCCGCTCAACTCCGGCACGTCCCTCGTCTCGATCACCATCGGCGGCAACGACGCCGGGTTCTCCGACGTCATGACGACCTGTGTGCTCCAGTCCGACAGCACCTGCCTGTCCCGCATCAACACCGCCAAGGCCTACGTCGACACGACGCTGCCCGGCAAGCTCGACAACCTCTACTCGGTGATCCGCAGCAAGGCGCCCTCCGCACACGTGGTCGTGATCGGCTACCCCCGCTTCTACCTGCTCGGCCAGACCTGCCTCGGCCTCTCCGAGACCAAGCGCTCCGCCATCAACGGCGCGGCCGACTACATGGACGCCGCCATCGCCAAGGTCGCCGCGAACCACGGCTTCACCTTCGGCGACGTCCGCACCACCTTCAGCGGCCACGAGATCTGCTCCGGCAGCTCCTGGCTGCACAGCGTCAACTGGCTCGACATCGGCGTTTCCTACCACCCGACGGCCTCCGGCCAGTCGGGCGGCTATCTGCCGGTGCTCACCAACGCCGCCTGACCTCTGCTCAAGAGGCCGGGCCAGGACCGTGACCCAAGCGGAGACCCCGCCCACCGGGGTCTCCGCGCACGTCGCCGCTCAGACCGGAGCGGACGCCGCCCCTCGAGCAGCAGCCCGGCCCCCAGCGCGACGACGACGAACGCGGACGCGAGCGGCGCGGCCCTGCGCGCCGGCGCCACCACCGGGCCGGCGCTCCAGCATCCGGCTCATGCCGCTGCCCGCCTTGACGACGGCGAACCCGGCCGCGGTCAGGCTCAGGGCGCGCCCCGGGCCGTACGCCACGACGAGCAGCAGCCCGAACCAGGCCTTCCCCATCGCGCCGCGGCCACCAGGACCACCACGGCCGAAGGGCTGGAACGTCCTCAGTGCCGAGTTGCCCGTCGACCGGGCATTCGAAGAGTCGGCGGGGGCGGATCGGGCGGCGCGCGAATTTTTCTCCCCCCACTGCTCGACCCGCGTTTTCGGGCCGCCGATCCGTATTCGTCAGGAGGGTGCGTGCGCGTCCGTCGGGAGGGTGCGCGCGTGCCCGTCCGGGGGTGTGCGCCGCGCACGCCTCGTGCGACGGGACCGGCCGCCGGGTGCGGGCCGCCGGTGGAGAGGGGGACGAGTGGAGGCGGACGAACTTCTGGTGCTCGTGGCGGGCGGTGACCAGAAGGCATTCGAGGAGCTGTACGGGCTGGTCTGCGGACCCGTGTACGGGCTGGTGCGGCGTGTGGTCCGCGACCCCGCGCAGTCCGAGGAGGTGACCCAGGAGGTGCTGCTCGAACTGTGGCGCTCCGCCGCGCGGTTCGACCCCGCGCGCGGCAGCGCCCTGTCCTGGGTCCTCACCCTCGCCCACCGTCGCGCCGTCGACCGCGTGCGCAGCGCCCGCGCCGCCGGCGAGCGCGAGCGGCGCGAGGCGCTGCGCGCCGGGACCCCCGCCTTCGACCACGTCACCGAGGAGGTCGAGGCGGGCCTGGAACGGGAGTGGGTACGCCGCTGCCTGGCCCGCCTCACCGCCCTGCAGCGCCAGTCCGTCACCCTGGCCTACTACGACGGCTACACCTACCGAGAAGTGGCCGAGCGGCTCTCCCTGCCGCTGGGCACCGTCAAGACCCGTATGCGCGACGGACTGACCCGGCTGCGCCAGTGCCTCGGGGGTGTGGCGTGAGCCTTCTCGACCGCCTCCTGCACCGCGAGGGCCTGCACTCCCTCGCCGCGCCCTACGCCCTCGACGCGCTGGAACGGGCCGAGCGGCACAGGTTCGAGAGGCACTTGGCGAACTGCGGGCGATGCGCCGCCGAGGTGCGCGCGCTCTGCGAGGACGCGGTGCGCCTGGCCTGGTCCGCCGCCGCCCCGGCGCCCCCCGCGCTGCGCGACCGGGTGCTGGCCGCCGTGCGCAACACCCCGCAGGACCCCGCACCCACGGGGCGGAACACCCCGCGTGAACCCGCCCGCGGGCACGCGTCCCGACTGCCCGGGCACGTCTGGGGCACCGAGCCGCCGCCCGCACGCACCCGTGCGCCGCGGTCGCGCCCCCTGCTCGTCCCGTTCGCCACGGCGACCGCCGCCGCGGCCCTCGTCGTCGCCGCCCTCTTCGCGGTCCAGGCGGAGCGGACCCGGGACCAGCTGGACGCCCAGCGGGACCGGGCGCGTGAGATCGCCCACGTTCTGGCGGCACCCGACGCACGCGGCACCACCGGCCACGACGCCCGGGGACATGGACTAGGAGTGATCGCTTCCGTCGCCGAGGGGCGGGCGGTCGTCACCCTGAGCGGATATCCCTCCCCGCCCCGGGGCCGGGTTCGCCAGCTCTGGCTCATGCGCCCCGGCGCGCAACCGCGATCCCTCGGGCTCTTCGCCGGTGACACGCCCTTGGTCGCCACCGGTCTCGGCAGGTCCGCCGTGTCACTCGCCGTGACTGTGGAACCCGACGGCGGATCAGTTCAGCCCACTGGCCAGCCGATTGTCCAACTCGCCTTGAAATCGGCCGGATTCGGAGAGTAGTCGTCAACACCCTTACGGGGAAGGTGAATCCTGTGACCGTGATACACGCGTGCCGGGGCGGAGCGATAGGGTTAGTCTGCCCGGGCCGGGTGGACTCGTACGGGTGGGGAGTGACATGGAGCAGATAACAGTGCGCAGCAGGGCCAGGGTCCCTGCGATCACCTGCGGAAGCAGCGCGACCAGCTCGCGCCTCGACCGGCATCTCTCGGTGCTGGGCGGCCCCGCCGTCCCACAGCGCGAGACGGCCGAGGCGACGTCGCTGATGCGCGAGCTGACCACCCGTGACGCGCACGACAGCACGGGCCGGGGTGCCCGGGTGCGCCGGGTGTCGCTGTTCGCGCCGCTGCGCAGGCTCCGCCGATCGCTGTTCGGCGGCCGCTGAGCACGACCGGCGTCTCCTGACCTCCGAGGGCGCCACCGGCGTCCCCGGAACCGCACACCAGGTCCCGCGCTCAGACCACCACACCATCCCGGCGCCGCGCTGCGATCTCGTCCGCCGCCATCCCCACGGCTCGCAGCAGCGTCTCGGTGTGCTGTCCGAGCGCGGGCACGTCCCCCGAGCGCGACTCGGCCCGCCCGGCAGCTGATCGGCGGCAGCAGCGCCTCGGGCGACCCGACCGGCGTCCCCGCCTCCCGCCACCGCTCCCGGGCCGCCGGCCGCGGACGCGCCGCCACCTCGTGCGCGTCCCTCTAGCGCACACGCGATGCCGGCACCCTCCGGCCGCTTCGCCGCCCCGTCGGTGGTCGGCGCGCGTCCAGCGCCTGCGCGGTGAATCCGCCGGTCCACTGCCGGTTCGCGACCCGGGCCGCACCGGTGGCGAACGCCGGGTGCCCGTCCCCGGCTCAGGCTGGTCCAGGACCTGCTCGGCGAGGCACCGCCACTCCCGGTCGTTGCGCGCCGGCCGCAACCCTCGTGCGCCGTCGGCACGTCCCGCCGCGAGCAGCGGCCTGGTCGACGCCGGCCCCTCCCGTCGGCGGTCTCGAACGGTCATCCCTCGCCGTGCGCGTAGCGGCGGACGGCGAGAGGCGCGCACACCGCGATCAGTGCCGTGCACCAGGCGAGCGTCCCGGCGACGGGGTGGGCCACGGGCCAGGCGGCGCCCTCGGGAACGGGCGCGTTGCCGAACAGGTCCCGCAGGGCCGTGGTCACCGCGCTGATCGGGTTCCACTCGGCGACCGCGCGCAGCCAGCCCGCCAGGTTGTCGGTGGGGATGTAGGCGTTGGACAGCAGCGGCAGCACGAAGGTCGAGGCGCCGAGCTGACCGGCGGCCTCCTCGCTGCGGCTGAGCAGCCCGAGCAGGATTCCCGCCCAGGTGCACGCGAACCGGAACAGCAGCAGCAGCCCCACGGCGCCCAGTGCCTCGGCCGCTGTGCCCTCGATCCGCCAGCCCACGGCCAGCCCGACCAGCAGGAGCGGCACCGTCCCGATCGCAGTGACGACCAGATCGGCCACCGCCTGACCGGCCGGCACGGCCGCCCGGCTCACCGGCATGGTGCGCAGACGGTCCATGACGCCCCGGTGGGAGTCCTGGGCCGCCTGGAACATCCCGGTCATGATCCCGCCCGCCGCGGTCGCCGCCAGCAGCCCCGGCACGAGGAACGACCGGTACTCCCGGCCGGGCATCGCCAGGGCGCTGCCGAAGACGTAGCCGAAGAACAGCAGCATGTTGACGGGCATGACCTGGGTCATGACCGTGATCCCCGGGTTGTTGCGGATCCGGCGCAGCTGCCGGCCCACCATGGCCATGCCGTCGTACGCGAGCGCGCTCACGCGGCGACCTCCTTCGCCGTGCCGAGCGACTCTCCGGTCAGCCGCAGGAAGACGTCGTCGAGGGTGGGCGGCCTCAGGGTGGCGTCGAGCAACGGCACGCCCGCCCCGTCCAGTTCGCGCACCAGGCGGGGGAGGGTGAGCGTCGGGTCGGTGGTGACCGCGCCGACGGCACGGCGCCCGGGGTCGAGCACCGGCTCGGAACCGGTGAGGTGGTCGAGGACGGCCGCCGCCCGCGCCATGAGGTCCGCGTGCGGGACGACGACCTCGGCGTGCGACCCGATCAGGGCCTTGAGCTGGGCCGGTGAGCCGGTGTGCGCGACGCGCCCGCGGTCCACCAGGGCGATGTCGTCGGCGAGCCGGTCGGCCTCCTCCAGGTACTGGGTGGTCAGCACCACCGTCGTGCCCTGCCGCTTCAGTTCGTGTACGGCGTCCCAGATCCGGTTCCGGCTGGCCGGGTCGAGGCCGGTGGTCGGCTCGTCCAGGAACAGCACGTCGGGGCGGCGGATCAGGCTGACCGCCAGGTCCAGGCGGCGCCGCATCCCACCCGAGTAGGTCGACGCGGTCCGGTCGGCGGCCTCGGCCAGGCCGAACCGCTCCAGCAGTTCCCCGGCCCGTGCCGCCGCGTCCCGGACCCGGTGCAGCCGTGCGAACAGCCGCAGGTTCTGCCGTCCGGTGAGGTCCCCGTCGACCGACGTGTCCTGCCCGGTCACCCCGATCCGGCGGCGCACGGCGGCGGGCTCGCGCGCCAGGTCGTGCCCGGCCACCCGCGCCGAGCCCGCGTCCGGCCGCAGCAGCGTGGTCAGCAGCCGTACGGCCGTCGTCTTCCCCGCCCCGTTCGGCCCGAGCACCCCGCAGACCGTGCCCTCGGCCACGGCCAGGTCGAGCCCGCGCAGGGCGTGCACGGCCCCGAACCGCTTCTCCAGGCCCTCACTGAGTACAGCGTACGTAGTTGTCATGGGTCGACCATAGCGCACTACGTACGCTGTACGTAACTACGATGGTGGGGCGAGGTGATGATCGATGGCTGGCCGAGCGGCCGTACCCGAGGTGATCTGGGCCCGACCCGAGCGGACGGGACGGGGGCCGAAGCCTGCGTACACCCGGGCCGACATCGCCGCGGCCGCCGTGCGGATCGCCGACGCCGGCGGGCTGGACGCGGTGTCCATGCGGCACGTCGCCGCCGAACTCGGCTGCGGCACGATGTCGCTGTACAACTACGTCCCCCGCAAGGAGGACCTGTACGAGCTGATGGTGGACGCGGCCGGCGGCGAGCACGAGCTGTGGGAGCCCGGCGGCGACTGGCGCGCCGAGATGCTCCGGGTCGGCCACCAGACGCGCGCGCTGATGCACCGCCACCCCTGGCTGCCCCGCCTGATGTCCGGGGTCCACAGCTCCAGCCCGAACACCCTGCGCTACCTGGAGCACTGCCTGGCCTGCCTGGACCCCCTGGAGGCGTCCTACGGCACCAAGGTGGAACTCGTCGCCATGCTCAACGCCGTGGTGACCATGTACGTCTCCAACGAGCTCGCGGTGGCCGAGCGCACCCGCTCCCTGCCGTGGTCCGAGGAGCAGGAGCATGCCGTCCGGGCCGCCTACCTGGGCGGTCGGCTCGCCACCGGCGCCTATCCGCGCCTGGCTCAGGCCTTCACACAGGGCGCGGGCCCGATCGACCCGGAGGCGGTGTTCGAGCGGACGCTGGGACGGGTCCTGGACGGCTTCGCGCCACGCGGCCGATGACCTCGCCGGGCGTCAGAGCAGCGCGAACTGGCCCTCCGGGCCCTCCTCCTGGTGGTCCAGGACGGAGGCCGGGCGGCGGGCGGTGCCGGGTACCGGCAGGACTCCCGCCGACCGCAGCTCCGCCGCGGTGACGGGGTCCGTCACGCTCAGCGCCTCCCGCCGCGGCCGCAGCTCCGCCAGCAGCGCCAGAACGGTGATCAGCTCCAGCAGCTCCGAGGTCCAGGCCTGCCGCCATGTCGCCGGGCGGATCGCCGCGAGGGTGCCCGGTTCGCCCTCCGCGGTCCGGGCCGCGAACCACTGCTCCAGCACCCGCGCCGAGCCGGTCTCGAAGTCCCAGGCCTGAGGGGGGACCGGTGCGATGCGTCCCTCGTCGAGGTGGAGGGTCTCCTCGTCGCGGTCGTAGTGGAGGGTGAGCGGGCGGGCCGGCAGAGGCGCGCGGACGTAGGGGCGGCGGCCGCCGGGCAGCTTGGGACGCTCGCCGTCGCGGCGCATCAGCCAGAGCATCCGGCGGCCCGACTCGACGCCCTCGGCCCAGAGCCCGGGCTCCCCGGTGAGCGGGACGGCGAGGCCGTCCGGCCCGGGGCACGCCGCCGCCAGCGTCCAGGCGAGCACGTCCAGCGGGTCGGGGGCGTGTCCGAGGCGCGCGCGCAGATGCTCCAGCAGGCCCGGAGCCAGGTTCGGTTCCTCGCCTCCGGGGCGGCGGTAGAGGGGACGGACACGGCCCGGGCGGAGCAGCGGCAGCAGGGACGTCGCCAGCAGGGGCGGTTCCGGGGCGCCCGGAGCGGCGGCCGTCTCCACCGTGAAGATCTGCCGGGCGTCCGCCACCCGCCACAGCTCGGGGCGGGCCGCGTCGATCAGGCGGTTGTCGGGGATCAGCCACTGCTCGTCGAAGGGGGCCGCCAGCACCCGTACCGGCTCCGGGCAGGGCCCCGAGGCACGGACCAGCTTCTCCGTGCCGCCGGACCGGCCCGGCAGCTGTCCGACCGCCGTGTGCGGGGTGCGCGAGCGCGTCGGTTCGAACAGCGACTCCCGGTCGGGGCCCTCGGCCTTCAGCAGGGCGTCCCAACGGGCCTTCAGGCAGGCCGCGTCGGGGGCCGCCGGCCACCCCCGGCCGAGTCGCGGCGGTGCGACGGACCACGGCATGAGGTCCGCCAGCAGCGGAACGTCGTCGAGCGTCACGCCGGGCATCGTACGGCCTTAGGCCAGCACCGTCCCGGGATCGGCCGGCGGGTACCCGGGGAATGGGGCATCGCCCTGGGCCCCCGGTTCACGTGGCGTCCAGGGTCACCGTGAAGGAGAAGCGGTCGCCGCGGTAGTGGATGACCGCCACGTCCAGGGGGCGTCCCGCCGTGTCGTAGGTGATCCCCGTGTAGTGCAGGATCGGGCTGAGCAGCGGGACGTCGAGCAGGCGTGCCGTCTCGGGGTCGGCCAGGCGTGCCTCCACCGTGTCCGTGATCCGGCTGATGTCCGCGCCCACCACGTCCCGCAGCACCTTGGTCATCGGCCAGCGCGCCAGGTCGTCGACGGGTATGCGCGCCGCCAGCTCCGGACGGACGTAGTTGCGGGCGTGGTTGGTCGGCTCGCCGGTCTTCTCGTCGCTGCGCAGCCGGTGGTACGTCGCCACCTCGTCCAGATCCGGGA
Organism: Streptomyces carpinensis; assembly: GCF_002154505.1. Classification (GTDB taxonomy): domain Bacteria; phylum Actinomycetota; class Actinomycetes; order Streptomycetales; family Streptomycetaceae; genus Streptomyces; species Streptomyces carpinensis. The sequence continues at coordinate 32,800 of NZ_MUBM01000034.1, read as the reverse complement.
AGGACTCGGCGAGTTCGGCGGGTACGGGCGCCGGGCCGTGGGCCAGCAGCTCGGTCGTCATCCCGGACTGCTGGGCCACGATCGCGTCCACCGAGCCCAGCAGCCGGACCGGGGAACTCCGGGTGGCCGCGGGCTCGATGAACGTGCCGCGCCGCCGGTGGCGGGTGATCAGCCCCTCGTCCTCCAGCTCCTTCAGCGCCTGCCGCATGGTCAGCACGCTCACCCCGTAGTGGCCCGCCAGCTGCTCCTCGGTGGGCAGCCGCAGCGGGTCCCGGGGCGAACGGCCGAGGATCGAGGCGCGCAGCGACTGCGACACCTGGTACCACAGGGGCAGCTTGCGGTTCAGGACGATCGAGTCCGGAGCGAAGGAGGTCACGGGCCATCCGTACCTGGCGGGGAATCGTCAGTGCAACCGAGTGAGCCGAAGGGGCGCGCCGGTGACGAGAAGTGGATCGCGCAAAGCCCCGAAGGCTGAGCACGGCTGGGCTCTCGGCACCGGTTGAGAGCGCCCCGGAGGCGAACGACCGTCAAAGCCGGCGGAAGTGCCGCTCCAGGCCCTGCCAGACGTCGTCGTAGCGTTGTTGCAGGTGCTCCGCGCGGATCGCGTGCGGGGTGAGCGTCACCGGCCAGCGGGTCTCGAACATGAACGCCAGCCCGTCGTCGATCTTCTGCGGCTTCAGCTCGGCCGCGCTCGCCCGGTCGAAGGTCTCCCGGTCCGGGCCGTGCGCCGACATCATGTTGTGCAGCGAGCCGCCGCCCGGCACGAAGCCCCCTGGACCGGCGGTCTTGGCGTCGTAGGCGCCCTCGATCAGACCCATGTACTCGCTCATCACGTTCCGGTGGAAGTACGGCGGCCGGAAGGTGTCCTCGCCCACCAGCCAGCGCGGCGCGAAGACCACGAAGTCCACGCCCGCCAGTCCCGGGGTGTCCGACGGCGAGGTCAGCACCGTGAAGATCGACGGATCCGGGTGGTCGTAGGAGATCGTCCCGATCACGTTGAAGCGGCGCAGGTCGTAGACGTACGGCACGTGGTTGCCGTGCCAGGCCACGACGTCGAGCGGGGAGTGGTCGTAGGTGGCCGTCCACAGGTTGCCGCAGAACTTGTTCACCACCTCCACCGGGCCCTCGACCTCCTCGTAGGCGGCGACCGGCGCGCGGAAGTCACGGGCGTTGGCCAGCCCGTTGGCGCCGATCGGGCCGAGGTCGGGCAGGCGGAAGGGGGCGCCGTAGTTCTCGCAGACATAGCCGCGGGCCGTCTCGTCGAGGAGCTCGACGCGGAAGCGCACCCCGCGCGGAATCAGCGCCGCATCGCCCGGCTCGGCGTGCAGCAGGCCGAACTCCGTGTGCAGCAGCAGCCCGCCGCGCTCCGGCACGATCAGCAGCTCGCCGTCCGCGTCACTGAAGACGCGCTCCATCGAGGAGTCGGCGTGATACAGGTGCACGGCCATGCCGGTGCGCTGGGTGGCGTCGCCGTTGCCGCCGAGGGTCCACAGGCCGGCCAGGAAGTCGGTGCCCGGCCCGGGCTCCGGAAGCGGGTTCCAGCGCAGCCGGTTGGGGTCGGGCACCGCCTGGGTGAAGGGCGCCGTGCGCAGCGTGCCGTTGCCGGTGCGGGTGAAGGCCGGGTGCGCGGCCGAGGGGCGGATGCGGTACAGCCAGGAGCGGCGGTTGTGCGTCCTCGGCTCGGTGAACGCCGTGCCGCTGAGCTGCTCCGCGTACAGCCCGAGGGGGGCGCGCTGCGGCGAGTTGCGGCCCTCGGGCAGCGCGCCGGGCACGGCCTCGGAGCTGTGCTCGTTGCCGAAACCGTGGAGATAGGCCAGTCCCTCGGCTCTCTTGCGTGCGTCCCCGCTCATCGTCGCTCCCTCGCGCACAACCCGATCCCAACCCGAACGTGATCGAACTAATTCCTATGCATCACCGTAGGATTGCGGTCCACCGGGCGCAAGAGGGCCTGAAGGCCTCCTTCCGGGGGAGGGCGAGAACCAGACCTGAGGGGGATCCGACTGCCGGAGGGCTGCTCTACGCTCCGGAGCATGACGTCGTGGACGCGCCGACCTCTCGCTGCGCTCGCCGTCTGTGTCCTGCTGCTCGCCGGGTCGGCGGGCTGCGGTGCGAACGGGGCGCGGGGGAGTGCACAGGGGGAATCGCCCACACCCGTGGGCAAGCTGATCGATCACACCGACGAGGAGGGGCGGCCCTACCGTGAGGTGGACAAGAAGGCCGCGCCCGAGGTCGGTGTCGAGGTGCGGCCCGACGAGGCGGGCAGCTGGGACGTACGGCTGACCGTCCACCGCTTCCGCTTCTCGCCGGCCGGCACGGCGGCGCGGGCCGCGGTCGGCCGGGGTCTGGCACACCTGCTGGTGGACGGCCGGCTCGTCAGCCGCCTGCGCGCCCCCGAGTTCCACCTCTCCGCCCGCCTCGTCCCGCACGGTACCCACCACGTCACCGCCCGGCTGTACGCCGACGACGGCACGGTGTGGGCGGTGTCCGGGAAGCCGGTGCAGAGCACGGCGGACATCACGGCGTCGGCCCCGACGCCCACCCCTCTCACCACGGCGAGCCCGGCCGGCACCACCCGGACCGCCACCGCGGGCCCGCGCGGCGGCACGACCGCCGCGACGGGCACGACCACCGGGACCGGCGCCACCGAGGCGACCTCCGCCTCCGCGACCTTCTCGACCTCCGCCTCCGTCGCGACCTCCGCCTCCTCCTCGGCCTCCGCGACCTTCTGGTCCTTCCGAGCCCACCCCACCGGCGCGTTCCGCGTGCGGTGTGCCGGGGGTGCGCCGGATGCTTCCGTTGCCTGCCCGGGTACCGGAGGGCGAGCTTCACCCGATCGCCGCGGAACGGCATCATGAAGCCCGTGCCCCACGCGACCCCGCTTCGCCGCGCACCCGTGCAGCGGCGCAGCGCCGAACGGCTGACCAGGATCCTCGACGCCTGCGCCGATCTCCTCGACGAGGTCGGCTACGACGCCCTGAGCACGCGCGCCGTCGCCCTGCGCGCCGGCGTCCCCATCGGCTCGGTCTACCGCTTCTTCGGCAACAAGCGCGCGATGGCCGACGCGCTCGCCCAGCGCAATCTGGAGCGGTACACCGAGCGTGTCACGGAGCGCCTGAAGGAGACGGCCGCCGAACCGGCGGACGGCGGCTGGCGCGCGGCCATGGACGCCGTGCTCGACGAGTACCTGGCGATGAAGCGGACCGCCCCCGGCTTCTCCCTCGTCGACTTCGGCAACCAGATCCCGCTCGGTGCCCGCCATGCCGGGCCCAACCACCGCGTGGCCGACCGCCTCGCCCGCCTGCTCTCCGGCCACCTGCGCCGCGAACCGGACGACGACCTGCGCCGCGTCTTCCTGGTGGCCGTCGAGACCGCCGACACCCTCGTCCAACTCGCCTTCCGCGTCGACCCGCAGGGCGACGAGAAGATCATCGAGGAGGCACGGGAGCTGCTGCGGGCGTATCTCGGCCGGGTGCTGGACTGAGAACCGGGGCTCCCCGCCGGGCATACCGCTCGGTATGCTCGCCTCCAGTGCGTGCGTCGCCGTCGCCGCGACCCACCGTGACCCCCGGGAGGACCCGTGTCCCGCACCGCCCTGCGAATCTGTCCCCTGTGCGAGGCCACCTGCGGGCTGACGCTCACCGTCGACGGCAGTCGTGTCACCGGCGCCCGGGGCGACCGGGAGGACGTGTTCAGCAAGGGGTTCATCTGCCCGAAGGGGGCCTCGTTCGGGGCCGTCGACGGCGACCCGGACCGGTTGCGCGGCCCGCTCGTGCGCAGGGAGGGCGTGCTGCGCGAGGCCACCTGGGAGGAGGCGTTCGACGCGGTGGCGGCCGGGATCCGGCCGGTCGTCGAGCGGTACGGGCCGCATGCGGCCGGCGTGGTCCTCGGCAACCCCAACGTGCACACCGTGGCCGGCGCCCTGTACCCGCCGGTGCTGCTCGCCGCCCTCGGCACCCGCAGTCTGTTCACCGCCTCCACGCTGGACCAGATGCCCAAACACGTCTCCAGCGGACTGCTCTTCGGCGACGCGGGCGCCATCCCCGTCCCGGACCTCGACCGCACCGGCCATCTGCTCCTCATCGGCGCCAACCCACTGGAGTCCAACGGCAGTCTGTGCACCGCCCCCGACTTCCCCGGCCGGCTCAAGGCGCTCAAGGCCCGCGGCGGCACCCTCACCGTCGTCGACCCGCGCCGCACCCGCACCGCCGCACTCGCCGACCGGCACCTGGCGATCCGGCCGGGCACCGACGCCCTGCTGCTCGCGGCCATGGCCCACGTCCTCTTCGAGGAGGGGCTGACCGACCTCGCCCACCTCGCCCCGCACGTCCAGGACGTCGAGGAACTGCGCTCGGCCATAAGGGACTTCACGCCCGAGGCGGTGTCCGGGGCGTGCGACGTGGACGCCGACGTGATCCGTGCTCTCGCCCGCGACCTCGCCGCCGCCCCCACCGCCGCCGTCTACGGCCGCATCGGCAGCTGCACCGTCCCGCACGGCACCCTGGCAAGCTGGCTCGTCGACGTGCTCAACATCCTCACCGGCAACCTCGACCGGCCCGGCGGCGCCCTCTTCCCGCAGGCCGCCACCGACCGCCCGCCCAGGCCCGCCGGCCCCGGCCGCGGGTTCGCTCTCGGCCGCTGGCACTCCCGCGTGAGCGGACATCCCGAGGCGAAGGGGGAGTTGCCGATCTCCGCGCTCGCCGAGGAGATCGACACCGCGACGCGGGAGGGAGAGCCGATCCGGGCCCTGGTCGCCGTTGCCGCCAACCCCGTGCTGTCCGCACCGGACGGCGACCGGCTCGACAAGGCGCTGGCCTCGCTGGACTTCATGGTCAGCGTCGACCCGTACCTGAACGAGACCTCGCGCCACGCCCACGTCGTGCTGCCGCCGCCCCCGCCCGCGCAGAGCCCGCACCACGACTTCGCCTTCAACACCCTGGCCGTGCGCAACCAGGTCCGCTACACCCGCCCCGCCGTCCCCCTCGAACCGGGCAGGATGGCCGAGAGCGAGATCCTGGCCCGGCTGATCCTCGCGGCCACCGGCATGCACGGGGCGGACCCGGCAGCCGTCGACGAGACGGTCATCGGGCAGACGCTGGGCAAGGCGGTCAAGGAACCGCACTCGCCCGTGCACGGCCGCGACCCGCGCGAGCTCGCGGCACGACTCACCGGCGACGGCGGCCCCGAGCGGCGCCTGGACATGATGCTGCGCCTGGGCCCCTACGGCGACGGTTTCGGCGCACGCCCCGACGGGCTGAGCCTGGAGAAGCTGCTCGCCCACCCGCACGGCGTCGACCTCGGCCCGCTGCGGCCCCGGCTGCCCCAGCCGCTGAAGACCGTCTCCGGCAGGATCGAACTGCTGCCCAGGCCCATCGCCGACGATCTGCCGCGGCTGCGCGCGGCCCTGCGCGAGCGCCCGGCCGGGCTCGTCCTGGTGGGCCGCCGCCATCTGCGCTCCAACAACAGCTGGATGCACAACGTGCCCGCCCTCACCGGCGGTTCGAACCGCTGCACCCTGCACATCCACCCCGAGGACGCCGCGCGTCTGGGCATCCGTGACGGGGCCGCGGTGCACGTCAAGGGCGCCGGGGGAGCGTTGACCGCGCCCGCCGAGATCACCGACGGCGTGCGACCCGGCGTGGTGAGCCTGCCGCACGGCTGGGGTCACGACCGGCCCGGGACCCGGCTGGCACACGCCGCCACCGATCCCGGCGTCAACGTCAACCAACTCCTCGACGGCAGCCTGCTGGACCCTCTGTCCGGCAACGCGGTCCTCAACGGCGTACCCGTCCGGCTGAGCCCCGCGGCGGCCCCCGCGTAGCCCGCCGCCGCACGGGCGGGCCGGCGCCCCGTCAGGTGGGCAAGCCGGCCTCCGGTGCCGTGAGCAGGGCCGGTGACCTGGAATTTTGCGCTTATTGCTCGCGCGTCAACCACTTGTTAAGCGTTCTTTACGCCACCTAACGTCAACGCCACCCCCGGCCCTGGTCGGAAGTTCAAGGGCGAACGTTAGGTATCCATTCATGCTGACCATCCTCGGCTTCGCCATGATCGCGACCTTCCTGGTCCTGATCATGATGAAGAAGATGTCGCCGATCGCGGCGCTCGTGCTGATCCCCGCGCTGTTCTGCGTGTTCGTCGGCAAGGGCGCCAAGCTCGGCGACTACGTCATCGACGGCGTCACCGGCCTCGCCCCCACCGCGGCGATGCTGATGTTCGCGATCGTCTACTTCGGTGTGATGATCGACGTCGGCCTCTTCGACCCGATCGTCCGGGGCATCCTGAGGTTCTGCAGGGCCGACCCGCTGCGGATCGTCGTCGGCACGGCCCTGCTCGCCGCGATCGTCTCGCTGGACGGCGACGGCTCGACCACCTTCATGATCACCGTCTCGGCGATGTACCCGCTCTACAAGCGCCTGAAGATGAGCCTGGTCGTGATGACCGGTGTCGCCGCCATGGCCAACGGCGTGATGAACACCCTGCCCTGGGGCGGCCCCACCGCCCGCGCCGCCACCGCCCTGAAGCTGGACGCGAGCGACATCTTCGTGCCGATGATCCCGGCCCTCGCGGTCGGTCTGCTCGGTGTCCTCGCCCTCGCCTACGTCCTCGGCCGGCGTGAACGCAAGCGGCTCGGCGTGCTGACGCTGGACGAGGTGCTGGTGGAGGAGCGGGAAACCGTCCTGGCCGGCGGCGGTTCGGCGAGCGAGGCCGGTGCCGGTTCGGGCGCGGGCAGGCGGAACGGGCGCACCGGCGGCGCGGGTTCGGACGCCGGCGCCGCCGAGGAGGACGGCGCACCGGACGAGGGCTTCCAGGGGCTCGACCCGAACCGGCCCACCCTGCGGCCCCGGCTGTACTGGTTCAACGCGCTACTCACGGTGGCCCTGCTCACCGCCATGATCATGGAGTGGCTGCCGATCCCGGTGCTGTTCCTGCTCGGCGCGGCCCTCGCCCTGACCGTCAACTTCCCCCACATGCCGGACCAGAAGGCCCGGATCGCCGCCCACGCCGAGAACGTCCTCAACGTCTCCGGCATGGTCTTCGCCGCCGCCGTCTTCACCGGCGTGCTCCAGGGCACCGGCATGGTCGACCACATGGCCGCCTGGCTGGTCGGCAACATTCCCGACGCCATGGGCCCGCACTTGGCGCTCGTGACCGGTGTGCTGAGCATCCCGCTCACGTACTTCATGTCCAACGACGGCTTCTACTTCGGCATCCTGCCGGTGCTCGCCGAGGCCGGCCAGGCCCACGGGGTCTCCGCCGTCGAGATCGCCCGCGCCTCGATCGTGGGCCAGCCGCTGCACATGTCCAGCCCGCTCGTGCCGGCCGTGTACGTGCTGGTCGGCATGGCCAAGGTGGAGTTCGGGGACCACACCAGGTTCGTGGTGAAGTGGGCCGCGCTGACCTCGCTGGTCGTCCTCGGCGCGGGAATCCTGTTCGGCATCGTCTGACCTTTCCGGCACATCACTCGGAGGACACGATCATGGGGCCCGGTGGGAACCGCGGCTGGCTGCTACGACTCGTCATCGCCTTCGGCTTCGCTCAGGGGGCGGTGTCGATGGCCCGGCCCGCCGTCTCCTACCGGGCCCTCGCGCTGGGGGCCGACGAGCGCGCGGTCGGCGTCATCGCGGGCGTGTACGCCCTGCTTCCGCTGTTCGCCGCGGTGCCGCTGGGCCGGCGCACCGACCACGGCCGGTGCGCGCCCCTCCTGCCGGCCGGTGTGGTGCTCATCGCGGGCGGCTGTGCGCTCAGCGGGGTGGCCGGGTCCCTGTGGACGATGGCGGTCTGGAGCGGGGTGATGGGCCTCGGCCACCTCTGCTTCGTCATCGGCGCCCAGTCGATCGTGGCACGTCAGTCCGCGCCGCACGAACAGGACCGCAACTTCGGCCACTTCACCATCGGCGCCTCCCTCGGCCAGCTGGTCGGCCCGATCGCGGCGGGCGCACTGATCGGCGGTCCCGACAGGGCCGAGAGCAGCGCGCTGGCGCTGCTCGTCGCCGGGGCCGGAGCGGCCGTCGCGTGTACGTCGCTGTGGCGCATCGAGCACCGTGGGGCGGCGCCCGACTCCCGTACCGCACCGCGCGCACGCGTCCCCGTCCGGCGCATCCTGGGCGCCCGGGGCGTGCCCGCGGGCATGTTCGTCAGCCTGTCCGTGCTGTCGGCCACCGACATCCTCACCGCCTACCTGCCCGTGGTGGGCGAGCACCGGGGCATCGCGCCGCCCGTCGTCGGTGTGCTGCTGAGCCTGCGGGCCGCGGCCACCATCGCCTGCCGGCTGGTGCTGACCCCGCTGCTGCGGCTGCTGGGCCGGGCGGCGCTGCTCACCACGACCTGTGGGCTGGCGGCGGTGCTGTGCGCCGGTGTCGCGCTGCCGGTGCCGGTGTGGGCGCTGGGCGCGATGCTCACGGTGCTCGGGTTCTGCCTGGGGGTGGGGCAGCCGCTGTCGATGACGACCGTGGTGCAGGCCGCCCCGGACCAGGCGCGCTCCACCGCGCTGGCGCTGCGACTGACCGGCAACCGGCTCGGCCAGGTCGCCGCACCCGCCGCCGCGGGGCTGGTGGCCGGGGCCACGGGCGTGGCGGCACCGTTCGTGATGCTCGGGGTGCTGCTGCTCCTCTCGGCGGGCGGCGCCCTGCGCGCGCCGGGAGCCGGGCGCCCCGCCGCGGGGGAGCCCGCGGGAGAGAACGACGAGGAGGAGGGCGAAGGGAGGAGAGACGAGGGGAAGTTCGAAGGGAAGGCCGGGGGAGAGACCGAGGGGAGCGAGGAGGACCGGCGAGGACGGCGTGGCGGCGCGCGGTTGCGCCGGTCGAGCGATATCTGACGGCGCGTCGGCGGGGGTGCCGTGCCCCAGGGAGGGCATGTGAAAGAGAGTCAGATGAAAGTGCGATTTGTATGAAAATCGTCTGACTCGGAGGAACGCGCATGCCCACCCTGACACTCCCACGCACCCTCGGCTCCCGTATCGGTGCCGCCGCGGCCCTGACGGCCCTGACCGTGGCGGGTGCCACGTGGCTGGCGACGCCGGTCGCCAAGGCCGTGGGCGAAGGCGGCGACATCAAGATCCATCGGGTGGGCGTGCCTTTCGGCGTCTCGAAGGACGACCCCATGGTCTGCCGGTTCTACCTCGACGCCGTCAACTTCGGTGACCTGACGACCGTCGCCTACACCATCCAGGCGCAGCCGCCCCTGCCCACCAGCGCCACCGTCTCCGGCACCGTCGCTCTCGGCCTCAACTCCGGTGCCGGTCACACCGATCCGCTGGGTCTGGCCGACGGGGACTACAGGCTGACCTGGACCATCGGCACTGCGCCCAAGGCGAAGATCTTCCGCGTCAACTGCCGGGACGACCACGAGCGGCACGACGGCCGGGAGGGACCGAACGGCCAGATCCAGGACCCGGGCCACGACGACGCGGACCCGGGCCGGGACGACAACGACCAGCACGGCTGGGCCCCCGGGAGGCACGACGGCCCGCAGGGCCCGAAGGGCGGCGTGCACGCGGGCGGCGGCGGTCTCGTCGACACCGCCCAGGCCTTCTCCCCGGTGGCCGGGGCCGCGGCCGTGGGGCTGGTCGTGGTCAGCGGGGTCGCGTACGTCCGGCTGATCCGCCGGCGCCCGCATGGCGCCGCGTAGGCCGCGCAGGCGCAGACGCAGGCCCTGGTACCGGACCCGCGCCTACCGCCTCGCCCGCACGGCGGTGCTCGCGGCCGCCCTGGTCACGGCGGGGGTCCGGTGCGAGGGACACTCCGGGCGGGGCGCGCCGGACCGGGCCGCCGTGGCTCGGGCGGCTCCGGCCCCCGGCGACCCGGACGACAGCGGCTCGGACGACGGCCCGGACGGCGGCGGCTCCGCCGGCGAGGAGCCCTCCGAGCCCCCGCCCGCGCCGCTGCCCCGCTCCCGGGCGACCTCCCTGCGCATCCCCTCCCTCGGGATCGACGCACCCGTCGTCGATGTCGGCCTCGGCGCCGACCGGCAGCTGGAGACGCCGCCGGTCGACAGGCCCAAGCTGGTCGGCTGGTACAAGGACGGCCCCACACCGGGGGAGTCCGGCACCGCCGTCGCGGTCGGGCACCGCGACACCACGACGGGCGCCGCCGTCTTCGCCGCGCTCGGTCAGGTCGAACGGGGCCGCTCCATCGAGGTGCGGCGCGCGGACGGCCGTACCGCCGTCTACACGGTGGACAAGGTGCGCGTCTTCGACAAGGACCGCTTCCCCGACAAGGAGGTGTACGGCCCCGCCCGCCGCCCCGAGCTGCACCTCATCACCTGCGGCGGCCTCTACACCCGCCGCACCGGCTACTCCAGCAACGTGGTGGTCTTCGCACGTCTGACGTCGACGAGGTGAGGCGGTCCGGGCGGGAGGCGGCCGGGCCCAACCGGCCGCCCCCTCAGGGAAGTCGATCGTCCGCTTTCTCACCTGGTGGACGAAAACGTTCGGTCGTGCGCGGTGTCTTCCCCGGGTGCGCACCTTCCGTTAACTTCCGTGACTCACACGCCCCGTACGACCCGCGCGGGGCGTTCGACCCGCGCAGTACCAGCGCTCCGGTGAGTCCCCGAAGGCATCACATGACACGCGCCATCTCTCTGCACGACGTGAGCAAGACCTACACCAGCAAGGGCACCCCGTGGTGGACCGGCTGTCGCTCGACATAGCGCCCGGCGAGTTCCTGGTGCTGCTCGGGCCCTCCGGCTGCGGCAAGTCCACCGTCCTCAGGATGATCGCGGGCCTGGAGGAGATCACCGAGGGACAGCTGCTGCTCGACGGCGAGTACGCCAACGACCTGCCGCCCGCCGGGCGGGACATGGCGATGGTCTTCCAGAACTTCGCGCTGTACCCGAACATGACCAGCCGCGACAACATCGGCTTCCCGCTGCGCATCGAGTCGCCGGGCGCCGACCCCGGCACCCGGGTGGACGCCACCGCCCGGACGCTGGGCATCGAGGACCTCCTCGACCGCTTCCCCGGCCAGCTCTCCGGTGGCGAGCGCCAGCGCGTTGCCATGGGCCGCGCGATCGCCCGCCACCCCTCCGCCTTCCTGATGGACGAGCCGCTGTCCAACCTCGACGCCAAACTCCGCAACCATCTGCGCGCCGAGATATCCCAGCTCACCCGGGAGCTGGGCGTCACCACGATCTACGTCACCCACGACCAGTCCGAGGCCATGTCCCTGGGTGACCGGGTCGCCGTCCTGCGCGGCGGCGTCCTGCAGCAGGTCGACTCCCCACGCGCCGTCTACGCGCTGCCCCGCAACGTCTTCGTCGCCGCCTTCATCGGCACCCCGCGCATCAACCTGCTGCGCGGGCTGGTCCGCGCCCCGCTCGGCGGGGCCATGACCATCAGCCTCGGCAAGCAGTTCCTGCGCCTGCCCGAACCCCTCTCGCTGGACCACCAGTTTCTGCGCGTGCAGCAGGGCCGCGAGGTGATCGTGGGCCTGCGCTCGGAGGCCGTGCGGATCGCCAGGCCCGGCTCGGCCCGGCCCGGCGAGGTGCCGATCACCGGGCTGGTGGAGCACCTGTAGTTCCAGGGCCACGAGGTCCTCGTCCACTTCAACACCGGGTCCCGCCCCGCCGTCGTGCCGGACCTGGAGGCCCCGCGCCCCACCGGTCGCCCGGACCGGCGGCGCCGCCGCGACGGCACGGTCCTGGACCGCCTCCGGGAGCGGGCGGGGGGCGCTGCGCGCCGGGCCCGTGGGGGTGCTCGACCGCCCTGCCGAGGCCGCCGCCGCACCGGAACTCGCCGCGGCCGCCGAGCCGCGCCTGCCCGGCGACCTGGTGGTCCGCACCACGCCCGACATCCAGCTCCGTCACGGCATGCAGGTGCCGCTCCTCGTCGACCTCGCCCACCTGTTCGTCTTCGACCAGCACGGCGAACGCATCTGCCCGGCTCCCGACCACCTGCCCGGCCTGGACGAGTGAACCGGCCGCTGCTCCCGCGGCGGTGTCTGGCGCCGGAAAACTATCGACGCTAGTTTATGGGGCTGTCGGTAGGTTGTGACGCGTGACGACGCGCCCTCGGGCCACGCCCCCGTGGACCGAGCGGACGCGGAGGACGCCCCGCCCGGAGGAGCATCAGCACCATGAAGGCACACGACGGCATGTACATCGGCGGCGCCTGGCGTCCCGGCGCGGGCTCCGACGTCATCGAGGTGGTGAACCCGGCCGACGAACAGGTCATCGCCACCGTCCCCGCGGGCACCGCCGAGGACGTCGACACGGCGGTGCGCGCCGCCCGCGCCGCCTTCCCCGGCTGGGCCGCCACCCCGCCCGCCGAGCGGGCCGCCCGCCTGGCCGCCCTCCGGGACGTGCTGGAGGCCCGCAAGGACGAGATCGCCGAGACCGTCACCGCCGAGCTGGGCTCGCCGCCGGCGCTCTCCCGGACGGTCCACGCGGGCGTGCCCGTCGCGGTCGCCGGCTCCTACGCCGACCTGGCGGCGACGTACGCCTTCGAGGAGAAGGCCGGCAACTCCACCGTGCTGCACGAACCGGTCGGCGTGGTCGGCGCCATCACCCCCTGGAACTACCCCCTGCACCAGATCGTCGCCAAGGTCGCCCCGGCGCTCGCCGCCGGCTGCGCCGTCGTCCTCAAGCCCGCCGAGGACACCCCGCTCACCGCCCAGCTCTTCGCCGAGGCGGTGCACGAGGCCGGGATCCCGGCCGGCGTCTTCAACCTGGTCACCGGCCTCGGCCCGGTCGCCGGGCAGGCGCTCGCCGAGCACCCGGACGTCGACCTGGTCTCCTTCACCGGCTCCACCGCCGTCGGCAGGAGGATCGGCGCCGTCGCGGGCGGTGCCGTCAAGAGGGTCGCCCTGGAGCTGGGCGGCAAGTCCGCGAACGTCATCCTGCCCAGCGCCGACCTGGCCAAGGCGGTGGCGGTCGGCGTCGCCAACGTCATGTCCAACTCCGGTCAGACGTGCAGCGCCTGGACCCGCATGCTGGTCCACCGCGACCAGTACGACGAGGCGGTCGAGCTTGCCGCGACGGCCGCCGCCAAGTACGGCGAGCGGATCGGCCCGGTGGTCAACGCCAAGCAGCAGGCGCGCGTGCGCGGTTACATCGAGAAGGGCGTCGCCGAGGGGGCGCGGCTGGTGGCGGGCGGCCCCGAATCCCCGCGTGAACAGGGCTACTACATCAGCCCGACCGTCTTCGCCGACGTCACCCCCGACATGACCATCGCCCAGGAGGAGATCTTCGGCCCGGTCCTGTCGATCCTGCGTTACGAGGACGAGGACGACGCCCTGCGCGTCGCCAACGGCACGGTCTACGGCCTCGCCGGCGCCGTCTGGGCGGGCGACGAGAGCGAGGCGGTCGCGTTCGCCCGCCGGATGGACACCGGCCAGGTCGACATCAACGGCGGCCGCTTCAACCCCCTCGCCCCCTTCGGCGGCTACAAGCAGTCCGGCGTCGGCCGTGAACTCGGCGTGCACGGGCTCACCGAGTACCTGCAGACCAAGTCCCTCCAGTTCTAAGGGAGTCAAGTCATGGCCGTACGTGCCGCCGTTCTGCCCGCCGTCGGCGCCCCGCTGGAGATCACCGGGATCGAGCTGCCGGGGCCCGGCCCCGGCCAGGTCCGCGTGCGCCTCGCCGCGGCCGGGGTCTGCCACTCCGACCTGTCGCTGACCAACGGCACCCTGCGGGTGCCGGTCCCGGCCGTCCTCGGCCACGAGGGCGCCGGGACGGTCGTCGCCGTCGGTGAGGGAGTCACCCATGTCTCGCCCGGTGACGGCGTCGTCCTCAACTGGGCCCCGTCCTGCGGAAACTGCCACGCCTGCTCGCTCGGCGAGGTCTGGCTGTGCGCCAACGCCCTGAACGGCGCCGCCGACGTCTACGCCCGCACCATCGACGGCACCGAGCTGCACCCCGGCCTGAACGTCGCCGCCTTCGCCGAGGAGACGGTCGTGGCCGCCTCCTGCGTCCTGCCCCTCCCGGACGGCGTCCCGCTCACCGACGCCGCTCTCCTCGGCTGCGCCGTCCTCACCGGATACGGCGCCGTCCACCACTCGGCGCGGGTCACGCCGGGGGAGACGGTGGCGGTGTTCGGCGTCGGCGGAGTGGGCCTGGCCGCCCTCCAGGCGGCGAGGATCGCGGGCGCCTCGAAGATCGTCGCCGTCGACGTCTCCCCGGAGAAGGAGGAACTGGCGCGGGCCGCCGGGGCCACGGACTACGTGGTCGCCTCCGAGGACACCCCCCGCGAGATCCGCGCCCTCACCGGCAAGCAGGGCGTCGACGTCTCCGTGGAGTGCGTGGGCCGCGCGGTCACCATCCGCGCCGCCTGGGAGTCCACCCGCCGCGGCGGCCGCACCACGGTCGTGGGCATCGGCGGCAAGGACCAGCAGGTCACCTTCAACGCCCTGGAGATCTTCCACTGGGGCCGCACCCTCTCCGGCTGCGTCTACGGCAACTCGGACCCGGCCGCCGACCTGCCCGTGCTCGCCGAACACGTCCGCGCCGGACGCCTGGACCTAGGCGCACTGGTGACCGAACGGATCGCCCTGGACGGCATCCCGGCGGCCTTCGACAACATGACGGCCGGCAAGGGCGGCCGGGCCCTGGTGGTCTTCTGAACTTCTTGGCCCGTGACGAGGGCGTCCTTCCGGGTCCGTAGGCCGCCCGTGGTCTCGATGTCGGTGAGCTGCCGGTGGTCCCGGGGGTCCGGCCGGCTGCCGGTGGTCCGAGGGTTCGGCGGGTGGCCGGTGGCCAGCTCGGGGGGCCGCTTGCGGGCCGTTTGTGGCCCCGGGGCCGGAGGGCCGCCCGTCGGTCCGGGGTCCGGGAGGCCGGTCGTGGCCCGGGGTCCGGCCGGTCGTGGCCCGAGGCCCGGGAGGCCGGTCGTGCCCCGGGGTCCGGGAAGCCGCCCGTGATCTCGAGGCCCGGGAAGCCGCGCGCGGTCCGCTGGCGCGGCAGGCTCAGGACACGACTTCGGGTCGCGGATCCGTCGCCGTGTCCGGGATCGCCGGGCGCCGTGGCCGCGACCTCGACACCGCCACGCCGGCCAGGCACAGCACGCCGCCCGCCAGCGTCAGCACCCCCGGCACCTCGCCCAGTGCCAGCCACGACATCAGCACGACCAGCGCGGGCACGGCGTACGTCGTCGCGCCCATCCGGCTCGCGGTGGTTCGGGCCAGGGCGTACGCCCACGTCGTGAAGGCGAGCGCGGTCGGGAACACACCGAGATAGACCATGTTCAGCGTCGCCGACAGCGGGGCGTCGGCGGCCTCGTGGACCAGTTGCCCGGTGAACGGCAGACAGGCCACCGCCCCGATCAGGCAGCCGAACGTCGTCACCTGCAGCGCGCTCGCCCGGCCCAGCGCGGGCTTCTGCGCGACGACCCCGGAGGCGTACGCGATCGCGGCGAGCAGGCAGAGCGCCACTCCGAGCACGGAGGAGCCGCCCTCGCCGGACATCGACAGGCCCACGGTCACGGCGCCCGCGAAGGACACCGCCATGCCCGCCAGCAGCCGCGGCGGCATCGGATCCCCCAGCAGCCGCGCCCCGAGCAGGGCGATGAGCAGGGGGCCGACGTTCACGACCAGGGCGGCGGTCCCGGCGTCCACCTGCTGCTCGCCCCAGTTGAGGGCGACCATGTAGAAGCCGAACCACAGCACTCCGGATATCGCGATCCCGCGCCAGGCGGCCCGCGGCGGCCACCCCTCCCGCCGTACGAGGCAGATCGCGCCCAGCGTGACGGCCCCGGCCAGCAGCCGCCCCAGCGCCAGCGCGCCGGGTGAGTACGCGGCGCCCGCGCTGCGGATGGAGACGAAGGCGGAGGCCCACAGCACCACGGTCACCGTGGCGGCAGCGGCGGCCAGTCGGGAGGGGGAGACGTTCATCATGCTTCCTGAGGCTAGGCGGGGGAGGGGAGGGAAAGCTCGCGGATTTCGGACGGAGGCCGCGGGGACCCGGGAGACGCGCCGGACCGAAGAGACAGGCGAAGGGGACGGACCGGGCGGATCGGGCTCAGTGCAGTGCCGACGCCTCGATCCCCAGCAACTCGGACAGCGCGCGCTCGCCGGCCGGCGTGACCTTCACGGCGCGCTCCGAGCCGATGCGCACGCACCAGCCGGTGTCGAGCGCGTGCCGGCACAGCGCCGCGCCCGCGACCCCCGCCAGATGCGGGCGGCGTTCCGTCCAGTCGAGGCAGGCGCGGGCCAGCGGGCGGCGGCCCCCGCGGTCCAGGCCGATGCCGGCCGAGTCGAACCAGCTCAGCCCCGCGTCGGTGAGCGCGAACCCGGTGTCCTGGCGCAGGAGCCCCCGCCCGGTCAGCGCGTCCGTCACCGCGATGCCCAGCCGCCCCGCGAGATGGTCGTAGCAGGTGCGCCCACGGGCCATCGCCGAACCGGCGCTCGACTCCCGAAGCGTGCGGGGGCGCCGCGGAGCCTGGGGGGAGACGTGTGCGGCCAGGTCCTCGACCAGCTGCGCCACCCGGGTGCCGGCCAGCCGCACATACCGGTGCCGGCCCTGGCGCTCCTCGGTGAGCAGTCCGCCCGCGACGAGCTTGCCCAGGTGTTCGCTGAGGGTCGACGCGGCCACGCCCGCGTGCCGGGCCAGCTCGCCCGCGGTCCACGCCCGTCCGTCGAGCAGCGCCAGCAGGCAGGCCGCCCGGGTCTCGTCGGCCATCAGCCCGGCGAGCGTCGCCAGGCCGGCCGCCTGGGGGTCCTTGGTGCGCTCCCTGGTGGTCATGTGAACCAGCATGCGGCACGCACGCTTCGGCGGTCGCCGAAGTGTGGCTATGTGGCCTGCGCCGTCCGTCCGACCTGCTCGTACTGCTGGACCAGGCCGTCCAGCAGGGCGGTCAGCCCGGTCTCGAACGCCCGCTCGTCGATCTTCTCCTGCTGGTCGGCCAGCAGATGGGCCTGGCCGAGGTGCGGGTAGTCGGCCGGGTCGTAGGCGCCCGCGTCGCCCACGAAGCCCCCGGCGAAGGAACCGAGCGCGGAGCCCATGACGAAGTACCGCATCAGCGCGCCGATGGAGGTGGCCTGGGCCGGCGGCCAGCCCGCGTCGACCATCGCGCCGTAGACGGCGTCGGCCAGCCGCAGCGCGGCCGGGCGCCGGCCGGGGCCGTGGGCGAGGACGGGGACGATGTTCGGGTGGTCGCGCAGGGCGGTCCGGTAGGAGACGGCCCAGTCGTGCAGCGCGGTCCGCCAGTCGCGGCCGTCCTCGAACATCGACAGGTCGACCTGGGCGCTCACCGAGTCGGCGACCGCCTCCAGGATCTCGTCCTTGGTGCTGAAGTGGTTGTAGAGCGACGGCCCGCTCACCCCGAGTTCGGTGGCGAGCCGGCGCGTGGAGACGGCCGCCAGGCCCTCGGTGTCCACGAGGTCCCGTGCCGTCGCGACGATGCGGTCGGTGCTGAGGAGGGGCTTGCGTGGTCGGGCCATGGCGCACATAGTAGGGCTGCGGCATTAAACTAGCGCTGCTAATTTAAATGTACGGCTTTCAAGATCTGTCATGTGTCGTCATATGTGGGGTGATCTCGTGGTGAACCTGGAGCTCAGCGAGGAGCAGACCGCCGTCCGGCAGCTCGCGCAGGACTTCGTGGAGCGGGAGATCGCACCCAACGTGGTGGCCTGGGACCGCGCCGAGGAGGTGGACCGCGCCATCGTGAAGAAGCTCGGCGAGGTCGGCTTCCTCGGGCTCACCGTCGACGAGGAGTACGGCGGCTCGGGCGGCGACCACCTCTCCTACTGCCTGGTGACCGAGGAGCTCGGCCGCGGCGACTCCTCCGTGCGCGGCATCGTGTCCGTCTCGCTCGGCCTGGTCGCCAAGACGATCGCCGCCTGGGGGAGCGAGGAGCAGAAGCGGCGGTGGCTGCCGGGGCTCACCTCGGGCGAGTACGTCGGCTGCTTCGGTCTGACCGAGCCCGGCACCGGCTCGGACGCGGGCAACCTCGCCACCCGGGCCGTGCGCGACGGCGACGACTACGTCGTCAACGGCACCAAGATGTTCATCACCAACGGCACCTGGGCGGATGTCGTCCTGCTCTTCGCCCGCTCCACCGACGCCCCCGGCCACAAGGGCGTCTCCGCCTTCCTCGTCCCGACCGACACCCCCGGGCTGACCCGCCGTACCATCCACGGCAAGCTGGGCCTGCGCGGCCAGGCGACCGCCGAGCTGGTCCTGGAGGACGTGCGTGTCCCTGCCTCCGCGATGCTGGCGCCCGAGGGCAAGGGGTTCTCGGTCGCCATGTCCGCCCTCGCCAAGGGCCGGATGTCGGTGGCCGCCGGCTGCGTCGGCATAGCCCAGGCCGCGCTGGACGCGGCGGTCCGCTACGCCGGCGAGCGCGAGCAGTTCGGCAGGACCATCGCCCATCACCAGCTCGTCCAGGAGCTGATCAGCGACATTGCCGTGGATGTGGACGCCGCCCGCCTGCTGACCTGGCGGGTCGCCGACCTCATCGACCGCGGACTGCCCTTCACGGTCGAGTCCTCCAAGGCCAAGCTGTTCGCCTCGGAGGCCGCCGTACGGGCCGCCAACAACGCCCTGCAGGTCTTCGGCGGCTACGGCTACATCGACGAGTACCCGGCGGGCAAGCTGCTGCGCGACGCCCGGGTGATGACCCTCTACGAGGGCACGAGCCAGATCCAGAAGCTGGTCATCGGGCGTTCCCTGACCGGGGTCTCGGCGTTCTGAGCATCTGAGTACGGGTCTGAGTACTTCGGCGGATGTGGCGCGGGCCACGTCCGCCGATGCTCTTCTGCATGAGTGACACACCGGTCAAGCAGCAGAGCACGGCCGCCTTCTACGGCCAGGCCGTCGCCTCCTTCGCGGTCGCCATGTCCGCCACCGCCATCGGCATCTACCAGCTGGACACCAGCGCTTGGGTCCGGGCCTTCCTCGCGATCGCGGTCCTGTACCTCGTCACTTCTGCCTTCACCCTGGCCAAGGTGATCAGGGACCGGCAGGAGGCGGGGCAGATCGTGAGCCGGGTCGACCAGGCGCGGCTGGAGAAGCTCCTCGCCGAGCACGACCCCTTCGAGAAGATCTGAGCAGGCAGGCTAAGCGCTCGCTCAGCTTCGGCGGTATGGTGGTGCTCCTGTCACCGAGAGGGGCGAGCGAGCGATGAGTACGGCGGAGGAGACGACCGGCGGCGAAGTGGAGCCGTGGGAAGAGGTCACCCCTGACGCGGCCCGACGGCTGCTCGTCGCCGCCGTGGAGGCCTTCGCCGAACGGGGTTACCACGCGACGACCACCCGCGACATCGCGGGCCGCGCCGGCATGAGTCCGGCCGCGCTCTACATCCACTACAAGACCAAGGAAGAGCTGCTCCACCGGATCAGCCGGATCGGCCACGACAAGGCCCTCGACATCCTGCGCACGGCGGCGCGGCGCGAGGGGACGGCGAAGGAACGGCTGGCCGACGCGGTCAGCTCCTTCGTTCGCTGGCATGCGGGGCGGCGCACCACCGCGCGGGTCGTGCAGTACGAACTCGACGCCCTCGGCCCCGAGGCCCGCGCCGAGATCGTCGCTCTGCGCCGCCAGGTCGACGCCGAGGTGCGCGGGATCATCGAGGAAGGTGTGACCGCGGGCGAGTTCGACGTGCTGGACGTGCAGGGCACCACCCTCGCCGTGCTGTCGCTGTGCATCGACGTGGCCCGCTGGTTCAACGTGGACGGCCCGTTCACCCCCGAGGAGGTCGGCGCGCTCTACGCCGACCTCGTGCTCCGGATGGTGGGCGCCAAGTAGGGCGCCCGCCGGGTCACAGGTAGTACCGCGACACCGACTCCGCCACGCACACCGGCTTGTCGCCGCCCTCCCGCTCCACGGTGAAGGCCACGCTCACCTGCACCCCGCCCGGCACGTCCGCCACGCCGCTGATCGTCGCGGTGGCGCGCAGCCGCGAGCCGACCGGGACGGGGGAGGGGAAGCGCACCTTGTTGGTGCCGTAGTTGACGCCCATCTTCACGCCCTCGACCGAGATCAGCTGCGGCCCGAACAGCGGGAGCAGCGACAGGGTCAGATAGCCGTGGGCGATGGTGGTGCCGAAGGGGCCGGCTGCGGCCTTCTCCGGATCCACGTGGATCCACTGATGGTCGCCGGTCGCCTCCGCGAAGAGGTCGATCCGCTTCTGGTCGATCTCCAGCCAGTCGGTGTATCCCAGCTGCTCACCCACCGCCGCCTTCAGCTCGTCGGCGGAGGTGAAGATCCTCGGCTCTGCCATGTCCCGGCCTCTCGCGTCGCACATCAACTCTAAGCAACTGCTTAGCATGCTCGGCTCGGCGGGTCATGTCAACGGAAGCGGAGCGCGACACGGTGGGTAGGCTCGGAGGAGTGCCCCAGATTCCCGAGAAGATCCACGAGCTGACCGTCGGACAGGTGTCCGCGCGCAGCGGTGCCGCCGTCTCCGCCCTGCACTTCTACGAGTCCAAGGGCCTGATCAGGAGCCGCCGCACCGCCGGCAACCAGCGCCGCTACACCCGCGACACCCTGCGTCGGGTCGCCTTCGTCCGGGCCGCGCAACGCGTCGGCATCCCGCTGGCCACGATCCGCGAGGCGCTCGCCCAGCTCCCCGAGGAACGCACACCCACCCGGGAGGACTGGGCCCGCCTCTCCGAGGCCTGGCGCACCGAGCTGGACGAGCGCATCAAGCAGCTCAACCGCCTGCGCGACCACCTCACCGACTGCATCGGCTGCGGCTGCCTGTCCCTGGACACGTGTGTGCTGTCCAACCCGGACGACGCGATCGGCGAACGCCAGGTGGGCTCCCGCCTGATGGTGGAGCGACGGACCTCCTAGGTCTAAAACTGACGGACGTCATTGACAGGTGGGTGGGCCCTGCGGCGGCAGGTGCGTCCATGGCGCCGTAGGGCAGACGGGAGTTCGACGACAGGGCTTGGGGGTGTCTGACAAACGAGTGCGGGACACGGAGCGGTGTCCGGCAACACCGTCCGCCGGGTCACTCGTACTCCGTCCCGCCCATCCGCGTCAGATACGCCGGGCTGACCGCCTTGGCGATCGCCCGGCCCGCGGTCACCGGGCTGTGGCGCTCCACGGCGGGACGTATCACCACGCCCTCGCGCAGATGCAGCTCCCGCCCGGACACGGTCTCCCTCCCGGTCGCGAACTCCAGCACCCGCCCGATGTCGTACGGCCCCTCGTACAGCCGCGGCGCCAACGGCAGCTCCCCGTCCAGCAGCTCCCCCGCGTCCAGCCACCGCACGGCTCCGTCGATCTCCGCTGACACGTCGAACACGGCGTACCCCAGTGTGTCCCGCCGCCCGTCGGCACCGTAGGTCAGGTCCTGCACGCCCGCCCCGTACACCTCGCCGAAGATCCCGACGCGGCGCGCCCCGAGCCGTTCGGCGAGCCGGGCCGCCGCCTCCGGCACGCGATGCGCCCGCACCGCCCGCCAGTACAGGTTCCGCGGGTCCTCCTTCAGCGCCAGTGACCTCGCGCCGAAGCCCTTGGAGGAGATCTGCACCCGGCCGTCGTCGGCGAAGAAGGTGAGCAGACAGGCCGTGCCGTGCAGCTTCTCGGTCAGGACCACCGGCTCACCGGCGGTGAAGACGTCCGGGTAGCGCTGGATGTTCTCGATGTCGACCCAGGGCAGCAGATCGGGCGCCGGCTCCACGTCGCCGCTCATCGTGGGCGGGACGGGCGGCACCCACTTGGTGATGCCGAGCAGCTCGGCGAAGTCGGTGCCCTCGGCCGCCGCCCGCGTCAGGTCGACGTCCGCGAGCGCCTTCGGCCGGCACACGATGCCCTGCGACAGCTCGCCGCGCAGCCGCACCGCCTTGACCCGGTCCCGGTCGCCGCCCGCCAGCCGCCCGGTCAGCCCCAGCTCCTCGATCAGCGCGACGGGGAGCACCGACTGCTCGGGGATGTACACGGCGGCCTCGCCGGTGCGGTACACGCCCTTGGCTACGACGGCGCGGTACAGGCCCACCTGGGCCAGCTCCAGTGCGTCGGCGTTCGGATGCGGGTGGACGGTCAGCACTTCGGCGGTGACGCGCAGCGTCGACATCGGGACTCTCCTCACGGTCCTCACACGGGTCTCATCGCCTCCAACTGTCCGGGCGGCAAAGGGGTGGAGCGAGCGGATTAGCCGCTGGTAGCCTGCCGACCCCCCGATCGGCGGTCGGCCGTCCCGAGCCTGACGGCACCGGTTCCCGCGCCGTCGCCCCGCGCGGGCGACGAACGGCGACACGCCGGACGCTACGGCGAGCGCTGGGCCGACCCGTACTGGACGAGGCCCTCCGCCACCAACTGGGCGTTGGACAGGGCCCGTTCACCGTCTGGCAGGGTCAGCGTGTCCTCCAGGCCGATACGGGTGGCCAGGCCGAGCCGGCCGGCCAGTCGCAGTACCGGCCACGCCCCGCCCTCCTCGCCGTGCAGCAGCACCGGACGCCCGTGGGTGTCACCCAGCTCGGCCAGCAGGGTCCGGGCGGATTCCTCGGCAGTCTCCGGGTCCGGGTCCGTGACCTTGGCCAGTACGCGCAGGACGGCGGGTCCGAGGGGCGAGGCCGCGAACCGGGCCGCGCCGTCCGTGCCGGACCGGATGCCCGCCTCCACGCCGACGCCCAGCGCGAGCAGCGCGGCGGCCAGCTCCTCCGCGCCCGGTTCGTGCCAGTCGACGGAGGCGACGTCGGGCAGCACCGTCCAGCCGCGCACACGCGCCGGCCGGGCCGCCGGGCCGGGCTCCGTCCAGCCGCCCGTGGCCACCCCGACCGGCACCGGCACCCGCTTCCGGATCGCCTCCACCGCCGCCGCGACCACGCGCGGCGACACGCTGTCCCGGCCGCACGGGGTCCTGGGGTGGACATGGATCCCCGTGGCCCCGGCCGCGACGGCGCCGGCCGCGGACTCGGCCATCGCCTCCGGCACCAGCGGCACCACTGCGCTCTCGGTGGGCTGCCGGGCCCCGTTCAGACACACCTGCATCCTGGAATGGTCCCCCGTCCCCCGTTGAAAAGCCTCCGGACTCCGTGGTGTTCGAGGACATCGTCGGTGTTCGAACAGAGGGGTGCGGCATCCCCCTGCGCACCCCCGCAACGCTCATGCGCTGTTCTCCGTGCGGGCTCGGCTCAGGCCGACACCAGCAACCTCCCCCGCCCGGCGCAGGCCAGTGCCTCGGGGGTGAGGACGGGCCGCGGCACCAGGATGCCGCAGTCCACGCACACCGGCCCGGTCGACGGCTCGTGGTCCAGGCCGTACCTCCAGACCAGCCGTTCACCGCCGCACACCGGGCAGACCGAACCCGGGTCACGCTCCAGTGCGGCGATCAGCCGGCGCAGCACCTCGGCCAGTGGTTCGGCCGGATGCACCCGCGGGTCGTCGCACCAGGCGACCCCGAAACCGCCCCAGGTCAGCCGGTGCCAGTCGTCCACGCTGCCCGGCCGGCGCAGCCCGTCGTGCTTCTCCTTCCTGCGGCGCCGGGCGAACTCGACCTCGTAGTCGAGCCACACCGAGCGCGCCTCCTCCAGCTCCTCCAGCGCGGCCACGAGCCGCACCGGGTCGGGGGACCTGTCCTCGGGGCCGAACCCGGCCCGGGAGCACAGATGGTCCCAGGTCGCCCTGTGCCCGTAGGGAGCGAACCGCTCGAGGCACTTGCGCAGTGAGTACCGCCGCAGCGCCAGATCGCACCGCGGATCCCTCACCTGTCTCGCCAGACTCCGGAAACCGGCCATCGCCCTGCACCTCCGTCAGACCTGCACCTGTACTTCGGTCACTTCGGCGTCGTCGTACGGTCCGTCGCACGGTCCGTCGTACGGAGTCCTTCGTACGGGGTCGTCGTACGGACTCGCCAAGTAGACGTGCGAACCGGCGATCCGGCTCCATCCGTTTTTCGATGTCTGCCATAACTTCGCCCCGGTTGACCGTCATGTCCACCATGAGGTGACGCAAAAAAGTGACGCATGTTCATCTTCCAACTCGGGGATACCGCGGGTAACGTCCCGCTCCACCCCCGTCGGGAGGAGCTGTCGCCATGCCACGGCGCACCCCACACAACGCGCTCGACGAAGTGAGAACTCCCCGCAGATTCCCCGGGTTCCTGAAGGTCGCATCCGTATGCGCCCTCATTACCGGTCTTTTGTCACCTTTTTCCTCGGCGGTGGCGGTCGACGCCACGCCCACGGCGGCCGCGAACGACTACTGCGGCGGCCAGTGCTCGGACATCCTGCCGCCCGGTGAGAACGGCAATGCCACGCTCGCCCAGATCCTCCTCAACCAGGCGTTCGGCACCCAGCCCGGCCACGCCGAGGACCAGCTGGGCCCCTACGCCGACCTGGCCAAGGGCTACCCGGCACTCACCGACGACAAGGTCAACACCTTCTTCGACGACGCCTCGTTCGGAGTCCCCGCCGACCAGGTCGCCTCCGCCGAGAAGCCCGCCGGGCGCGGCGACGTCACGATCGTCCGCGACAAGAAGACCGGTGTGCCGCACATCACGGGCACCACTCGCTACGGCACGGAGTTCGGCGCCGGGTACGCCGCCGCCGAGGACCGGCTGTGGCTCATGGACCTCTTCCGGCACGTCGGCCGGGGCCAGTTGACCTCCTTCGCGGGCGGAGCGGCCGCCAACCAGGGCTTGGAACAGCAGTTCTACCGCAACGCGCCGTACACCGAGGCGGACCTCCAGGCACAGATCGACAGCGCCGTGGCGAAGAACGGGGCGCGCGGCCGGCAGGCACTCGCCGACGTGGACGCCTACCTCGCCGGCGTCAACGCCTACATCGACGCCTCCGACTCCGGCCGCTACTTCCCCGGCGAGTACGTCCTGACCGGCCACAAGGACGCGATCACCAACGCCGGCACCATCGAGCACTTCAAGGTCACCGACATGGTCGCGCTGGCCTCCGTGGTCGGCTCGCTGTTCGGCTCCGGTGGCGGCGGTGAGGTGAACAACGCCCTGTCCCTGCTGGCCGCGCAGGCCAAGTACGGCGTCGAGGAGGGCACCAGGGTCTGGGAGTCCTTCCGCGAGCGCAACGACCCCGAGGCCGTCCTGACCGTCCACGACGGCCGGAGCTTCCCCTACGCACAGAAGCCGGACGACCCCAAGGGCGAGGCGCTGCCCGACGCCGGTTCGGTGACCCAGGAACCGCTCGTCCACGACCGCACCGGCAGTGCGGCGACGTCGGCCGCCAGGAGCGCCTCCACCCGGGCCGCGACGACCACCCTCTCCTCCGCCCGGCGGGGCATGTCCAACGCCCTCGTCGTCAGCGGGGAGCACACCGCGAGCGGCCACCCGGTCGCCGTCTTCGGCCCGCAGACCGGATACTTCGCGCCGCAGCTGCTGCTGCTGCAGGAGATACAGGGCCCCGGCATCAGCGCCCGCGGCGCCTCCTTCGCCGGCCTGAGCATGTACGTGGAACTCGGCCGCGGCCAGGACTACTCGTGGAGCGCCACGACCTCCGGCCAGGACATCATCGACACCTACGCGGTCGAGCTGTGCCAGGACGACTACCACTACCTGTACCACGGCACCTGCACCGCCATGGACAAGGTGGAGCAGGCCGATTCCTGGAAGCCCACCGTCGCCGACGGCACGGCCGCCGGTTCCTACACCATGCGCGTGTGGCGCACGAAGTACGGCCCGGTCCAGTACCGCGCCACCGTCGGCGGCAGGAAGGTCGCCTACACCACCCTGCGCTCCTCCTACCTGCACGAGGCCGACTCCATCGTCGGCTTCCAGATGCTCAACGACCCCGGCTTCGTCAAGGGCCCGGAGGACTTCCAGAAGGCCGCACAGCACATCAACTACACGTTCAACTGGTTCTACGCCGACTCACGGCACACCGCGTACTACAACAGCGGCGACAACCCCGTGCGGGCGAACGGAGTCGACGCCGAGTTCCCGGTATGGGCGCGGCCGGCGTACGAGTGGCGGAACTGGGACCCGGCGACCAACACCGCCGACGACACCCCGCCCTCCGCCCACCCCAACTCCGTCGACCAGGACTACTACATCTCCTGGAACAACAAGCAGGCCCAGGACTACACGGCGGCCCCCTGGGGCGAGGGCTCGGTGCACCGGGGGAACCTGCTGGAGGACCGGGTGAAAAAGCTGGTCGCGGCCGGCGGTGTGACCCGCGCCTCGCTGACGAAGGCGATGGCGGACGCGGCCCTGGCCGACCTGCGGGCCGAGGACGTGCTGCCGAAGCTGCTGAAGGTGATCGACAGCTCCCAGGTCACCGACCCGACGGCCGCCGCCGCGGTCGGCGAGCTGCGTACGTGGGTGTCCGCGGGCGCCCGGCGCACCGAGACCTCGGCCGGGTCCAAGAGGTACGCCGACGCCGACGCGATCCGGATCCTGGACGCCTGGTGGCCGCTGCTGGTGAAGGCCGAGTTCGAACCGGGCCTGGGCAGCGACCTGTACACCGCCCTCACCGGCAACCTGCCGATCGACGAGGCCCCCTCCGCCGGGCACGGCCCGACCGGCTCGCACGCCGGAAGCTCCTTCCAGTACGGCTGGTGGAGCTATGTCGACAAAGACATCCGGGCGGTGCTCGGTGAGCCGGTGCGGGGACCGCTGGCAGAGAAGTACTGCGGCGGCGGCAGCCTCGGGGGCTGCCGGGACGTCCTGCTCACCACCCTGAAGCAGGCGGCGGGCATGACGGCGGTCCAGGTCTACCCGGGCGACGACCAGTGCTCGGCGGGCGACCAGTGGTGCGCCGACTCGATCGCCCAGCGCACCCTGGGCGGTATCAAGCACTACCGGATCAGCTGGCAGAACCGGCCCACCTACCAGCAGGTGGTGGAGTACACCTCCCACCGGTGACGTCTCGTGGCGGCGGGTCAGCGGACGCGGCCCGCCGCCAGCACCAGCCGTGCCAGCTCCGGGTGCACGATGTCGCTGTGGGCACCGCTCGGCGGCCCGCCGCGCCGGACCACCTCGGCCGCGTCGACGTTCACGCACCCCGATGTCGGCAGCGGCGCGCCCAGCGCGGCAGAGAGGGTGCACGCGCGCGTGCCCGGCACCGCCTGCACCCCGTCGTGCCCCATCGCACCCCATCTGGCCCCCAGCACGGCGCCGACGTCGACGCCCAGCACTGACCGGTCGTCGTCGGCCATGCGCGAGGCCAGGGGGTAGAACGTGCCGAGGGCCGAGTCGAAACGGGAGTGACAGCACACCAGCGGGCCGTCGATGCGGTGCTCCTGGCCCTGCAGCACCCCGCCCGCGCGCGGGTCGCCCGGCACCCGGGCGGCGAACGCGTAGTGCGAGAAGGCCCCTTGCAGCAGGGTCACCGACTTCACCGCCCGCACCCCCGCGGGCAGGCCGCGCAGCGCGAACGACACCAGCCGCCCGCCGAAGCTGTGACCGACCAGATGGATCCGCAGGTCCGGCGCCGCCTGCGCGAGCCGGCCGACCGCCGGGCCGAGCCCGCGCTCGCCGACCGTGCCCGCCCGCCGCTTCATCGCGTAGTAGGTCGCCTGCCGCAGCAGTTCCTTCGCGCCGTCCCACGGGTTCGGCAGCGAGAGGGACTCCTGCCCGTCCGGTGCCTGAAGCCCCGCCGCCGCCTGCGCGAACTCGGCGCAGACCTCGGCCGTGGGTTGCGAGAACATCCCCGGCTCGCTCTGCGGCACGCCCTCCGCCACCGTGTCCGCCGCGAACAGGCCCTGCGGACCCGGCGGCACCACCTCGACCAGCATCCGCACCAGCCGTCCGAACTCCTCCAGGCCCGCCTCCTCGCGCGGATGCTGGTCCAGCATCCGCGCGAGCCGGTCCACCACCGTGGCCCGCCCCGGGAAGGTCTCCAGGAGCGCGTGCCGGGTGTCCTTGTCCAGGGCCGGGCGGGGCGCCGGCCCGGTGGCGGTGGAGCGCGGGAAGTCGGGGATCGGCTCGTCGCTGAACCGCATGGACGGCCACACCACGCCCACGTACCCGATCCGCGCGGCCGGCGCGAGCTGCGGGACCGGCGCGAAGAAGTGACTGTAGAGGAGGGTGGCGCCCGACCGGTCGTTGTTCCAGCCGTGCGCGAACACGATCAGGTCGCGCACGCCCCGGGCGGCGACGCCGGCGAGCAGCCGGTCCCGCTCGGGGCCGTCCACGTCCCCGTCCGCGTCGAAGGTCAGCTCCCAGTAGGGAGCCACGCTCATCCCCGGATCCGCCATGACCGACCCCCTCGTTCCCCGAAGCGGTGCGACGTGTGCTGCATCGTCCTGCCAACGGGGGGAGTTGGCCATAGGTCACGGCTCATCCGGGCGGGGGAATTCCCCCGTCGGTCACCCGTAGAGGAGATACTCCTTGCGTATCTTCCGGAACGCGGCCAGTTCCTCCCGCCAGCCGGCCACCACCTCGTCGGTGCCCGCCCCTGCGTCGATCATCGTGCGGACCTGGGTGGAGCCGGTGAGCTTGTCGATCCAGTTGTCCGAGCGCCAGGCGAAGCCGTCCCAGACCTGACGGGCGGTCACCAGCAGCGCGATCCCGGTCCGCACCGGGTCGTAGGCGGCCCGGTCGTGGACGTGGATCTGCACCCCGCCGACCGTCTTGCCCTGGAACTTGGAGAAGGTGGGCGCGAAGTAGGCCTCCCGGAAGCGCACGCCCGGCAGGCCGAGCGCGTTCGCCGCGTCCGCCCAGCGCCCGTCCACGCCCTCGGCGCCGAGCAGTTCGAAGGGGCGGGTGGTGCCGCGTCCCTCGGACAGGTTGGTGCCCTCGAACAGACAGGTCCCGGAGTAGACGAGGGCGGTGTCCGGAGTGGGCATGTTCGGGCTCGGCGGCACCCAGGGCAGCCCGGAGGCGTCGTAGAACTGGGACCGCTTCCAGCCGGTCATCAGGACGGTCTCCAGCGGCACCGGCGTCGCCAGGAACTCCTCGTTGAACAGCCGCGCCAGCTCCGCGACGGTCATGCCGTGCGCCTGGGAGATCGGCTGCCGTCCCACGAAGGTCGCGAACTCCTTGTGCATCACCGGGCCCAGCGCCTCCCGGCCGGTCACCGGGTTCGGCCGGTCGAGCACCACGAACCGCTTGCCGGCCAGCGCGGCGGCCTCCATGCAGTCGTACAGCGTCCAGATGTACGTGTAGAAGCGGGCGCCCGCGTCCTGGATGTCGAAGACGACCGTGTCCACGCCGGAGGCGGTGAAGACGTCGGCGAGCGGCTGCCCGCTCTTGAGATACGTGTCGTACACCGGCAGCCCGGTGGCCGGGTCGTCGTAGCGGCCCTCGGAGCCGCCCGCCTGTGCGGTGCCGCGGAAGCCGTGCTCGGGACCGAAGACGGCGACCAGGTTCACCCGGCGGTCGGCGTGCATGACGTCCACGATGTGGCGCACGTCGCGGGTGACACCGGTCGGGTTGGTGACGATGCCGACCCGCTGCCCGGCGAGCTGGGCGTAGCCGCTCGCGGCGAGGCGCTCGAAGCCCGTGCGCAGCGGCCCGCCGCGGTTCTCGGGGGCGGCCTGGGCCTGTGTGGCCGGGATTCCGGCGGCCGCGACCGCTGCCGTGGTGGCGAGCAGACTGCGTCTGGACAGCTTCATGCGGTGACCTCCGTGATCGCTGCACGTGTCATGACCACGCACGCTAGCGCGCGTCCGCGCGGCAGGGAACGAACTGTCAGTACCGTCTCCGGTCTATACCACTGGAGGGTCCCGTCCCGGGCCGCCTCTTCCGTGTCACATACCGACCGGTTAGTGTGGCGCCGCAGAGTCGATGCGTTGTCGCGTCGCAGTCGTGTCGAAGGAGACCGATGGTGCAAGCCGTTCAGGGTGCGGGAGTGGTCGTCACCGGGGCCGGGGGCGGCATCGGGGCCGCGCTGGCCCGCCGGTTCGCCGCCGAGGGGGCGAGAGTCGTCGTCAACGACCTCGACGCAGGGCGTGCCGGGGCCGTCGCCGAGGGGATCGGCGGCATCGCGCTCCCGGGGGACGCCTCGGCGATCGTCGCCGAGGCCCGCGAGGCGCTCGGCGGGACGGTCGACGTGTACTGCGCCAACGCCGGCCTCGCCTCCGGCGGATCGGAGACGGCAGGCGAGGAGGTCTGGGCGCGCGCCTGGGACGTCAACGTCATGGCCCACGTCCGCGCCGCCGAGGCACTGCTCCCGGACTGGCTGGAGCGCGGCAGCGGCCGGTTCGTCGCCACCGTCTCCGCCGCCGGACTGCTCACCATGATCGGCGCCGCCCCCTACAGCGTCACCAAGCACGGCGCCTACGCCTTCGCCGAGTGGCTGTCGCTGACGTACCGCCACCGGGGGATCAAGGTCCACGCGATCTGCCCGCAGGGCGTGCGCACCGACATGCTGGCCGCCACCGGCAGCGCGGGCGACCTGGTGCTCCAGCCGACCGCCATCGAACCGGAGGACGTGGCCGACGCCCTGTTCAAGGGCATCGAGGAGGACCGCTTCCTGATCCTGCCGCACCCGGAGGTCGCCGGCTTCTACCAGGCCCGCGCCGCCGAACCCGACCGCTGGCTGGCCGGCATGAACCACATCCAGCGCAAGTGGGAGGAGACCCGATGACCGGCGCGACCGCCTCCCGCTACGCGGCCAGGCCCTGGCTGCACCTCCTGGACGAGGCCCAGCGTGCCCCGGTCGACCCCGTCGACTCGCTCGTGCACGCCCTGCGCCGGTCGGTCGCCCGGGCCCCGGACCGCACCTTCCTCGCCTACTTCGACGCCCGCCTCACCTACCGCGAGGTGGACGAGCTGAGCGACTCGGTCGCGGGCCACCTCGCCGCGCGGGGCCTTCGGCGGGGTGACCGGGTGGCCGTACTGCTGCAGAACTCCCCGCACTTCGTGCTCGCCGTCCTCGGCGCCTGGAAGGCGGGCGCCACCGTCGTCCCGGTCAACCCGATGTACAAGTCGGCGGAGGTCGCCCACGTCCTGAAGGACGCCGAGGTGGCCGCGCTGTTCTGCTCCGACCGGGCGTGGGAGGCGTACCTGCGCGAGACGGCCGCGCACTCGCCGGTGCGGATCGTGCTCACCGGCTGCGAGCGGGACTTCCAGACCCGCGACGACGCACGTGTGCTCGGCTTCGAGCGGCTGCCGCAGGCCGCGGACGCCGAGGACCTGGTGGCCGTCGCCCGCGCCGGCCACCGGGCGCCCGAGCACCGCGACCCGGCCGCCGCCGACATCGCGCTGATCAGCTACACCTCGGGCACCAGCGGCACGCCCAAGGGAGCCACCAACACGCACGGCAACATCATGTACAACGCCGAACGGCAGCGCACCGGCCTGCACCTGCCCGAGGCACCGGTCTACTTCGCGATGGCGCCGCTGTTCCACATCACCGGCATGGTCTGCCAGTTCGGCGCCTGCCTGAACAGCGCGGGCACGCTGGTGCTGGCGTACCGCTTCGAACCCGGGGTGGTGCTGGAGGCCTTCGCCGAGCACCGGCCGCACTACACCGTCGGCCCCTCCACCGCCTTCATGGCGCTGACCGCCCACCCGGCCGTCAGCCCGGACCACTTCTCGTCCTTCCGGGTCATCTCCTCCGGCGGCGCTCCGCTGCCGCCCGCGCTGGTGGAGAAGTTCCGGGCGGGCTTCGGGCCGTACATCCGCAACGGCTACGGCCTCACCGAGTGCACCGCCCCCTGCGCCTCCGTGCCGCCCGGCCGGGAGGCCCCCGTGGACCCGGTCTCGGGGACGCTCGCGGTCGGTGTGCCGGGCCCCGACACGGTGGTACGGATCGTCGACGACGCGGGGGAGGAGGTGCCCTTCGGCGAGCAGGGCGAGATCGTCGTCCGGGGCCCGCAGGTCGTGCCCGGCTACTGGCGGCGCCCCGACGCCACCGCCGAGACCTTCCCCCACGGCGAGCTGCGCACCGGCGACATCGGGTTCATGGACGAGCAGGGCTGGCTCTACGTCGTCGACCGCAAGAAGGACATGATCAACGCCTCCGGCTTCAAGGTGTGGCCGCGCGAGGTCGAGGACGTGCTCTACACGCACCCGGCGGTGCGCGAGGCGGCCGTCGTCGGGGTGCCCGACGGCTACCGCGGGGAGACCGTGAAGGCGTACATCAGCCTGCGCCCCGGCGCCGAGACGGACCCGGACGCGCTCGCCGCCTACTGCAAGGAGAGACTGGCCGCCTACAAGTACCCGCGCCAGGTGGAGATCCTGCCGGACTTGCCGAAGACGGCGAGTGGGAAGATCCTCCGTCGGGAACTGCGTTCCCGCAGACAGGACAGTCAGCAGAACCAGTAGGAACCGGCGCGCCTGGTGGGACCGGGCGGACCGGGGGACTGGTACGACCGGTAGAACCACGGAAAGGCAGGTGGCGGCAGTGCCCAGGACGACGGAATCAGCCGGGACTCCTGTGCCGCAGCGGCTCCTGGCCGCCGCCACCCGGCTCTTCGCCGAGCAGGGCTACGACCGCACCTCGGTGCAGGAGATCGTCGAGGCGGCCGGCGTGACCAAGGGTGCGCTGTACCACTACTTCGGCTCCAAGGACGACCTCCTGCACGAGGTGTACGCGCGCGTGCTGCGCGTCCAGCAGGAGCGGCTGGACGCCTTCGCGGGCGCCGACGAACCCGTCGAGAAGCGGCTGCGGGACGCCGCCGCCGACGTCGTCGTCACCACGATCGACAACCTCGACGACGCGATGATCTTCTTCCGCTCCATGCACCACCTCAGCCCGGAGAAGAACAAGCAGGTGCGGGCCGAGCGCCGGCGCTACCACGAACGCTTCCGCGCGCTCATCGAGGAGGGCCAGGAGCAGGGCGTCTTCTCCAAGGCCACGCCGGCCGACCTGGTGGTCGACTACCACTTCGGCTCGGTCCACCACCTGGCCACCTGGTACAGCCCCGACGGTCCGCTCACCCCGCAGGAGGTCGCCGACCACCTCGCCGACCTGCTGCTGCGGGCACTGCGTCCATGACGTCGCGCACGGGCGGTGCGCTCGTGGCACGCCGCGGCGCCCGTGGGACGAGCGCCGCGGGCCGCGGCCCGCTGGGC
>NZ_MUBM01000339.1 GCF_002154505.1 Streptomyces carpinensis | reverse complement strand
GGGGCCTGGTACGGGACGGGGGGTCGGCGCGGTGCGGCCGGTGGCCGGAGTGACGCGGGGACCCTGGGCGCTCTCGTGAATCTGAGGCTCCTCGGGAATGAGAGGCATGGGCTGATATTTATCAAACGTTGGTGCGGCTCACGCGGGCGGGTGCCCCATCGAGCAAGCGGAACCGTCAGAAGTCGAAGCCGAGCTGTCCCTCGATCTCCGGAACGCCTCCGTCCGCCCAGATGCGGGCCTTCTTGAGGTGCCGCCACCGGGGCAGCGCATCAAGATACGCCCACGACAGCCGGTGGTACGGGGTGGGCCCCCGCTCCTCCAGCGCGGCCCTGTGCACGGGCGACGGGTATCCGGCATTGGCCGCAAAACCGAAGTCTGCATGGTCGACACCCAGTTCGGCCATCATTTTGTCGCGGTGAACCTTGGCGATCACCGAAGCCGCCGCCACGGCCACGCACGACTGGTCGCCCTTGATGACCGTACGAACCAACCAGGGGGCACCGAGGTAGTCGTGCTTCCCGTCGAGGATGATCGCGTCAGGACGGACGGGCAGTCCTTCCAGTGCGCGCACGGCCGCGAGCCGCAGTGCGGCCGTCATCCCCAGCTCGTCGATCTCCTCCGGCGAGGCATGCCCGAGGGCGTACGCCGTCACCCACGTCTGCAGCTCCGCGGCGAGGGCGGTACGTCGCTTGACGGTGAGCAGCTTGGAATCGGTGAGGCCCACGGGAGGCCGGCGGAGTCCGGTGACCGCCGCGCAGACGGTGACGGGCCCGGCCCACGCGCCGCGCCCCACCTCGTCGACACCGGCAATGATCTTCGCTCCGGTCGTGGCTCGAAGGGAGCGCTCGACGGTGTGAGTGGGTGGTTCGTACGGCATGGCGCCCTTAGCCTACGCCGCCTTGATCCCGCTGCGACACCCCGGTTTCCCCCAGCGCCCGCACCACCTGCGACACCCCGCGATCAGGGTCCGGCCGGACGCAGAAGCGGGACCATCAGCTGGTCGATCATGTCCTCGAGGTCCTGATCCGTCCATTCACTTGTGCACATCTTCGACCGGTACATCATCATGGCCGGAATGGCGTCGAAGACATAGCCGTTGGCCGCGTCGGGCCGCACCTCACCCCTTCCTATTCCACGGGTGACCACTTCCTGGAGCAGCCTGATGGTCGGCTCCACGACCCCGTCGAAGATCACGCCGTGGAAGCGCTCCGCCTGGCCGGGATCGCATTCGTGAATCACTGCGCGAAGCGCGTAGCCGGGGCGGGAGAACATCGCGTCACGAGCCTGCCGGCAGAGCGCCAGGAGGTCCTCGCGCACGCTTCCCAGGTCCGGCGCCTCCTCGACGCTCGGCAGCCCGGCCTGCAGGGCGTCCGCGACGAGATCCTCCTTGGACGGCCAGCGACGGTAGACGGCGGCCTTCCCCGTCTGGGCGCCGGCGGCCACGCCCTCCATGGTGAGGCCTTTCCATCCGACCGTGCCCAGCTGTTCCAGCGCGGCGTCGAGGATCGCGCGTTCCAGCACGGCGCCGCGCCGACGAGGACCGGCGGCCCGAGCGGGGGCGGCCGTCCAGCGCGAGGTAACCATCAGTCGTCTCCAGCGAGCGGTGAGCGGGGATTTTCGGGGGTGTGGGGCCGAGCGGCGGTGGCAGGCGGACACGCCACAGGGCTGCGCCTTCAAGTGAACGCTTGCGTTCACTAGTGGGGACTCACTACCGTGGGCGCGGCAGTGAACGGCACCGTTCACTAAAGCTGTTGTGGGGGACCCATAGTGACGACCTCTCAGTTGATTCAGGACCAGAAACCGGGTGCGGCCCGCCGGGAGGGGCACCCCGGCATCGCGCTCACCGTCATCGCGGCCTGCCAACTCATGGTGGTACTCGACGCGACGATTGTGAACATCGCGCTCCCGCACATTCAAGACGCGCTCCATTTCAGCACCACCGATCTCACCTGGGTGGTCAGCGCGTACACGCTCACCTTCGGCGGTCTGCTGCTCCTGGGCGCCCGCGCCGGTGACATCCTCGGACGCCGACGGGTGTTCATGACCGGCATCCTGCTGTTCACCTTCGCGTCCCTGCTGGGCGGACTCGCCCAGGAGCCCTGGCAGTTGCTTGCCGCCCGGGCCCTGCAGGGCGTGGGTGGCGCGATCGCGTCGCCGACCTCGCTGGCGCTCATCACGACGACCTTCCCCGAGGGACCGGAGCGGAACCGGGCCTTCGGCGTCTTCGCGGCCGTCTCCGCCGGCGGTGGCGCCGTCGGGCTTCTCGCCGGTGGCATGCTCACCGAGTGGCTGGACTGGCGTTGGGTGCTCTTCGTCAACGTGCCCATCGGTGTGCTGATCGCGCTGCTCACGCCGCGGTACATCGCCGAGTCCGAACGGCACCCGGGCCGCTTCGACATAGCGGGCGCGCTGACCTCGACGACAGGCATGGCCGCCCTCGTCTACGGCTTCATCCGCGCGTCGGAGGACGGCTGGCGGGACGGACTGACGGTCGGGTCCTTCGCCGCCGCCGTGGTCCTGCTGCTGGCGTTCGGGCTCACCGAGCGGCGCGCCAAGGAGCCGATCACACCGCTGAGGATGTTCGCCGACCGCAACCGGTCGGGCACGTACGTCATCATGCTCAGCCTGGCCGCGGCGATGTTCGGCATGTTCTTCTACATCGTCCTCTTCGTGCAGAATGTGCTCGGGTACAGCCCCATCAAGGCCGGGCTGGCCTTCCTTCCGGTCACCGCCGCCATCGCGGTGGGCGCGGGTCTGTCGCAGCGGTTCCTGCCGGTGCTCGGCCCCAAGCCGTTCATGCTCACCGGCACGTCGCTGGCGGTGATCGGGCTCGTCTGGCTGACCTTCATCAGCCCCGACAGCTCCTACCTCGGCGGGGTGCTCGGGCCGATGCTGGTCTTCGGCTCCGGCATGGGCCTGAACTTCGTGACCGTGACCGTCACCGCCGTCTCGGGCGTCGCCCAGCACGAGGCGGGCGCCGCCTCCGGTCTGCTCAACGCGACCCAGCAGGTGGGCGGGTCGCTGGGCCTGTCCATCCTCACCACGGTGTTCGGCTCGGCCAGCACGGACGAGGCGAAGAAGCAGCTGCCGAAGTTCCTCGCGGACGGTTCGGCGACGCAGAAGGCCGAGTTCGCCAAGAGTCATCAGCTGCCCGCCCCGTGGGGGCACGACGTCCTGGCCCACGGCATCTCGACCGCGTTCGTCCCGGCCGTGGCGATGGCCGTGCTCGCCCTGGCCACCGCCGGGCTGGTCATACGGGTCCGCAAGAGCGACCTGGCAGCGCTGGCCGGAACGGCGGGCCCGGGAATCGGCTGACGGAACGGCGGCGCGGACCGGCCGGTCCGCAACTGGTGCCGCCAGCAGCCGGACAGGGTGAACCGGACAACCGGCCACCGTCCGGCCAAGGCGACCGCGACGGCCCGCACGACAACCAGAAGCCACGACCATCGCATGACCGCCCCAAACGTGTCCCCACCTGCTGCCACCGGCACCGTCACGTCCGTGCGACGCGGAGCCGATGCCGGTACAACGGGCGCCGGTCACGCAGAGTTCCCACCAGGCACAGAGAGTTCCCGGACCGGGTCAGTCCGATGCCCGTACCCAGTCGGGCAGCGCCTCCGTGCGCCGGACCCACTCGGCCGGCGGAGCCCCCGCCTTTCCCGAGGCCAGCACACCGCCCACGATGGCGCAGGTGGTGTCCACGTCGCCGCCTGCCTGGGCGGTCGTCCAGAAGGCGCCCTCGAAGTCCCCGAGGCTTCGCGCGGCCGACCACAGCGCGAAGGGCACCGTGTCGTGGGCCGTCGTGCGCCGACCGCAGCCGAGGACGGCGGCGACCGTGGCCGCGTCGCCGTAGTCGAGCATGTCGCGGGCGCGCCGCAGGCCCGCGCCGACGGCGCTCCGGGCCGGCACGAGGGCGATGACGCCGTCGAGCAGGGCCTCCGCACTCGGCGGGCCGCCCTCGGCGGCGGTCAGCGCGGCGGCCGCGGCGACGGCCATGGCACCCACGACGGCCTCGCGGTGCTGATGCGTGGGGTAGGCGGAGATCTCGGCCTGGTGGGTCGCCTGCTCCGGGTCGTCCGCGTACCAGGCGCCCAGGGGTGCGATCCGCATCGCGGCGCCGTTGCCCCAGGACCCCCGGCCGTCGAAGAGCGCGGCGGCGAGCTCCCGCCAGTCCCCGCCCTCCCGGACGAGGCGCAGCAGGCGGTTGACCGCGGGGCCGTACCCCCGGTCGAAGTCGTGATGGTGGGCGAAGGACTGCGCCAGGGCGTCCTGGTCGATGCGGTGGTGGGCGGCCAGGACGGCGACCACGGAGCAGGCCATCTCCGTGTCGTCCGTCCACGGCCACGGGCCGGACGGCAGCTCGCGGCGCTTGAGCAGCGGGTAGTTGGCCGGTACGAAGAACTGGGAGCCGAGCGCGTCCCCCACCGAGAGTCCGCGCAGGCCGGCCAGGGCGCGCTCCAGGCGCCCGCCGGCAGAGGAGTCAGAGGTCATTGCTCAGCCACTCCATCCAGTGATCCCGTACGGTTCCGGATCCCGCCACCGCTCGAACGGCCGGTCCAGGGTGTACCGGCCGTCGTCCCCGAGAACGAGCATCCGCATCTCGCCGTTCCCCGGATTGGACAGCGACTCGAATTCGGCGACGGTCCAGTGGAACCACCGCATGCAGAACAGCCGCATCGCCAGGCCGTGGGTCACCAGAAGCACGTTGGGTGGGTGGTCGGGGGCCTCGAAGCTGCGGAAGAGGCTCTCCAGGAAGTTGCCGACCCGGTCGTAGACGTCGGCCCCGGACTCGCCCTGGGCGAAGCGGTAGAAGAAGTGCCCGTACGCGTCCCGGTAGGCCTTCTGGAGACGGACGTCGTCGCGGTCCTGCCAGTTGCCCCAGTCCTGCTCGCGCAGCCGCGGCTCCTCGCGCACCCGTATGAGATCGGGATCGAGGTGGAAGGCGCGGAGGGTCTCGTGAGTGCGGCGGTAGGGGGAGACGTACACACTCACCCGTTCCCGGCCGAGCAGCTCGCGCAGTTCCTTGCCCGTCTCCTCGGCCTGCTGCCAGCCCCGCTCGGTCAGGGCCAGCGCGTGGTCGGGCTCGCGCTCGTACACGGTGTCATCAACGTTGCCGGTTGACTCGCCGTGCCGGACAAGGATGATGCGCCGTGGTCGTGCCATGCCAAAACACTAGATCGGGTGAGGGCCGATCGAAGACTCGAGCGGCCCTCGTACGGCGTAGGTCACACGGAGTCGTGCACCAGGGACCACACAGGGCGCACACGATTGCTGGGCGCACATCACACCGTCCAGGCGGGCTCCAGGTCCACGATGTCGCCCGTGAGGGCCGCGATGTCGGCCTCCGTCTGGGCACGCAGCGCGAGACGCTCCACACGCTCCGTGCGGTACTTGCCGTGCTCGGCGGAGGACTGCCACATCGACAGCACCAGGAACTCGTTGCCGGGCGCCTCGCCGAACAGGCCGCGGACCATCCCGGGCGAGCCGGCCATCGCCGGGTTCCAGACCTTCTCCTGCATCAGCGTGAAGTGCTCGGCGCGCTCCTCGTGGACCCGGCACAGCGCCACCCGCAGCAGGTCGGCGTCCGAGAAACGCGGCTGGAAGCCCGTCTTCACGTCGAACCTGTAGTCGAACAGCCGGACCTGGGCATCCTTGAAGGTGCCGGCCTGGGCCGCTGCCAGGCGGTCGTGGGAGCGGGCCATGAAGGAGTCGTAGAAGGCACGGCTCTCCCAGAAGGCGAAGGTGTGTGCCACCCCCTGCCGCCCCCGGCTCCAGCCACCCCCCTGCCCCCGAAACCCCGGCTCCCCCAGAAGCCC
>NZ_MUBM01000338.1 GCF_002154505.1 Streptomyces carpinensis | reverse complement strand
CTCGCCGCCGTCACGGCGGCGGCCCTGGTGCTGCACCTGACGTTCCCCCTCGCCCCGCCGCGCATGCTGGCGGAGGCGGGCCTGGTCGACACCGCGCGCGCGTTCGGGCCGTCGGTGTACGGACCGCCGAAGACCGACCACCTCTCCAACCAGTTCGCGGCGATGCCCTCGCTCCACTTCGGCTGGGCGCTCATGGTGGCGATCGCCCTGATCATGGCCACCACCTCCCGCCGGCGCTGGCTGTGGCTGCTGCACCCGCTGCTCACCCTGCTGGTCATCGTCGGCACCGCGAACCACTACTGGCTCGACGCGATAGCGGCGGCGGCCCTGCTCGCCCTCGCCCTCGCGGTGATCCCGCTGCCGCGCCGCCCGGTCGTCATCCCCGGCCGGAGCCGGGTGAAGGCCGTACCGGCCGAGGAGAACGCCCTGGTGGGGGCGGCCCGATGAGCGCCGCCCTGCTCGCCGTCGTCCTCTCGCTGTTCTCGGCCGTCGCCTACGCCGCCGCGGCGGTCGCGCAGGAACGGCTCGCCTCGCGCACGGCGGGCTCGGGCACGCTGCGGCTGCTGCGCTCGGGCGCCTGGTGGTGGGCGGTGGCGCTGAACGGGTCGGCGGCCCTGCTGCACGTGGTGGCGCTCAAGTACGGGCCGCTGACCGTGGTCCAGCCGCTCGGCGCGCTCACACTGGTGGCCGCCGTGCCGATGGGCGCACGGATGGCGGGGCGGCGGGTCGCCGCGGCCGAGTGGCGCGGCACGGCGCTCACCCTCCTGGGGCTGGGCGCGCTGCTCGTGGCGGCGGCCGGGCCCGCGCCCGAGCAGGTGCTGAGCCCGGCCGAGGCACTCCTGGTCGCGGGCGGCACGGCCGTCCTCATCGGCGCGCTGTCACGGCCGGGGGCGCGACCGGGATTGCGGCACGCGACCGCGTCGGGGGTCGCCTCGGGTGTGGCCTCCGCGCTGACCCAGACCGTGACCGTCGCCGCCACCGACCACTCCGGACCGCTGTTCAGCGCCCGGGTGATCATCGTGGCGCTGCTGGTCGCGGCCTTCGCGACGAGCGGGCTGCTGCTGTCGCAGACCGCCTACCGGGGCGGCCTGGGGGCGCCGCTGGCGGTGGTGACGCTGGCGAACCCGGTGGCGGCCGCGGTGATCGGACTGACCCTGCTCGGCCAGGGACTGCAGGGCGGCGCCAGGGGCGTGCTGCTCGCGCTGGCGGGAGCGGCTCTCGCCTCCTGGGGGGTCGTGGAGCTCTCGCGGGCGGCCCCGCACCCCGTGGCCACCGAGCGGCCGTACCCGGACTCCGACCGCCCCGAGCCCGCACAGCACGACGGCCACGAGGCACACCCCGTGGCCGCGGTCCTGGCCCTGGAGCCGGAGTCGGCCTCCCAGGAACCGGCGCTGCTTCCCCGGCGGTCCGGACCGGGGCACCTCACGCCACTGTGACGGCCGCACCGCCGGAGCCGCCACGTCCTCCGGGAGTCCTACGGCCCCGCCGCCGCCCGGCGGACGCGGCGGTTGGCACCCGACGGGCGTGGCCGCCCGTCAGCCCAGGCCGCGCGAGTCCTGCTTGAGCGCGGTGTCGACGGTCAGCGCCGTCGCCACCACCAGGCTCAGCAGCGGTTCGGGCAGCTGGTAGTGGATCTGCAGGACGTAGTTGTCCGCGGTCGTGAACATCGTCTTCGCCAGGCCCTCCCAGGTCTTGGTGATCCGGGCGACCTCGTTGTCGGCGTGGTCGACGATCGCGAAGTTCCAGGCGCGCCAGTTCTCCGCCTTGATCGCGCCGACCTGCCGGCCGCCCGCGTTCATCGCGAAGTTGATCTTGCCGAAGACGTTCTGCTGGACGATCTCGCCGACCTGCGAGCCGTCCGGACGCGAGACGATCACCCGCGACTTGAGGAACTTCGCGGGCCGCGTGAGCAGCAACTGCGGCTGCCCGTAGCCGTCCCGGATCTCCAGCCTGTGCGTCATGAACTGGTCGAGGCTGGAGACGAACCGAAGGATCTTCTTCAGCGCGCCCTGCCCGACCTCGGTGACCACGCCGAGCTGGTTGCCGTTCTGGTCGAAGACCTTGTACTCGTTGGTCACCTCGATCAGCTTGGCCTTCTGGTTCACCACGAGCACCGGCTCGCTGAACAGCGTGCCGCCACCGACGCCGGTCGGGGCCACACCGGCCTGCTGCTGCACCTGATGCTGCACGCGAGCATCAGGTGCAGCCGGCTGGGCCGGCACCTGCGGGGCGGCGGCGGGGGCCTGCTGGGCGGCGTGGGTGTGCTCGGTCCACTGCGCGCCGTCCCAGTAACGGAGCGTCTGTGCCGCGCCGTGCGGATCCGGGTACCAGCCTGCAGGTGTGTTCGAATGCGTGGTCACCGGGGTGACACTACCGCGAGCCGTCCGGAAAGCAACCGCTGTCCGCCTGCCGTCAGCCGGTCGCGAGCGCCGGATCGCTCACACCCGGGCGCCCGTTCTCGACATGTCCGGCGAACCGTCGCAGAAACGCCGCATCCGCCTCGGAGGTGACGGTGAGGTCGTACCAACGCCCGCTCCCCGCGAGGTCGTAGCGACGGCGCACCGTGGCGCCCGGCCGCACGCCCACCGCCTCAGGGCTCCCGCCGTAGCCGCTGGTCACCTTCAACCGCACCGTCCCCGTGCCCTTGTTGGTGAAGGTCAGCTCGACGTCGTCGCCGACGTGCCGTGCGGTGACCTCCG
Source organism: Streptomyces carpinensis (assembly GCF_002154505.1). Taxonomy (GTDB): domain Bacteria; phylum Actinomycetota; class Actinomycetes; order Streptomycetales; family Streptomycetaceae; genus Streptomyces; species Streptomyces carpinensis. The sequence goes on along the minus strand of NZ_MUBM01000338.1, from coordinate 30,413 downwards.
GACCCGCCGCCCTGCCGGGTCCCTTGAAGACCCGCAGGAAGCCGTTCGGGCCGTGCACGGTCAGGTCGTGGGTGCCGCCGGAGTACGCCGAGTTCCAGGTGTCGGAGACGGTCCTGCCGGCCTCGGTGGTGTACGTCCAGGGGCCGTCGGTGCGGTTGCCGGAGGTGACCAGGAAGGCTGCCCCGGCCTGCGCGCCGGAGGCGAAGGTCAGGGTGAACTTCCCGGCCGCCGGGTCCGCCGTACCGTCGACCTGGGGGGCGTACTTCAGGGGCCGGGTCGGCCGCCGGCCGCGCTCCTGCCGGGGCAGGACGCCGTGGGCGGGCGGGGTCGGCACGTAGTCGGGGTGGCGGTCGTGGTCGGGCGGCTCGTAGCCGGTGGTGTCGGGCAGGGTGACCGGGCGGGTGTCCTCGCGGGAGAAGTCGAAGGCGGCGGTCAGGTCGCCGCAGATCGCGCGCCGCCAGGGCGAGATGTTGGGCTCGTGGACCCCGAAGCGGCGCTCCATGAACCGGATGATCGAGGTGTGGTCGAGGGTCTCCGAGCAGACGTACCCGCCCTTGCTCCAGGGCGAGACGACGAGCATCGGCACGCGCTGGCCGAGCCCGTAGGGCCCGGCGACATGACCGGCGTCACCCTTGAACAGGTCCGGGCCGGCGTCGACCGTGGACCTGCCCTGGTCCGCGGAGGCGGGCGGGAAGGGCGGGACCAGATGGTCGAAGAAGCCGTCGTTCTCGTCGTAGGTGATGAACAGGGCGGTCTTCGCCCACACCTCCGGGGCGCTGGTGAGCGCGTCGATGACCTGGGAGATGTACCAGGCGCCGTAGTTGGCGGGCCAGTTGGGGTGCTCGGTGAAGGCCTCGGGGGCGACGATCCAGGAGATCTTCGGCAGCTTTCCGCCCTTGACGTCGGCCTTCAACCGGTCGAAGAACCCCTCGCCCTTGCGTGCGTCGGTGCCGGTACGGGCCTTGTCGTACAGGGGCTCGCCGGGCTTGGCGTTGCGGTACTGGTCGAAGTACAGCAGGGAGTTGTCGCCGTAGTTGCCGCGGTAGGCGTCCTGGATCCAGCCCCAGCCGCCGGCCGCGTCGAGGCCGTCGCCGACGTCCTGGTAGATCTTCCAGGACACGCCCGCCTTCTCCAGGCGCTCCGGATACGTCGTCCAGCCGTACCCCGCCTCGTCGTTGCCGAGGACCGGGCCGCCGCCCTGGCCGTCGTTGCCGGTGTAGCCCGTCCACATGTAGTAGCGGTTGGGGTCGGTGGAGCCGATGAACGAGCAGTGGTAGGCGTCGCAGATGGTGAAGGCGTCGGCGAGCGCGTAGTGGAACGGGATGTCGTCGCGGGTCAGGTACGCCATCGTCGTGGTGCCCTTGGACGGTACCCACTTGCCGTAGCGGCCCTTGTCGAAGGCTGCGTGTCCGTCGTTCCAGCCGTGCGGGAGGTCCTGGATGAAGGCCAGGCCCAGGTCGTCCGCGTCGGGGTGGAAGGGCAGGATCTCCTTGCCCCCGCCGTCGGTCTGGTGCCAGACGCTTCTGCCGTTCTCGAAGGTGACCGGACGCGGGTCGCCGAAGCCGCGGACGCCTCTGAGCGTGCCGAAGTAGTGGTCGAACGAACGGTTCTCCTGCATGAGGACGACGATGTGCTCGACGTCCTCGATCGACCCCGTGCGACGGTTGGCGGGCAGCGCGGCGGCACGCTGGATGCTGCTGGAGAGCGCGGTAAACGCGGTGGTGGCACCCGCGATCTGCAGGAAGCGGCGCCGGTTGACTTCGGGCATGGGCGAGGGCATGGGTGTGAGTCCTCTCATCCTGACGTGCGGATGGCCGGAAGGAACGGAATGCGCGCGGAGCGAGTGTTCCAAGAGCACCGAACGTGAGGGAAGGGTGCGATGTCGCCCGTGTGAAAGGAGCAAGTACGCGCGGCGTCAGCTCCTATGCGGGCACCCGCTCCAGGACGCCGCCCGCGAACGCGTCGTACAGGGGCAGGGTTTCGAGGTGGACGTAGCCGATGTGGCAGTCGCAGACGGCGAGGGGGCACGGGCGGGGGCGCAGCGCCGTCCGGTAGGAGCCGTCGTAGAGGTTGCCCAGTTCGGCGCGGACGAAGTGGCAGCGGCGGACGGTTCCGTCGCCGTCGACGGAGACGACGGACTCGCCCGTGCGGCAGGGCAGTCCGGCGCTGGCGTGGGGGTGGCGGCTGTAGGGGAAGAGCGGGTCCAGGGCGGTCCACAGCGCGGCCTGGGCGTCGTCGTAGGTGTGGCCCTCGGCCGCGTTGACCCACAGGTAGACGTGTTCGGGCAGGTCGGCGCGCAGCCGGCGGGCGTGTGGCAGGTGTTCGGGCAGGCCGACGACGCCGACGCTGAAGCGCACCCCTCGGCGCGCCATGTCACGGCACTTGGCCAGAAAGCGGTCGTACGGGGTCTGTCCGGGGTGGTAGGTGCACCACAGGGCCAGAGTGTCGAGGTCGGCGTCGGCGAGCCAGTCGGTACGGCAGCTCAGGTTCGTCTGGATGGCCACGCGGCTCACGTGCGGCAGGTGCGACAGCTCGGTCAGGGTGCGCCGGTACCAGGAGCGGACCAGCCCCTCCCCCCAGGGGGTGAACAGGACGGACAGCCGGTCACCGGTCTGGTCCGCGGCCCACCCGGCGAACCGTTCGAGGCACTCCCGGTCCGCGCGCAACTGCTCCCGGCTGTCGCGCCGCTTGGCGAACGGGCAGTACGGGCAGTCGTAGTCGCAGGAGGCGAGGGGGCCGCGGTAGAGGATGGTGAGGTCCACGCCGGCGCTCACTTCCGCTCGTAGGCGGCCATCGCCACCCGTACGGCGGGCGAGAACAGCTCGGGCCCGACGGCGTCGGAGTGGGCCAGGCCCTCCGGTGTCAGGCGCAGCACCGTGTCCGTGCCGTCGTCGGTCAGCCAGCCCCGGTCGGCGAACCGCCCCAGCTCGGCTCCGAAGTCGTCCCTGGGCGGGCGGCCGAAACGGGCCCCGTAGTCGGCCACGTCGAGGCCGTCGGCCTGCAGCAGGGACTGGAGCAGGTGACGGCGGCGGGACTCGTCGGCGTCGATGCGGCGGCCGTACTCGGCGTGCGCGAAGTCGGCGGCGGGACGGGCCACGTAGTCGTCGATGATCGAACGGATCTCGTGCATGCCGACGGCGTAGTCGAAGGAGTAGTGCAGGCCGGCGGTGTACGAGCGGGCGCCGCAGCCGAGGCCGATCATGCCGTCGGTCTGGCAGGCGTAGTCGTCCGCGCCCTGTGGGGGTGCGTCGGCGCGGCGGAACATGCGCATGGACTGCTGCGCGTAGCCGTGTGCGAGGAGGTGGTCGCGGCCGAGGCGGTACAGGCGCAGGCGCTGCTCGTCCCAGGCCGGGTCGGGGCCCCCGGCGCGCCGGCCGAGGCCGGTCAGGGGGCGGACGTAGAGGGGGTAGAGATAGAGCTCCTCGGGCCGCCAGGCCAGGGCCGCGTCCAGGGAGCTCAGCCAACTGGCCTCCGTCTGGCCGTCGATGCCGTAGATCAGGTCGATGTTGAGGACGGGTATGCGCGCGTCGCGGACGCGGCCGAGGGCCGCCTCGACGTCCGCGCGGCGCTGGGGGCGTACGGCGGCCCGGGCCTCGGTGTCGTCGAAGCTCTGCACGCCCAGGCTGAGCCGGGTCGCGCCGCGTGCGGCCAGGACCTCCAGGCGGTCGGCGGTGGCCGTGGCGGGCGAGGCCTCCACCGACAGCGGGACGGCCCGCAGATCGGCGCCCATGCGGTGTTCGGCGATGTCGCAGAGCCGCTCGAGTTCGGCGGCGGTGAGGAAGGTGGGGGTGCCGCCGCCGAAGGCCGCGGTCGCGAACCGGACCTCTTCGGCATCGCCGAGCGCGTCGCGCACGGTGGCCGCCTGGCGGTCCAGGGCGTCCAGGTAGGCGCCGGTCAGCCCGTCCGGGGCGCCGACGCGGGTGAAGAGGTTGCAGAACCCGCAGCGCACCTCGCAGAACGGGATGTGCAGATAGAGCGAGAGGGCGTCCTTGGGCTCGGCCGCCCACAGGGACCGCAGCGCGGGACGGTCGGGCAGACGGCGGTAGGCGGTCTTGTGCGGGTAGGCGTAGACGTAGCTCTGGTAGGGGCTCTGGTACGGGCCCTGTGGGGTGGTCGCGCTCCCGGTGGGCCGGAGGCGGGTCACGGTGGTCATCGGGCGGCTCCCGCTGCGGCGTCGGCCCGGGCTCGGGCCGGGGTTCGGGTCTCGGACTCGGCTTCGGTCTCGGCTTCGGTTTCGGCTTCCGCCTCGGGTTCGGCTTGGGCTTCGGCTTCTAGGAAGAAGTGGGCGTACGGGACCGTCCACACGGACTCGTGGCCCAGGCGGTGCCCGGTGTAGCCGTCGTCCCCGTACGCCGTGCCGTGGTCGGAACAGACGATGGCGAAGCAGCGGCGTCTGCTGCTCGCGGCGGCGAACAGCCGGCCGATGTGCCGGTCCACGTACTCCAGGGCGGCGGCGTGCGTCTCGCGGGTGTCGCCCGCCTCGCGCGTGGCACCGGGCAGGTGGAACCAGTTCGGCTGATGCAGGGCCGAGACGTTGACGAAGAGGAACAGCTTCTTCTGGGCGGGCACTCGGCGCACCACACGTTCGGCACGGGCCACCTGCTCCTCGAACGAGGTGGGCGAGGCGACCCCGAATCCGGGCTCCCAGTGCGACTCGTGGAACAGCCCGGGCAGCACCGAGCCGAGCGGGCCCTGCTTGTTGAAGAAGCCCACTCCCCCGACGCACACCGTGTGGTAGCCCGCCCGGGCGAGGCCGGCGACGAGGTCGGGGGTGTCGTAGACCCAGGTGCCGTCCGCCGTCGTCTCGCTGCCGGCGAAGCTCGCCGCGAACAGGCGCGGGTGCGGGCCGGGGGCGGCCGGCGTCGGCAGGAACCCGGCGAAGATGGCCTGGTGGGAGGCGTAGGTGAAGCTGCCCGGGGCGTGCCTGCGCTCCCAGTGTCCGCCGGGCAGGTGCCGGGCCAGGTGCGGGATGCGGCCGGCCGCCGCGAGCTCGGCGGCGACGTCGTACCGCAGGGTGTCCAGGGTGACGAGCAGCAGGTCGTGGCTGCCGACGATCTCGTTCATGTCCGGATCGCCGGGCGCCGCGGCCTGCGCGGCGGTGACACGGCACCGGGGCACGTCGTGGGGCGCGGGCGTCGGGTCAGGCGATGACATGGTCGGGTCCCGTTCTGTGCCGAGGGCCGGGGTCGGAGCTGTGCCGAGGGTCGCGGGCGAAGCCGGCCCGCGCGCCGGGGTGGGGGGCGGTCGCCGGCCGGGCGTCGGGCGGCGACGTGGAGTGCGCGCACAGGACGGCGGCCACCTGGGCCGCGTAGGTGTCCAGGCCTTCGGCTCCGCTGCCCGGCAGGCCGGTGAGCCGTGGCAGCAGGTCACCGAAGGCGTTGACCTCGCCGACCGCGAAGCGGCGCCAGCCGATGGCCGGCAGCAGGTCGACGCCGACGCACAGGGTGCGCGGGAAGCAGGCCGCGGCGCGCTCGCACACCGCGAGGGCATCCGCCCAGCTCCCACCCGCCGCCTCGACGGCCCGCCGTACCTCCTCGAGGTCCCCGCGGGCGCCGCCGAGGTGGAGGTTCGTCAGCGGACCGGCGCTGGTGCGCACCACGGCGTGGGTGGCGCGCCCGGCTACCACGAGCACGCGCAGGTCGGCCACGCGGCCGTGCTGCGAGGCCTTCGGCAGCCACCGTTCCAGGTGCAGCCCGTCGGGGGCCAGGGTGTCGACGATGGCGGCGATGTCCTGCTCCCGCTCATAGCGCCGCACCCTGAGGGAGTTGAACAGCCGTCCGTCCGGGGCGAGTTCGACCGAGGTGGTGGCCCGGACGCGGCCCCGGCCCGCCGCCTCGACGGCGAGCACGCCGGACGCCGAGGAGCCGTGCGCGAGCTTGACGAAGAGCCGCGGCATGCGGTGCTCGCGCATCAGCAGCCGTACGTCGTCCCAGCCGTCCACCGCGGCCCCGGCCGCCGCGGACGTCGGCGAGAACGGCACGGGTACGTCCGCGGCACCGAGGACGGCGTGGCAGCGCCTCTTGTCGAACAGGACGGCCAGGTCGTCCGGATCGTCCAGGCGCACCCCTCCCCGCAGGCCGCGCACGGCGGCCAGGAAACGCGCGTACCAGCGGGCCGTGCCCTCGACGCGGGTGGGGTCGTCGACGTCCCGCAGCAACCGGTCCACGTCGGCGTTCTCGCCGGGCGAGTCGATGCGGACGATCTCCCCCGGCGCGAACTCGGTGCGGCCGGCCCTCAGTACGCGCGTCCAGGGCACGACACGGGGTGCGGGCAGACCGGCCGCGGTCACCGCCTCGGCGAACAGCGCGACCCGGCGGTTCTCGGGGTTGCCGACCACCGTGAAGCGCGGCAGCGTCTCACTCCCCGACGGCGACATAGCGTCCCTGTGCGTGGCGGAGGCGGCGGGCAGGGGCGAGGGCCAGGTCCACACCGTGCGGTGCGAGGGTCTCGCTCAACCGTCCTGTCAGGGCCTCGCTCATGAAGTGGTGGTTCAGGTTGAGCGACTTCAGATGCGTCAGCGGCTGCCCGGCGAGCAGCGCGCCACCGCCGTCGTCGCCCAGGGCACCCATGCTCAGGTTGAGCGAGTGGAGGCCGGCGACGACGGGCGCGGCGGCCACGGCGGCCGCGATGTCGTCCTGGATGTCGCTGTTCCGCAGGCCCAGATGGCGCAGGCGGGGGAGGCCGCCGAGCGAGACGAGCAGTGCGTCGACGTCCTCCCGGGCGCAGTCGCCGCCGTACCAGACGGTGCCCAGCCACAGGTCGAGGCGGTCCAGGGCCGGGAACGCGCAGCCGCCGAGCGCCCGCACCACCTCGCGGGGCAGGCCGCCGCACTCGACGCGCAGCGTGCGCAGGCCCTCGTGCCGCAGCGGTTCGACCACCAGGTCCTCGGCGCCACGGATCGCCAGTTCCTCCAGCCGGGGCCAGGCGCGCAGCAACTTCGTCACGTCGCCCTGCTTGATCCAGGAGATCTCCGTCTCCTCGGACTCCACGTCGGCGAGGAACACGGCCCGCAGCCGGGGGAACCGGTGGGCCTCGGCGACGATCACGTCCAGGACCGGGTCGATGCCGTGCTCGTCGTACTCCTCCCACCAGGCGCCGACCACGAGGGCGGTGACCTCCTCGGTGGGCACCTCCTCGAGGAACCGGCGCCACAGGACGTCGAAGGGCAGCTCCTGCCAGAGGGCGGACAGCCGCCAGGCGACCGAGCCGGGCGCCGGGCGTGACGCGCCGCGGGCGCCGTCCGCGGGCTCGAGGATGACGGCTTCGCGGCTGCCGGGCCGGGAGCCGCCGGACTCGGGGCCGTCGTGGTCCGGGAGGGTGAAGTCGTGGACGGGCAGGCCGTGGAAGCCGGTCAGGTGCGAGGGGTAGTAGCTCATCGCCCGCTCACTCGCCCGCCGCGACGTAGCGGACGACCGTACCGTCGTCCTCCTCGTACGAGTCGCCGTCGCCGGGGCCGAGGTCTACCTCGACGCCCGACGGTTCGAGCGTCTGCCGTATCCGCTGCCGGAGCTCTTCGCCTATGTAGTGGTGGTGCAGGTCGAGCTTCTTCAGGTGGGTCAGCGGCTGGCCGCCGAGGAGGGCGGTGGCTCCCTCGTCGCTCAGGATGCCGAGCGACAGGTCGAGCACCTCCAGGCGGGCCACCACGGGGGCGGCGGCGAGTGCCGTGGCGACGCCGTCCTGGATCTCGCTGTTGCGCAGCGCCAGATGGCGCAGGCGCGGCAGCCGGGTGCCGGACAGGATCCCCTCCAGGTCGGCCGGTTCGCAGTCGGCGCCGTACGACGAGGTGCCCAGCCACACGTCGAGGTGTTCCAGGGCGGGCAGGTCGCTCGCGCCGATGCCGCGCACCACGCCGGCCGGCAGCCCTCCGGTCTGCACCGTCAGCGAGCGAAGGTTGTCGTGACGCAGCCCTTGGAACGCCAGCTCTGTGCCACCGCGCACGCCGAACTCCTCCAGTGCCGGGAGACCGCGCAGCAGGCCCGTCACGTGGGTCTGCACGATCCAGGACAGCTCGCACTCCTCGAAGACGATGTCGCCGAGGAACAGCGCCCGCAGGGCGGGCAGCCGGTCACGGGCGGCGAGGAGTGCCTCGATCACGTCGTCCGGGCCGCAGTCGAAGACGCACTCCCAGGCGCCGACGATCAGGGCGCGCACCCGGGTAGTGTCCACCGCCGAGCAGAACCGCTCGAAGGTCTGCTCCCAGCCGTCGTCCTCGTCCGTGAACCCGGTCGTGATGCGCCAGGCCACCGCCTCGGGCGCCGGCAGGTCCGCCGCGGCTGCCGTCCTCGGGGAACGTGAAGGCCGGCAGGCCGTACAACTCGGCAAGGTGGTCGCTGAAGACCATACGTGCTGCTCCTGACGTGCGGCGGTCGTGATGCGTGGCTGCGCGAGAAGTTCTACCAACGGGCACTGACAACGCCCGGTGGCGGGGCGGGACATCGGGCCTCGTGCGGCCTCGCGGCCCGGCCGTTGTCAGTGGTGGCTCGTACCGTCCTTCCCGTGGCCCGGGCGCCGTGCGCCGGGCGGGAAGGGGAATGCGCATGTACCGGCAGGGAGACGTGCTGATCGTGCCCGTCGCGGACGACGCGGTGCCGCCGCACGCGACGCGGGCGCCGAAGGAACCGCGCGACGCGCGCGGCCGGTTGGTCCTGGCCCTGGGTGAGGTCACCGGTCACGCCCACGCCGTCGTCGGCCCGGGACACCTGGTGCGCGAGCCGGGCGCGTTCGGCCCGATGCTGCTTCATCTGCCCGAGGGCGGGCGGGTGGTGCACGAGGAGCACGCGCCGATCACGCTGCCCAAGGGCTGGTTCCGGGTGATCCGGCAGCGGGAGTACGTGCCCGGCTCGGTGCGCATCGTCGCGGACTGACGGCTGTGGAGGGGACGACGTTGACGAGTGCCGTGGAGGCAGAGGGCGTGGCGGGAGAGGTGGAAGGCATGGCGGGAGCCGTGGAGATGGAGCACTGGCGCGCCTGCGCCATGGCGGCGGCGCCCGCCGACCGGGGCGCGGCGGAGGAGGGCGTGCGGCTGGCGTACCGGCGGGCCGGGCTGGCGGAGCCCGAACGCATCGTGTGGGCGGGCTCCCCGCGTGAGGGCGTGCGGCTGGTGCGGAGCCTGCCGGAGGCCGGGCCGAGCGTCCGGGAGGTGATACGCACCGCACCGTGGGCGGCCGAACGCGCGTGGCTGCACGCCGAGTTGGGGGCGTCCGGGTGGTCGGCCCACTGGTCGGCGACCGGCGGGCGGCTGTGGGACGCCACGCAGGAGCTGGTCGACCGGATCCGTGGGGGCGTGCTGGAGGACCTTGCCGCGGAGACCGGCGAGAGCGACGCGGAGATCCGGCTGATCCTGCTGGACGCCGTGCTGGGGCAGCACGACGCGCCGTGGCTCGCGGCGTTCGCACCGCAGGGGGCACCGCTCGACGGGCTGGCCCGGGTGTGCCGCAACGCCGGCTGGTGGTGGGCGTTCGAGAGGATCGCGGTGGTCTGCGAGCGCCCGGTGGCCCTGCACCGGGACGAGGCCGGCCGGCTCGACCGCGGGGACGGTCCCGCGCTCGCCTTCCCCGACGGCTTCGCCCTCCACGCCTGGCGGGGCATGCCGGTGCCGGGCGAGTTCCTGGCGGAGCTGCGCACGCTCACCCCGGAGCGGATCCGCGCGGAGGAGAACGCGGAGCTGCGCCGCGTGATGCTGGAGCACTACGGCTACGAACGCTATCTGTCCGACTCCGGGGCCCGTCCCCTGCACCAGGACGAGACCGGCACCCTCTGGCGGATCGACCTCGACGGCGACGAGCCGGTGGTCATGGTGGAAGTCCTCAACTCCACGCCGGAACCGGACGGCACGCGCCGCACGTACTGGCTGCGGGTGCCGCCGACGACCCGCCGGGCCAAGGAGGGGGTCGCCTGGACGTTCGGGCTGCACCCCGACGTGTACGACCCGGTACGCGAGACCTGAGCCCGGCCCCGGCGCTCCCCGCGTGGGCACACGATCGCGGGCGGCCCCGCCCGGCCGGGCGTCCGATCGCTGTGCGCAAGAGTGAAGGTTCGGCGCGTCACCCCTCTCCGGAGGGCCGGTGCGCGGCCCACATCCCCCGGACGTGCCCCAGGTGCCGGGTCATCACCGCCCGTACGGCCGCCTCGTCCCGCGCGAGCAGCACGTCGAGGAGTTCCAGGTGCTCCTCGGCCGAGGCCCGCAGCCGCCCCTGCTCGACCAGGGCCGTCAGCCCGTAGAGCCGGGAGCGGCGGCGCAGGTCCCGTACGACCTCCACCAGGTGGCCGTTGCCCGCGAGCGCCAGCAGGCCGAGGTGGAGGCGCAGGTCCGCCTCGACGTACGCGATGAGGTCGCCGGCCTCGGCGGCGGAGACGATCTCCTGCGCGACGGGGCGCAGCGCCTCCAGGTCGGCCAGGGCGGCGGTGGCCGCGAGGCCGGCCGTCGTCGGGATCTCTATGAGGGACCGGACGTGCGTGTACTCGTCGAGCTGCCGTTCGGAGACCGCGGTGACCCGGAAACCCTTGTTCGGGACGGTGTCGACCAGTCCCTCCTTGGCGAGGTCGAGCATCGCCTCGCGCACCGGGGTCGCGGAGACACCGAAGCGGGCGGCGAGGCCGGGGGCGGAGTAGACCTCGCCGGGGTGCAGCTCCCCGGCGATCAGCGCCGCCCGTAGCGCGTCCGCCACCCGCTCCCGGTAACTGGGCTTCCTGCCGCCCAGCTCGGGCAGGGCGGGGCTGTGCTGCGCGGCCATGACGGTGGTTCCTCCTCCTCGGGTCACCGCACCTTATCCGTACTGCACCCGGCATCCGTGCGGGCCACGGCAGGGCGCCGGTGCGGGCTACAGCACGAACCCGGCCGGGAACGGGTCATCGGGGTCGAGCAGGTACTGGGCGGTGCCGGTGATCCAGGCGCGGCCGGTGAAGCTGGGCAGGACCGCCGGGCGTCCGGCGACCTCCGTCGTGCCGAGCAGCCTGCCGGTGAAGCGGGTGCCGATGAAGGACTCGTTGACGAACTCGGTGTGCAGCGGCAGTTCGCCCCGCGCGTGCAGCTGTGCCATCCGGGCGCTGGTGCCGGTGCCGCAGGGCGAGCGGTCGAACCACCCCGGGTGGATCACCATGGCGTGCCGTGAGTGCCGGGCGGTGGCGCCGGGCGCGAACAGGTGGACGTGGTGGCAGCCGCGGACGGTCGGGTCTTCGGGGTGGACCGGCTCCTCCCCGGCGTTGACGACGTCCATCAGGGACAGCCCCGCCTTGAGGATGTCGTCCTTGCGGGAGCGGTCGAAGGGCAGGCCGAACTGCTCCAGCGGCAGGATGGCGTAGAAGTTGCCGCCGTAGGCGAGGTCGTACGTCACCGTCCGCCCGTCGGGCAGCGTGGCCTTGCGGTCCAGTCCGACGGCGAAGGACGGCACGTTCCTCAGGGTGACGGCCCTCGCCGCACCGCCCTCCACCGCGACCTCGGCGACGACGAGCCCCGCCGGGGTGTCGAGCCGGACGGTGGTGACGGGCTCCACCACCTCGACCATCCCGGCCTCGACGAGCACGGTCGCCACCCCGATCGTGCCGTGCCCGCACATGGGCAGACATCCGGAGACCTCGATGTAGACGACGCCCCAGTCGCAGTCGGGGCGGGTCGGCGGCTGGAGGATGGCGCCGCTCATCGCGGAGTGGCCGCGCGGCTCGTTCATCAGCAACTGCCTGATGTCGTCCCGGTGGTCACGGACGTACAGGCGGCGCTCGTTCATGGTGGCACCGGGCAGGGTGCCGATGCCGCCGGTGATGACGCGGGTGGGCATGCCCTCGGTGTGCGAGTCGACGGCGTGCAGGACGAGCTTGCTGCGCATGGCCGGTCTCCCCTCGGTGGTCTCTAGGCGAGCCCGGCCGCGACGGCCTGCTCGGTGGCGGCCCGGACGGCACTCTCGTGCTCGGGCGTCAGCGGCATGCGCGGGGGACGCACCGGCCCCCCGTGCCGTCCCACCACGTCCATGGACAGCTTGATCGCCTGCACGAACTCGGTCCGCGAGTCCCAGCGCAGAAGGGGGTGCAGCTGCCGGTACAGCTTGCCCGCCGTGCCCAGGTCCCCGGCCACGGCCGCGTGGTACAGCTCGACGGTCGCCGCGGGCAGGGCGTTCGGGTAGCCGGCCACCCAGCCCTTCGCGCCCGCGACCGCCAGCTCCAGCAGCACGTCGTCGGCGCCGGCCAGCAGGTCCAGGTCCGGGGCGAGTTCGGCGATCCGGTAGGCGCGGCGGACGTCGCCGGAGAACTCCTTGACGGCCTGGACGTGCCCTTCCGCGTGCAGCCTGGCCAGCAGTTCCGGTACCAGGTCGACCTTGGTGTCGATCGGGTTGTTGTACGCGACGACCGGCAGTCCGGCCCGCGCGACCTCCGCGTAGTGGGCGAGGACGGAGCGCTCGTCGGCGCGGTAGGCGTTGGGCGGCAGCAGCATCACCGCACCGCAGCCCGCCTCCCCTGCCTGCTCGGCCCAGCGTCGGGCCTCCGCGGAACCATAGGCGGCGACGCCGGGTATCACCCGCTGCCCGCCGACGGCGGCGACGGCCGTCTCGACGACCCGGGCGCGTTCCTCGGGGGTCAGGACCTGGTACTCGCCGAGTGAGCCGTTCGGGACGACGCCGTCGCAGCCGTTGCCGACCAGCCAGGCGCAGTGCTCGGCGTACCGGTCGAGGTCGACGGAGAGGTCCTCGCGCAGGGGCAGGGCGGTGGCGACGAGGACGCCGCGCCAGGGGCGGTGGTCGGTCATGAGGGTCCTTCCTCGGTTCCTTCGTCGGTTGCTTCACCGGCTCCTTCGCCGGTTGCGTCGTCGGTGGCCGTGGCGTCCCGGTGCTGGCGGGCGAGGACGCCCAGCGGCACCGGGCGGGCGAACGGCCGTCTGGACGGGGCGGGTTCGCACCCGGCGATCCCGGCGACCGCCGGTGCGCACATGCGTCCCTGGCACCAGCCCATCCCGGCCCGGGTCAGCAGCTTCACGGTGCGCGGATCGCCCGCCCCGAGGTCACGCGCCGCCTCCCGCACCGCGCCCGCGGTGACCTCCTCGCAGCGGCAGACCACCGTCCCGTCGGGGACCTGCTCCGCCCAGTGCGCGGGAGGGGCGTAGACGGCGTCGAGGGCACGGGCGAACTCCCGGAGCCGGGCACGGGTGCCGGCGGCCCGCGCCCAGGTGCTCGGGTCCGGTGCGGTGCCCCTGAGGCGGGCCGCGACGGACCGTCCGGCGATGTGTCCCTCCGCGAGCGCCAGCGCCGCACCGCCGATGCCCGTGGCCTCCCCCGCCGCCCAGACGCCGGGTACGTCCGTGCGCTGCTCGTCGTCGACACGCACCGCCGCCCCGGCGAGGCGGCAGCCGAGGGTCTCGGCGAGGTCGGTGTGCGGGACCATGCCGTGCCCGACGGCGAGCGTGTCGCACGGGATGTACCGCCCGGTGCCGGGCCGCACGTGCCCGCCGGAGTCGAGGGCGGCGACGGTGACGCCGGTCAGCGCCCGTCCGCCGTGCGCGCGGACGACCGTGTGGCGGGCGAGGAAGCGCACCCGGTGGCGCAGCAGCCGGGCCGCGTATCCGGCGCCTTCGGGCAGCTTGGCGGCGAGAGCCCGCCGATGACGCAGGAAGGCCGCCGGGTCCGCTGCCTCGACGAGGGCGGGCACCACGACCCCGGCTGCCGCCAGCCCGGTCGCCACCGGCAGCAGCAGGGGGCCGGTCCCCGCAACGACGGCCCGGCGCCCCGGCACCACCAGCCCGCCCTTGAGCATGGCCTGTGCCCCGCCCGCCGCGACGACGCCGGGGAGGGTCCAGCCGGGAAAGGGCAGCACCTTCTCGTAGCCGCCGGTGGCCAGCAGCACGGCCTCGGCGCGCACCGCGACGGACTCCCGCTGCTCGGGCCCGAGCAGCGCGTGCACGGTGAAGCCGTGCTCGACGACCCACACATGATGGTCCGTCAGCACGGTGACGTCGCTCGCCGCGAGGGCGTCGCGCAACCACCTCCAGCCGCGCCCCCGGTCGTGCGGCAGCCGCGGCCGGTGGGCGGCGAGGCCGGGTGCCGGCTGCCGGTGGAACTGGCCGCCCGGCGCCGGGGCCGAGTCCAGGACCGTGACGCGCAGGCCGCGCGCGGCTGCCGCGAGCGCGGCGGCGAGCCCCGCCGGACCGGCGCCGATCACCGCCAGGTCAGTCCTCATGACCGGTCCCCTCCTGGGTGCGGACGACGTCGCCGGGACGTGCCGGCACCAGGCAGGCCCGCTGGTTGGGGCTGCCGTTGACCGTCACCAGGCAGTCGAAGCAGACGCCGATCCCGCAGAAGACGCCGCGTGGCCGGCCCGCGCGCCGGGTGGTGCGCCAGGAGGTGGCACCGGCCGCCCAGAGCGCCGCGGCGACCGTCTGGCCGGGCACGGCCGCTATCTCCCGGCCGTCGAAGGTGAGGGTGAAGGCGGGTCCGGGCCGTGCCCGGGCCGGCTCCTGCGGGTTCATCGGGCCTCCGGAGGGAAGCGGTCGGGCCGGAACGGCGTCAGGTCCAGGTCGGGCTCCTTGCCGGACAGCACCTGGGCGATCAGGTGACCCGTTCCGGTGGCCAGTCCGATGCCCGCGCCCTCGTGTCCGCAGGCGTGGTGCAGGCCGGGCAGCCGGGGGTCGGGGCCGATCGCGGGCAGATGGTCGGGCAGGTAGGGCCGGAACCCGGCGTAGGTGCGAAGGGCCCGTACCTGCGCGAGGAACGGGAACAGACTCGTCGCGCCCGCCGCCAGGGCGCGTACGGCAGGCAGGGACAACGACCGGTCGAAGCCGACCCGTTCGCGGCTGGCGCCGATCAGAATGGGTCCGGCGGCCGTGCCCTCCACCACGGGCGAGGTCTGCAGCGCGGCCGAGTCGCTGGCCACGTCGGCCACGTAGTCCGCCGCGTAGACCTTGTGCCGGATGCGCGGCGGGAGCGGTTCGGTGACGAGGACGAAGCCGCGTCGGGGCAGGACGGGCAGGTGGACTCCGGCGCGTGCGGCCACCTCCCCGCCCCAGGTACCCGCCGCGTTGACGACGGCCGGGGCGCGCAGGTCGCCGCGGTCGGTCCGTACGCCGCGCAGCGCGCCGTCCGTGCCGCGCAGCACCCCGGTGACGGTGCGGCCGGTGAGCAGCCGGGCCGCCGAGGCCCTGAGCAGGTGGGCGGCGGCCAGGGCGGGCATCACCTGGGCGTCCTGGGGGTAGTGCACGGCGCCCGCGAGTCCGGGGGCCAGATGCGGTTCGAGGTCGCGGAGCCGGTCCGCGGTGACGTCCACGGTCTCCACCCCGGCGGCGCGTTGGGCGACGGCGAGGTGCCGCAGGGCGGTCAGCCGGCCGGGCGTGGTGGCGACGACGAGTCCGCCCTTCGCCTCGTACTCGATCCGGTCGCCGAGTTCGCCGGCGAGCTCCCCCCACCGGCGCAGGGAGAGCAGCGCCAGGTCGAGCTCCGGTCCGGGTTCCTTGTCGGAGACGAGGAGGTTGCCCTCCCCCGCGCCGGTCGTCCCGCCGGCCACCGGACCGCGGTCCACCACGACCACGTCCAGGCCGGCCCGGGAGGCGTACAGTGCACACGCGGCGCCCGTCATTCCGGCGCCGACGATGACAACATCGCAGGTCAGCGAGTCGCTCACGTCAGTACTATGTCACACACCACAGACCGAGGGAACAGGGCGGACGCGGCCGGGGCGATCCGCCGCCGCCTCGCCCGGGCTCGCACCGATCCGCCGCCGCCTCGCCCGCTCGCGCCGCGCGGCTACACCCGGCTCCCGGTCGCCGTGTCCGACGACAGCCGCTGGGCGATGTAGATCGGCACCACGGAGAGCAGGACGAGCACGGCCGCCACGACGTTGACCACCGGGGCCTGCTGCGGCCGGGTCATGTTGTCGAAGATCCAGATGGGCAGGGTCTCGACGCCGGGCCCGGCGGTGAAGGTGGTGACCACGATCTCGTCGAAGGACAGGGCGAAGGCGAGCAGTCCGCCCGCGAACAGCGCCGAGCGCACCAGCGGGAAGGTTACGTCGGCGAAGGCCCGGAAGGTGTCGGCGCCGAGGTCCATGGCCGCCTCCTCGTAGGAGCCGGAGGTGCGGCGCAGCCGGGCGACGACGTTGTTGAAGACGACGACGATGCAGAAGGTGGCGTGCCCGACGACCACGGTGAACAGGCCGAGTCCGACCCCGAGCGGCTCGAGCACCGTGGAGAAGGCGGAGTTGAGGGCGATGCCCGTGACGATGCCGGGCAGTGCGATGGGCAGGACGACCACGAAGGAGACGGTGCCCCGGCCGAAGAAGCGGTGCCGGGCGACGGCGAAGGCGATCAGTGTACCGAGGACCAGGGCGATGCCGGTGGCGCCGAGGCCCGCCTGCACCGAGGTCCACAGGGCGCTGCGGGCACCGGAGTTGTGCCAGGCCACCGACCACCAGTGCGCGGTCAGCCCGGGCGGCGGCCAGCTGGCGCTCCGGTCCGGGTTCAGCGAGTTGACGAGGACCAGCAGCAGCGGCACGTAGATCACCGCGAAGCCGAACCCGGCGGCGACGCGCAGCGCGATGCGCGCGGACGGGGAGAGTTGCACGGCGGGCTCCTAGAGACTGCTCAGGGCGCCGGTGCGGCGCATCGCGAGCAGGTACAGGACGACGACCACCACCGGGACCGTGCCGAGGGCGGCGGCCATGGGCAGGTTGAGTTCGATGTTGGAGTAGACGAGGTTGCCGATCAGCTGGGTCTTGCCGCCGACGATCTGCACGGTGATGTAGTCGCCCAGGCTGAGCGAGAAGGTGAAGATCGATCCGGCGGCGACGGACGGCAGCACCATCGGCAGCACGACGGAACGGAAGGTGCGTCCGGGACGCGCCCCCAGGTCGGCGGAGGCGTCGACGAGGTTGTCGGGCAGCTGCTCCAGTGCGGTGTGGATCGGCAGGATCATGTACGGCAGCCAGAGGTAGGTCAGGGTGAGGACGGCGGCCGGCAGCCCGAACCCGGGGCCGCTCAGCCCGAACGGCCGGAGCATCCAGTCGGCGAGCCCGCCCTGGGAGAGGATCAGCCGCCAGGCGTACACCTTGACGAGGTAGCTCGCCCACAGCGGGGTGAGGATCGCCACCACGAGCAGCGGGCGCCACCTCGGCCGGGCGACGCGCGCCGTGTAGAAGGCGAGCGGGAAGGCGATCACCGCGCACAGGACGGTGACGGCGAGCGCCACGCCGATGCTGCGCAGGATCACCTGGCGGTAGACGGGGGTCGTCAGCAGCGCACGGAAGTTGTCGGCGGACCAGACCTTGACGACCTCGGAGGTGAAGGAGTTCGTCGTCCAGAAGGCGGAGACGAACAGCACGGTCAGGGAGCCGAGGTAGAGCACGGCCAGCCACAGCAGCGGGGCGGTCAGCAGCAGGGAGAGCCTGAGCCGGGGGCGGCGGTGCAGCATCCCGGCCAGCCGCCGGACGGTGCCCGTGGAGCGGCGTCCGGCGGCCTCGGCGGTCTGCGCGGCGGCGGTCACGGCTCAGCCCTTGATCTCGGTCCAGGCCTGCACCCACTTGGCGTAGGGCACGCACTTCACGTCGGTGCGGCCGTCCAGGCACTGCTGGATGGGCGTGTTCCAGAAGGCGACGCGCTTCCAGTAGGCCGTGTCGGCGGCGTGGTAGACGGCGCAGAAGTTCTTGTCACTGGTCTCGGCGCAGGCCTCGGCATTGGCGGGGGCCTCGCCGAAGTACTCGGCGACCTGGGCGTTCACCTTCGGCGAGACGATCCAGTCCAGCCACTTGTAGGCGCATGTGGGGTGCTTGGCCTTGGCGGAGACCATCCAGGTGTCGGACCAGCCGGTCGAACCCTCCTTCGGCACGAACGCCTTGACCTTGGCGCCCTCGGAGGCGGCGAGGTTGGCGATCACCTGCCAGGTGGTCCCGATGACGGAGTCGCCACTCTTGAAGGCGGAGACCTCCTTGAGGTAGTCGCTCCAGTACTCCCCGACGTCCGCGTTCTGCTTCTTCAGCAGGGCCACGGCCGCGTCGAACTGCTTCTGGTCCAGCGCGTAGGGGTCCTTGATCTTCAACTCCGGCCTGGTGGCCTTCAGGTACAGGGCCGCGTCGGCGATGTAGATGGGCGAGTCGTACGCCGTCACGTGCCCCTTGTACGCGGGGGCGCCGTCGAAGACCGCGGACCAGGACGTCGGCGCGGGCTTCACCTTCTGGGTGTTGTACATCAGCAGGTTGGCGCCGCGGCCGTGCGGGATGCCGTACGCCTTGCCCTTGACGGAGTTCCAGGGCTGCATCTTCAGGTCGGCGAAGACGTCCTTGTAGTTCGGTACGAGGTCGGTGTTGACGGGGGCGGCGTCGCCGGAGGCGATCAGGCGCAGGGAGGCGTCGCCGGAGGCGGAGACGGCGTCGTACTCACCGGTCTTCATCAGCTTGACCATCTCGTCGGAGCTGGCCGCCACCTTGGAGTGGACCTGGCAGCCGGTCTGCTTCTCGAAGTCGCTGACCCAGTCGACCTTGGGATCGTTGGACCCGTCCTCGACGTATCCGGCCCAGGCGATCAGGTTGACCTGGCCTTCCGGCTTGCCGAGCTTCGACGGCGCCTTGAGGTCCGGCGGGTTGAGGCCGGTCGCGGAGGAGCCGCCACCGCCGGAGGATCCGCAGGCGGTGGCGGCGAGGAACAGTGCGGTGGCGGCGGCCACCTGGAGGGTTCGGGTGAAGCGCACGACGTGACTCCCAACGGTGGGGGCGGGCGGTTCAGCGGGCGTCGGGGACCTGGATGGTGTGGCGGCGGTGCCAGGTCAGGCGGACCCGGGCACCGCGATAGGCGGCGACGTCCTCGGCGGAGGTCTCCAGGTTCTGCTGGAGCGCGGTGAGGCGGCCGCCGGCGTCGAGGTCGACGAGGAAGCGGGTGGTGTCGCCGAGGTAGACGACCTCGGCGACGGTGCCCGTGGCGGTGGCGTGCCCGGGTTCGTCGGCGACGGCGGACTCCTTCAGGACGCGGATCTTCTCCGGCCGGACGCTGTGGGTGCCGTCGGTGCCGAGGATGCTCCGGGCCGACTGGCCCTGAAGCAGGTTGGAGGTACCGACGAAGGAGGCGACGAACGCGGTGGCGGGGCGTTCGTAGATCTCGGCGGGGGTGCCGACCTGTTCGAGGCGGCCCTGGTGGAAGACGGCGATGCGGTCGCTCATCGTCAGGGCCTCCTCCTGGTCGTGGGTGACGAAGACGAAGGTGATCCCGACCTCGCGCTGGAGCGCCTTGAGTTCCAGCTGCATCTGCTCGCGCAGCTTGAGGTCGAGGGCGCCGAGCGGCTCGTCGAGCAGCAGTACGCGGGGGCGGCCGACGAGGGCGCGGGCGAGGGCGACCCGTTGTCGCTGTCCGCCGGAGAGCTGGGCGGGGCGGCGCCCTCCGTAGCCGTCGAGGCGGACCTCGGCCAGGGCCTTGCGGGCCCGTACCAGCCGTTCCGCCTTGGGCACCTTGCGGACCTTCAGGGCGTAGGCGACGTTCTGTTCGACCGTCATGTGCGGGAAGAGGGCGTAGTCCTGGAAGACGGTGTGGACGTCCCGTTCGAAGGGCGCGAGCCCGGTGACGTCCTGCCCGGCGAGTTCGACGCCGCCCTCGGTGGGGGTCTCGAATCCGGCGATGAGCCGCAGGACGGTGGTCTTGCCGGAGCCGGACGGGCCGAGCATGGAGAAGAACTCCCCGTCCCTTATCTCCAGGTCGACGCCGGCCACGGCGACCGTCTCCCCGAACGTCTTGCGCAGGCCCTGCAGCCGGACCGCAATTCCCCTCATGCGGGAACCCTTCTGGCGCTCATGAACGTTGAACGGAAACATATGAAGTCATAGTTCAAAGCTCAAGACCGCCTCCGGGCAAAGCTTGGGTCAACGGGCGAGGTGGTGGCCGTGCAGCAACGACACGTCGGGAGCGGGACCGGGGGCATAGGCGGTGCGGACGGCGTGCGGGTGGGCGAGCGGGCCCGGCTGGGCGGGGCCGGCGCCCACAGGGCCGTCTTCGCCCCGGTGGAGAGCCGGGCCCGGGTGGACGCGGTGGTCCGCCGGATCGGCGACGCCATCGAGCTCGGCCTGCTCTCCGACGGCGAGCAGCTGCCCGGCGAGAGCGAACTGGCCGGACGGCTGCGGGTGTCCACGGTGACCCTGCGGGAGGCGCTGATGGCGCTGCGGCAGCAGGGGCTGGTCACCACCCGGCGCGGACGCGGCGGCGGCAGTTTCGTCTCGCTGCCCCGACTACCCGGTCCGGAACGGCTGATGACCCGGCTGCGCGGCTGGAGCACCGAGGAACTGCGCGACCTCGGCGACCACTGGGCCGCGCTGTCGGGCGCGGCGGCCCGGCTCGCGGCGGACCGCACGGAGCCGGACGACCTGCGTCAACTGATCCGGTCCATACGTGAGTTGCTGGAGGCCGCCGACGCGGGGGCGCGCAGCCGCGTCTACGGGCGGTTCCACGTGGAGCTGGCGGCGGCCGCGCAGTCGGCCCGGCTCACCCGCGAGCAGGTGGCCCTCCAGACGGAGGTGGGGGCGCTGCTGTGCCTCGTGCTCGGGGACGACGAATATCGTGAAGAAGTCGCAGACCGGCACCGCGCGGTCGTCTCCGCCGTGCAGGATGGGGCCCGTGATTCGGCCCGTTCGCTGGCCGAGCGGTGCGTGGAGGAGTCGGCTACGCGGCTCGTCGCCCTGCGGCTGTCGCTGTAGCCGCACCGCGTCCGGCCCCGTCCGCTGGAGGGCGCCATGAGCACGATCCCGGCACCCGTCGGAGCGTCGGACGCGACGCACGGCGCGTCCGCGCCCGAACGCGGCGCCGAAGGCGCCGCCGCGCGGGTGGGCCGTGCCCTGGAGGCGGTGTTCGAGGCGGTCGCCGAGACCGGCGCCGAGACGGCGGCGCTGCTGGCACGGGTGGCCGCCGCGGGGCGGCGGCCGGCCACCGCCGATCTGGCCGCCCTGCGGCCGGGGCTGCATCTTCACCTGGCGCGGCAGGAGTTGGTCTCCGGGGTGGGCTTCATCGCCGCGCCGGGGCTGCTGGGCGACGCGCCGACGTGGCTGGAGTGGTGGCAGACCACCGGTGAGGGCGGCGTACGGCCGCTGCTGCTCGAACTGGATCCGCAGCAGTCGGCGTACGCGGACTACACGCACTGGGACTGGTTCGCGCTGCCCCGCGACACCGGGCGGCGGGCCGTGGCCGGGCCCTACGTCGACTATCTCTGCTCCGACGAGTACAGCCTGACGCTGTCGGCGCCGGTGGAGGTGGCGGGCCGCTTCGCCGGGGTGGCCGCGGCCGACGTGTATCTGCGGCACTTCGAGACGGCCGTGCTGCCGCTGCTGCGGGAGTTGCCCGGTCCCGCGCATCTGGTGAACGCCCGGGGCCGGGTGGCCGCCTCCGCCGACCCGGCGCATTTGGCCGGATCCCTCACCCGGGGACCGGACTTCGCCACGGTCCTCGAGCGGGCACGCGTGGCCGCCTGGGGCGGCCTGAGACTGGTGCCGTGCCGCCCTGTGCCCTTGGTCCTCGTGCTGGGCGAGGGCCTGGCGGGTCCGGTGAGCGGGGAGGCAAGGGGCTAGGGATCGGTCATCACATGCCGCCGCGCGCACACGAAACCGCTGCCCTCGCAGCCCTGGTTGCCCGAAGAACCCTGGATCTGCACCCGGCAGAGCCGGGCGGTGTTCCTCGCGCCATCAGGCCCTGAGTGAGCCCGGCGCCGTCGGCGACCTGAACGCCGACGGTGCCGAGCTCAGGCCTCGGCCGTGGGCACCACGCTGAGGTGGCCTGCCTGGCGGTGGGCCCGGCGCGGCCTGCGCGGGGCCGGGGCGGGACGCGGATCGCGCAGCACCAGGGTGAGCCGGGTGTAGCCCAGGTCGAGCAGGGTGCCCGGGGTCTCCTCGATGATGCGGCAGTCGGTGGCGCCCCAGCGCGGGTCGGGATGCAGCAGCGGCCGGACCGCGCCGTCGGACCGTGCGGCCGACTCGCCGACCGCGCGGATCCAGTGCGGCAGCCCGTGCCGGTAGGCGGCCTCCATGATCGGGTCCTGGGCGATCTCCCGGCGGATGGCCTGCAGCCCGTGGTCGGGGCCGCAGCGCTCCGTGGTGGCCGCGAAGTGCGCCAGCATCGGCAGGCACCAGCGCGACTCGTGGTCGCCGAGGACCGTGCCCGCGTCCGGGTGGAACAGCACGAAACGCAGGAAGTTGTCGCCCGGCATGGCCGTCGGGTGCGGGGGGACGCCCCGGAAGAGCGACGTGAAGGCGCTGTTGGTCAGGACGACGTCCCAGCGGTGGTCGACGACGAGGGAGGGAAAGGAGACCGCCTCCAGAAGCGTGGCGTAGTCCCGCAGGTAGGCCTGCGCCTCGGGACTGACGGGAACGGGCCGCGGCGCCGGCCGCTGCCCTCCTGCCTGAAATGCCATCGGGAGGTCACCCCTCTTGCCTCTGCGGCCTTCACGCGGCGCCCCGATCCTGCTGGTCGGACGCGAGCCGTGTCAACTATCGTGGCATTTCGTGACCGTTGACGGCTGAAATTGGCCACAGTTGTGGCGAGACCTGGATGCAAGTTCGAACCACGGGCTACTCTCCGGGAAGTTCACGGCACCCCGCCCTGTGAGAAGCCTGTGAGAGACGTAGGAGATCTGTCGGTGACGGACGGCATCGAGGATCCGAGCGCCACGGCGTCGGCTGTGCTGCCGGCGATCGTCGCACGCGTCACCGCGCTCGCCGACCGGCTCGGCGTACCCCAGGCGGAGGTCTTCGACGTCGGCCGCCTGTCCGTGGCCTGCGGCGTGCCCGAGCCCGTGGTCAGGGCCCTGCTGAGCGGCCGGCCCGCGGGGGAACCGGACGTACAGGCCAGGTTCCTGCAGCGGCTGGACCTGCTGCGCCGCACCCGCCTCAAGCCGAACGGGCGCCGCTACACCCAGCAGGAGATAGCGGACGGCGCGGGCATGTCCAGGCAGCAGGCAGGTGCCCTCATCAACGGCGACCGGCGCCCCACCATGGAGCACTGCGACGCCATCCAGCGGTTCTTCCGCGTGCACGCCGGCTTCCTCACCGCTGAGGACCCCGAGGCGCTCGCGGGCGCCCTGCAACGCACCGAGCAGGAACTGCTCCAGCGGCTCGCCGACCGGGAGCGGGAGGCGGCCGCTGCCGCCGACGACCCGCTGGAGCGGCTGCTGCAGAACCACGGGGTGCGCGGCATCGCCTGGCGGGCGGCGCAACTGCCCACCGACCAGCACCGGGACAAGGTCGCCGAGTGGCTGGACATGCTTCTGGAGAGCGTCAAGCGGCCCGAGTCGTGACGCCGTGAGGCTGGGGAGGACCGTGGGCATCGGCAGGGACATGCGCCGGCTCTGCGGCGAGCTGGTCGCCGAGCTGACGCTGCCGGCGCCGGCCCGGCCGGCCGATCTGCACACCGCGCTGTGCGAGGCGATGAGCAGACGGCGCGGACGGCCCGTGCGCTTCCGTACGGCCCCCTTCCCGCCGGGGACCGCCAGCGGGCTGTGGCTCGACATGACCGACCAGGACCTAGTCCTGGTCGAGGAACGCACTGCTCCCGACCACCAGTTGGTGATTCTCGGCCACGAACTGTGGCACATGCAGGCGGGGCACCGCGGCGACCACGTCGACGGGGTCGCCGTCGCCACGCGTCTGCTCGACGGCCGGGCCGACCTGAGGGAGACCGTCCACGCGGTGGCCACGCGCAGCCGGTTCGACCTCGTCGAGGAGGAGCAGGCCGAGGGCTTCGGCCTGCTGCTGGCCAGCAAGTGCCGTACGTGGCTGGCCGGCTCGTCGCTGCGGGGCCCGGTGCAGCGCGACCGCCTCGCGGGACGGATCGAGGCGTCGCTCGGATACCTGGGCCGGCGGATGGACGTCGAGGGGGACGCGACGGCCCCGCTCCGGTTCCGGCCGTAGGACCGGTGACGGGCTTCCGCTCCTAGGACCGGTGGCCCTGGTCTCCTTCAGGCCCGGCACCCGGCGCTCCCGGCCACTGGCGAGGGCAAGGCCGACGCGATGGCCGACCGGCGCCGGACGGACCCGGCCGGCGCCGGACGGACCCGGCCGACGCTGGACGGACCGGTCGCCGCTGTCTGCACGGTCACCACCGTCTGCACAGCCTCTGCCCCGCACCCGCACCCGCACCCGCGCGCCACGGTCGTCGACGACGAGCCCGTCGCCGCCGAACCGAAGCTCGCAGACCGCTACCGCTTCCGTCACGTCTACGCCAACAAGCCGGAGTCGCACGGCATCTGGTCCGATCCCGTGCCGCGCGAAGCGTGACGGCGCCGACCGACCCGGAAGGGGGTGGCCGCGCTCCTGCCTGCGTCGAGCTGGCGAACCGGAGCGGGGCGCGGGGGCATTGTCAGTGGTGGGCGGCAAGCTGGAGGGTGCGCCGCCGAAGTGTGGGGGCGACCGCGCCGTCCGGGTGACCGGGCGCGCGACCGTGTGACGCCGAAACCGGGGAGAGCGACCCATGCCGACCGCCGTACTGACCGACCGCGAGCGCGCCGCCGTCCAGGCCTACTTGCGGCTGTTGCACACCGTGCGCGCCGCCTTCGACGGTCCCCCGGCCTCGGGGCGGCCGCCGCTCGTCCCGCCCTCCGTCCTCGCCGAGGCGGAACGCGCCCTGAACCGAGCCGGTCTCACGGGCAACGAGGAGGCGTTCTTCCAGCTCCTGCACGACTGCGACCCCCAACCATGAAGGGGGCCGGTCGGCCGGGTGCCGCCGTGCGGGCCGAGGACGACTCACACGCGCGGGCACGTGCGCACCCGGCCGGGCGTGTCCGGCTCGTCCCGCCGGTCAGGGGTGCGGGATCGTGACCGCCGTGGCCACCAGACCCGTGCCGACGGTCCAGCGACCCTCGAAGTGGGTGAGGCGGCGGCCGCCCACCAGGGGTCCCGGGACCAGGAGTTCGGCGCGGAAGCGGCCGGTGCGCGGTGCGCCGGCGTCCGGGGCGACCTCGATGTCCGCCTCCCTGAAGGCGAGCCACCGGCCGGTCAGCGGGAACCACGCCTTGTAGACGGACTCCTTCGCGCTGAACAGCACCCGGTCCCAGTGGACGGCGGGGTGCCGCGCCGCCAGACGGGCGAGCCGTCGTTGCTCGGCGGGCAGGGCGACGACGACCTCCAGGACGTCCTCCGGAAGCGGCGCGTGGAGCTCGGCGTCGATGCCGAGCGAGAGGAGGTCGCCGGCCCGGACCAGCGCGGCGGCGCAGTAGCCCTCGCAGTGGGTCATGCTGCCGACCAGGCCCTCCGGCCAGCGCGGGGCGCCCCGGTCGCCGGGCAGGACGGGCTGCGGCGGCACGCCGAGCTTCTCCATGGCACGCCGGGCGCAGTGCCGCACCGCGGCGAACTCGCGACGGCGCGTGTCGACCGCCCGCGCCACGACCGCCTGCTCCTCCGGATACAGCGGGGCGTGGCCGGTCTCGTCGTCGCCGTGGATGTCCACGGCCACCACCGTGTCCGGGAGCAGCTCATCGATCACCGGTCGCGTCCTCCATCGGCAGGACGCGCCGCGGCCCGCCGGGCGGCTGCGGACGCTTCCGCCACTCGCGGGGGTATCCCACCGACACCTCCTCGAACCGGACGCCCTCGTGCCGGGTCGTCCGCGGAATGTGGAGATGTCCGTAGACCATGGCGGCCACACGGTACCTGCGGTGCCAGTCGGCGGTCAGCGTGGTGCCGCACCACATGGCGAACTCGGGGTACCACAGCACGTCCGTCGGGTGCCGGTGGAGCGGGTAGTGGTTGACGAGCACGGTGGGCAGGTCCCCGGGCAGTTCGGCCAGTCTCCGCTCGGTCTCGGCGACCCGGGCCCGGCACCACGCCGCGCGGCTCGGATACGGATCGGGGTGCAGCAGGTACTCGTCGTTGCAGACGACGCCGGTGCGGTGCGCGTAGGCGAGCCCCTCCTCCGCGGTGGCGCAGCCGGGCGGCAGGAAGGAGTAGTCGTAGAGCAGGAAGAGCGGGGCCACCGCCACGGGGCCGCCGGGACCGTCCCAGACCGGGTAGGGGTCCTCGGGCGTGGTAACGCCCAGTTCGCGGCACAGCTCGACCAGGTGCTCGTAGCGGGCCACGCCGCGCAGGGTGACGGTGTCGCGAGGATGGGTCCACAGTTCGTGGTTGCCGGGTGTCCACAGCACCTTGCCGAAGCGGCTCGCCAGGGTCTTGAGGGCCCAGCGGACGTCGGTGACGGTCTCCGCGACGTCCCCGGCCACGATCAGCCAGTCGTCGTCCGAGTCGGGTGCCATCCGCTCGACCAGCGCCCGGTTCTCGCTGTAGCCGATATGCAGGTCGCTGATGGCCAGCAGCCGTCCGGTCCCGCCGACCGTCCCCGTCACCTCTCGCCCCCT
This sequence comes from Streptomyces carpinensis, assembly GCF_002154505.1. GTDB lineage: Bacteria > Actinomycetota > Actinomycetes > Streptomycetales > Streptomycetaceae > Streptomyces > Streptomyces carpinensis. The sequence continues at coordinate 4,137 of NZ_MUBM01000338.1, read as the reverse complement.
TACACGCGCACGATGGCCACCACGAGAACACACCCGGCGGCACCCGGACAAGCACATCCGGGACCACCGGCCCGGCGTGGCCGAATCCGTGAGGTGCCCGTGGCACGCGGCAGCAGGGAAAAGCCGTATGATCGCCCCGACACCACCGCTGACAGCCCTCCCCCGCGCAGGGCGGTTCGGTGTCCCTCCTTTTCCCTCCGGCCGGGCACGGCCTGCTTCGCCCTGCCCGCGAACCCGAAAGGCGGCCCCCATGATCTCTCGCGTACGCGTCTGGCTCAACCGCACGTACGCGGAGAACGTCTTCTTCATGGATCAGCTGCGGAGAAATCCCGCCGACCGGGCCGTGGAGATCCACGCCACGCACGGCGACCCCGACTCCCCCGTACTGGCCGCCGCCGACACCGCCGAGCTGGAACCGGAGGGCCTGTCCCCGGCCGCGTACGTCGAGTACGCCCTGGACCAGTGCGCGCGGCGCGGCATCGACGTGTTCGTGCCCCGGCTGCACCAGGCGGCGATCGTGGAGCACTGCGCCGAGTTCGAGGCGGCCGGTACGGCGCTGCTCGCGCCCACCCCGCAGGCGGTGGCCGTCTTCGAGGACAAGGCGACGGCGTACCAGGCGGTCCGGTCGATCGGCGTGCCGGTGCCGCCCTGGCGACGGGTGCGCACCACCGACGAACTCCTCGCCGCCGTCGAGGAGTTGGAGGCGGCAGGTCACCGTGTCTGCTTCAAGCCGACGACCGGCGCGGGCGGGACGGGCTTCCGCGTCATCACGCGCGCGCCATTCTCGCTCACGCATCTGAGTGGTTTCCCGGGCCCGTACGTCCCTCTCGATCTGGTCCTCGCGGCCCTGGCGCGGGCGGAGGAGCCGGTCGACTGGCTGGTGATGCCGCGCCTGGAGCAGCCGGAGGTGTCGGTCGACTGCCTGACCGGGCCGGACAACCGGGTCCGCATGGCCGTGGGGCGCACGAAGAACGGCCGGCGCCGTGGCTTCACCCTGCACGAGCAGTGGCTGGAACCGGCCCGGCGGATCGCCGAGGGGTTCGGGCTGCACTATCTGTCCAACATCCAGTTCCGGATGTACGGCGAGCGGCCGGTTCTGCTGGACGTCAACACGCGTCCGGCGGGCGGCCTGCACCAGCTGTCGCTGTGCGGGGTCAACGCCCCGTGGGCGGCCGTGCGGCTGGCGCTCGGCGAGGACCCCGGCGAGCTCCTGCCCCCGTTCCTGGGTCAGGACTACACGGTGGTGTCGGGTCCCCGTCCGCTCCGGCCGGTGGCCCTTCCACGCCAGCGCACGCAGGAGGCGGGGCCGTTGCTGCCGGGAGTGCCGGCACCGGACTCCGTCACGGCGGCGGAGGCGCTGCCGCTCTAAGAGTCATCACGTAATGCTGTGATGCCCACCCGATGTCTGTGCGGAGCTGGCGCACCTGGGGGTGCGTTGTCCGTGCAGCCGGTCGTTCCGACGTGGGCCTTGTGCCGCTTGGTTGCGGGTCGGGTCTCATTCGGGGTTGGCCCGGTACCAGGTGGTGGCGTTTTGTCGAGCAGAGGCCCTCGGCCGGGATTTTTCCGGCCGAGGACTGCCGCGTGGGTGCGGCCCCGGGTGGGGCGGGCACCGCGCTGCGGTTGACTCGACAGGGCTTCTTGCAGCCCTTCACCGAACAGGATCTGTGTGTGGCGCGCCAGGACGTAGTCCACGCGCGCGGTGCTGGGGTCGTCGGGGTCGTCGAGGTGGACGTGGGCGCCGAGGGCGCTGGAGACTGTGTCCCGGTCACCGACGAGTCCGCACGCGAGGCAGTGGTGGATCCGGTCGGAGAGGGTTTTGGGAACCTTCTCCCCGCAGAAGCAGGACTGGGACAGTTTGGTGGTGAACGTGGATGCGCGGAGCATCCGTCCGCCGGTCTTCGCGCATTCCCGGCCGAGAGCGGTGATGAGCCGGCCGGGTGTGGTGGCTTGGAGGGCTTTGCCCCACAGGCGGTACCAGGTGCGGATGTCGCAGTCTTCGACGGTGAGGTTCGCCCCGTGGTCTGCCACGACGTCCGCGGCTATCCGGCGTGCGCGGTGGTCTTTCGCGGCGGCCGCGGTCGCTGCGGCTTCGGCAAGCCGGGCCCGGTTGAGCAGGTAGCCGGCCGACAGGGTGTCCCGCCGGTACGCCTGCTTCGGCACGCCAGCCTTGTTCGCTACCCGGGCGCCGCGGGGTGCGTGGTCGGCGCGTGCGGTCAGGCCTGCGGCCTGGCGCCGTTCGGCGCGGGCCTGCTGCCGTTTCGACGGCCCGTACTGGGCGGGGTTGGATGCCCGGCGGGAGCGGTCGAGGGCCCTCTTGCGGCCGCGTTCTTTCCGACGGGCTTTCGCCAACGCGGCGAGTTCCTCGTCGGAGGGTTCGACCCGGGTGGCCGCGATGTCGCCGTCGGCGGGGTCGAAAGTGTTGGGGAACGACACGATGGACAGGTTGGAGACGTTCCCGTCGACCCCGGCGACACGGGCCAGTGCACCCGCTGCCTTGCGGCGGGCCTTCGTGGCTGGGGATGCGTAGCAGCCGGTCAGGACCATCAGGTGTGCTTCGTGCGCCCACCCGCCTGGCGTGGCCGTGTCGCGGCGGCGTACGAGGTCGATCTTGTGCCAGGTTCCGGGGTCGTTCAGGAAGTGGAGCAGGTACGGCCAGCGTCCGGCGCCGGACGGCAGGCGGACGGGAAGGACCAAGTCCCCGCGGCTGCTGTTGGCACCGCCGGCGAAGACGACAGCGAGTGGCCCGGTGTGGTCCCACCAGGTGGCGGCCCGGGTTTTCGGTTTGCCTTTCTTCGTCTTCTCACCCGTCTCAATGCGCTCCGCCGGGCGCAGGGGCGCGGGCAAATGATTCGGCTGCTCGAGGACCCGCGTCCCCGCGGGGAGCGCGGCAACCTGCTCGGGCGTGGTGATCTCGCGGCCCAGGTCGCGGTGACGGTAGACGTCCAGGTGCCCGGCGAGGGTGCCGTGCAGGCGGAACGTTTCCCATTTACCGGCCGTCGTATGGGAACGCGCGCGACCGGGGATACGGGTGTAGTCCCACCAGCGGCCGACTTTCGGCCTGCCGTGCCGGTGACCAGAGGAGTCCGCGAACAGATGCCGACGCACCGAGGTCGCGTAGACCTCGTCCGCCTGGTGCATCACCAAAGCTTTGGTGACGTGGTGGGCGAGATGCTTCGACTTTTCCATGTGCCGGTACGCGCGGCGCTCCATCCCCTCACGGGACAGGCCAAGCTCCAGCCGCCACGCTTTCGCATTAGTCTGGCGGCGGACGTCACCAGCCCAGTACGCGTCGATGGCGTCCCGGGCATCGCGCTGCAGCGCACGCTTGACCGACCACATCGCCGAGTACAAGTCCTCGACCCGGTGCCGGGCCGCCGGCTCGTGGACGTCCAACGACAGGCGGATCACCGCAAGCTCGGTGTCCTCACCCCGCATCCACCGTTGCTCTTTGTTCTTCCCACGGAACCGGCGAACAGGCACGTCCGATGTAGCGGAGGCGGGCACGGGTTCATGCTTCTCTGCGTCCACCGACGACCCACCTCCTCTCCGTTTCGGCAGGGCAACAACCGGGGTCTGTCCGCCCCGTGACCGGTGCGGCAATCAACACCAAAGCTACAAGACCCCACCGACAACACCCCGCGCCGCGGCAGATCTTCGGGATTTATGCTCCCCACATGCGCCTTCGTCTCGCCCGCTGCACGACCGCCGACCTTCGTGCGTGGACGGGTCTGACCGGGCCGCAAATGCAGCACCTGGTGCAGCAACTGTGGGAACTTGCACCGGACTCGAGTCGTGGCCGGCCCTGGGCACTACCGTTCACCGACCGGGTCCTCCTCATGGTGCTGGCCTACCGGACGAACCTCACCATGCAGCAACTCGGCTCCCTGCAAATCATCTGCCGGGCCCGTGACCGGCGCGTCGTTGCGGCCGGCGAAGCGTGGCCCGGCAACCGCAATGACATTGTCGTTTTTCCGCGAAACCCTCGCCAGAACACTGCCAAATCATCCCAGACTGTCCGGCGACGGTGGCTACCGCGGCAGCACTCGCATCCGAACACCCCACCGCGGCCCCGACGGCCGGATCATCAAAGATCGGAACTACCGCCGGTTCCGTAAACGGCGGTAGTTCCGATCTTTG
>NZ_MUBM01000337.1 GCF_002154505.1 Streptomyces carpinensis | reverse complement strand
CCGGCCAGCTCGCCGGCGAGCGCGGTGGCCCGTTCGACGTCACCGGGACGCCCGCCGGGGACGGGGTCGGCAAGGGGAGTCATGCGTCCTCCTCGGGGCTCGGGCGCGGTGGGCGGCCCTGCGTCAGGGTTTCACGGCCACCGCGCCGAACTGCGGCACCGCGGCGGGCGTGCCCGTGTCGGGCCGCCACCGCGAGCACGGCACCAGGCCCGGCTCCACCAGGTCCAGGCCCTCGAAGAAGGCGGCGACCTCGGCGCGCGGTCGGGCGGTGATCGGGGGAGTGGCGTTCTCGTTCCAGAACTCCATGGCCGCCACGTTGCCCTCGCCGCCGAGGTCGGCGTCGACGGTGGGGTGGGTCAGGGCCAGGCAGCTGCCGGAGGGGAGTGCGGCCATCACACGGCGGACGATGTCCCGCGCCGCGTCGGTGTCCAGGACGAAGTTCAGGATGCCGAGCATCATCACCGCCACCGGCCGACCGAGGTCCAGGGTGGCGGAGGCGCGCTCCACGATGGCGTCCGGGTCGTGCGCGTCGGCGTCGATGTAGGCGGTGACGCCCTCGGGGGTGCTGGTGAGCAGGGTGCGGGCGTGGACGAGGACCGCCGGGTCGTTGTCGACGTACACGATCCGGGACTCGGGGGCGATCCGCTGGGCGATCTCGTGGGTGTTGTCGGCCGTCGGCAGCCCGGTGCCGATGTCGAGGAACTGCCGCACGCCGCGCTCGGCGGTCAGGAAGCGGACCGCCCGCCCGAGGAACGCGCGGTCCGCGCGGGCCACCTCCCGGATCACCGGGAACAGGCCCGCCACATGCTCACCGACCTGCCGGTCGACGTCGTGGTGGTCCGTGCCGCCGAGCCAGAAGTTCCACACGCGCGCGTTGTGCGCCACATCGGTGTCCGGCCTCGGCGGCCCGTCCGGCGGGGTGTGGCCGTCGCTCACGTCTGCGCTCCCGGTCCGTCTCGTGACGCGTTTCGTGGTCGGTTCGTGCCGTCGCCGCCATTGTGCCGCCCGAAGATCACCGTGTCCCGGGAATCGGCGGACCCGATGCCGCGGGGCCCTCGCGATCGGCCGCGGGTGCGCGGGAGAGCGTTCGTCCGCAGGCCGGAGGGGGGTGTCTGGCCGGGAGGCCGGGGAAGAGCGTTTGCCCGAAAGCCGCCGGACGTGTTTGCCTCGGGACCGGCGCGGAGCCGTCACCGCGGCGCCGACGCACCACCGCCCGCCCCGGCGCGCCCGTCGCGCCCACCACAGAGACCCGGACATGCCCAGCACTCCCTCGCCCCTGCTGACCACCCCCGCGGCTGATGCCGAAACGAGCCTGGAGGCGCCCGCCGCTCCCGTCGACATACGGCTGGTCGTCACCGACATGGACGGCACGCTCCTCGACGACGCCCACCGGATCCCGGCGGGCCTGTGGCCCGTGCTGGAAGAGCTGCGCCGCCGCGGGGTGCTGTTCAGCCCGGCGAGCGGTCGGCAGTACGCCACGCTGGCCGAGCAGTTCGCCGGCGCGGAGGAGGGCATGGTCTTCATCGCCGAGAACGGCACCTACGTCGTCCGCGACGGCGAGGAGCTCAGCTCGGACCCGCTGGAGACGGCCGTCGCGGTGCGCCTCGTCGAGGCCGTGCGCGATCTCACGGCCGGCGGTGCGGACGTGGGCGCCGTCGTCTGCGGCAAGCGGTCCGCCTACGTGGAGCGGACCGACGAGGCCTTCCTCGCCGAGGTCCGCAAGTACTACGTCCGGCACCGGATCGTGCCGGACGTGGCCGCCGTCGACGACGACGTGATCAAGGTGGCTCTTTTCGACTTCGGGTCGGCCGAGCGGACCACCGCCCCGGCCCTGGCGTCGTTCGCCGCCACCCACAAGGTGGTCGTCTCCGGCGAGCACTGGGTCGACATCATGAACCGCACCGCCGACAAGGGCGCCGCCGTGCGCCGCCTCCAGCGGGACCTGGGCATCACCCCCGCACAGACCCTGGTGTTCGGCGACTACCTCAACGACCTGGAGATGCTGGACGCCGCCGAGTGGTCGTTCGCCATGGCCAACGCCCATCCGGAGGTCGTCCGCCGGGCGCGGCACCTGGCCCCGTCCAACAACGACAACGGCGTGCTGCGCACCGTCGCCCGGCTGCTCCACCTGCCCGAGCCGCCCGCGTGACCGCGAAGGGCCTCCCATGAGCGGACGAGTCGCCGCCCCTGACGTGACGGGTCAGGTGACGGAGTCGGCCACCTTCTTGTCCAGCGCGGCCCGCACCAGCGCCGCCGCCACGTTGGCCGGGTCCGTGTTCCCGGCCAGCGAGACGAGCCGGTCGGGGTCCCTGGGCAGACCGAGGCGTTCCGCGCCCGACAGCGTCTTGGCGTCCAGATAGGGGGCCACCTCGGGCCAGACGTGCTGGACCTCGCGCAGGAAGATGTCTGCGCCGGCCGGGCCCAGGCCGGGCACCTCCTGAAGCAGCTCGCGCAGCGTGGGGACGTCGCCGTCCGCCTCCCGGCGCAGGCGGCGCAGGTCGCCGCCCCAGCGTTCGGCCACCAGCTCGGCGCCGTCCCCGAGCTGGGTGGCGGTGCGCTCGTCGTAGCGCCGGTAGCCGCCGCGGCCGAGCGCGTCCACGCGGTCCTGCCACTGCGACCCGGCCATGCGGCGCGCGTCGCGCAGTCCCGCGTCGTACAGCTCCCGGGCCGAGGCGACGGCCACCGAGCCGCGGATCCTGGCGCTGAGCAGCACGGACAGGACCAGCAACTGGTACAGCGGCTGCGGGGTGTCCTTCAGGGTGATGCCGGCCTCCTCGGCGAACGTCTCGCCGTGGGCCTCGATCAGCTCCTCCAGCACCCGGGCGTCCCGGGAGCCGCCGGAGTCACGGGCTGCGGTCACCGGGCCGCCTTCAGCGGATCGTGGCCGAGGGTCATGAGCCGGTGCCGGCGGTCGGTCCCCTCGGCGCTCTCCGGCTCGGGCTCGTTCGCCGGGTCCACCTGCGACGTGACGAGATCCACGACCTCGCGCATCACGCGGAGGTCGTCCTCGGTCAGGTCCATGCGCCGCTTCTGCAGGATCGCGAGCACGTGCTGCCCGATCGGCGCGCCCGCCTCGTCGGGCAGGGGCTCGGTCTGCTCGCCGGCGTCCTGGACCCGCAGCCAGGCCGCCAGTTCCTGCGAGGTCATGTTCACCACGCGGTGGAACTCGTCCCACACCGCGTCGTCTTCGATGGCGTCACTCATCGGGTGACCCTTTCGCTCGTGGTGCGCGCAAAGCGCCCGCGCACCGCCGGTCAGTCCTCCCGGGAGACGTGCTCGGCGGCGAACATCCAGCGCTGCTTCTCCAGCTCCGCGGTGATGGTGATCAGCAGGTCCTGGGTGACCGGGTCGGGGCCGGCGGTCGCCTCGATGCGTTCGCGCAGCCGTGCGATGGCGGCCTCGAGGGACTCGACCATGACCGCGACGACATCGGTGTCGCGCACCCAGCCGTCCTTCGGACCGGGCAGTGTGAAGGCCGAGGCGATCGTCTCCGGGCGGCCGTCCGGAGGCAGGCCGAGGGCCGCGGCGCGTTCCGCGACGGTGTCGGAGAACGTGCGGGCCGCCGCCACCACTTCGTCGAGTTGCAGGTGGATGGAGCGGAACCGCGGTCCCACGAGGTTCCAGTGCGCCTGCTTTCCGGTCAGCGAGAGCCCGAGAAGATCCACGAGCGTGCTCTGCAGCGCTTCCCCGGTCACCTGGCGGGCCGAATCGGGGATCGTGCTCTTCACGACAGACATACGGTGGTTCTCCTTGTGGAGGTCGTCTTCGGCGGTATCGGGCGGGTGCCCCTGGCGTACCGCTGCAAACAACGGCGGCCCGCCGGGGCAGGCCGCCGCACGACCGGCCCGACGTGCGAACGGCGCGGCCAGGACGTCTTCCGGGAGCCCCCTCAGACGGCGAGGACCCGGTCCAGGAAACCCGTCACGTCCGCGAACACCTCGGCCCGGTTGGTCTCCAGGAGCACCTCGTGCCGGGCACCCGGATAGATCCGCTCGGTCAGGTCGCCGCCGCGTCCACGCGCACCCCGGTCACCGGCGGCTCCGCCGGTGAGCCGTTCGACGCCGATCCGGCTCCCGGCGAGCGGGACCAGCCGGTCGTCGTCGCCGTGCAGCCACAGCACGGGGAGCCGGCCGACGTCGCCGCCCTCGGCGACGGTCTCCAGGGTCCGTGCGAACGCCTCCACCGTGGGGCGCTTCATGGGCCCGTGCCACACCAGCGGGTCCGCCGCGTAGGACGCGCCGACCGCCGGGTCGCGGGAGAGCGCGGCCGGGCTGATCGGCGTGTCGGGGATCTCGTCGAGGGCGAGCAGCCGCCCGGGCAGCTCCCAGGCGCCGATGACCGGGCCGGACAGCACGAGCGCGGTGAGCTCGTCGCCGTACCGCTGCGCGTAGCGGGCGGAGATCAGGCCGCCCATGGAGTGGCCGACGAGCACGAGCGGCAGCCCCGGGTGCGCGGCCCGGGCGAGGTCCGCGGCCGCGTGCACGTCGGTCACCACGTCCTCGAAGTCCGCGACGACCACACGCTCGCCGGCCGATCTCCCGTGGCCGACGTGGTCGGGTGCGTACACGGCCGCGCCGTGCTCCCCGAGCACGCCCGCCACCTCCTCGTACCGCCCGGCGTGCTCGCCGTACCCGTGGACGAGGAGGGCGACGTAGCGCGGGTGCGGATGCGGCCACTCGTGGACGGCGAGCGTGCCCCGCGTTCCGGCCAGGACGTGCTCGCGGGCGTCGGACATGTTTCCTCCAGCAGCGTCGGCGGGGTCCGCAGGGGGATCTTCCCAGGGGGCCGGTAAGAGGTCTATAGTCCAAAACTAGCAGTGCTAATTAATGGCCGGTGTGAGGCCGTGAGCCGTCTGAGGAGTCCTGTCGTGCGCCCCGTCCACTTCGCGGCCGCCCGCCGCACACCGATCGGCAAGCTGCGTGGTGCCCTGTCCTCCGTGCGCCCGGACGACCTGGCCGCGACCGTGATCCGCGCCCTGGTCGCCGACGTGCCCGCGCTCGATGCCGCCCGCATCGACGACGTCTACTGGGGCGCCGCCAACCAGGCGGGCGAGGACAACCGCAACGTCGCCCGCATGGCCGCGCTGCTCGCCGGACTCCCCGAGTCCGTGCCCGGCGCCACGGTCAACCGGCTGTGCGCCTCCGGCCTGGAGGCGGTCACCGCCGCCGCCCGCACCATCGCCGCGGGCGAGGCCGACGTCGTACTGGCCGGCGGCTCCGAGTCGATGAGCCGCGCCCCCTTCGTGCTGCCCCGCCCCGACGAGGCGCTGCCGCACCGCATCGAGACCCACGACACGCGGCTCGGCTGGCGCCTGGTCAACCCGGCCATGAAGGACCTGCACGGCCTGCTGTCCATGGGCGAGACCGCCGAGGAGGTGGCCGCGCGGTACGGCATCGCACGCGAACGCCAGGACGAGTTCGCGCTGCGCAGCCACCGGCTGGCCGCCCAGGCCCGCAAGGACGGCCACTTCGACCACGAACTCCTGTCCGTGGAGCGCCCCGACCAAGTGGTCGTCGACAGCGACGAGTGCATCCGCGAGGACACCTCCTACGACAAGCTGGCCCGCCTGAAGCCCGTCTTCCGCCCGGGCGGCACGGTCACGGCGGGCAACGCCTCCCCGATGAACGACGGCGCCGCCGGTCTGCTCCTGGTCAGCGAGGAGGCACTGAACGACCTGGGCCTGGAGTCCCTGGGCCGCTACGTCGCCGGGGCCTCCGCGGGCGTCCACCCCGACGTCATGGGCATCGGGCCCGTCCCCGCCACCCGCAAGGCGCTCGCCCGCGCCGGCTGGAGCGTCGGCGACATCCAGGAGGCCGAGTTCAACGAGGCGTTCGCGGCCCAGGCCCTCGCCTGCGTGGACCAGCTCGGCATCGACGAGGACCTGGTCAACCCGAGCGGCGGCGCCATCGCCCTCGGCCATCCGCTCGGCTGCTCCGGCGCCCGCATCCTCACCACCCTGCTGCACCGCATGCGCCGCAACGGCGCGGCGCGCGGCCTCGCCACGATGTGCGTGGGCGTGGGGCAGGGCACCGCCGTACTGGTCGAACGGCACTAGGGTCTTTCGTTCGGATCAGGCGCGAGCCCGGCATGATCCGAACGAAAGGCCCTGGCCGCACGGGCCGCACCGCCCGTCCACGTCAACGGGGGCGCCCCACAAGGACATTCGTACCCCGAGCCGCAACGCAGCCGCACCAGAAGGAAGTACCCCTCCATGGCAAGCCTCTCCGTCGCCGCGATCCTCGCCGAGAACGCCCGGCGCCGCCCCGACAAGACCGCCCTCGTCGAAGGAGACCTGCGGCTCACCTTCGCCCAGGTGTGGCAGCGGGCCCGCGCACAGGCCGGGGCGCTCGTCGGGCTCGGCGTCCGGCCGGGGGACCGGGTGGCGCTGATGGCGCCCAACACGGCCGAGTTCCCGCAGGCGTACTACGCGATCGCCGCCGCCGGCGCGGTCGTCGTGCCCGTGCACCTGCTGCTGTCGGCGGCGGAGGTCGAGCACGTCCTGAAGGACAGCGGCGCCACCCTGCTGCTGTGCCACCCGGCGCAGGCGGAGACGGGCGGCGCCGCGGCCCGCCGCGTCGGCGTCGACGTCGTCACCCTGGGCGCCGAACTGGAGAAGCTCGCGGCCGACGCCGAGCCGCTGCCGTCGTACGTCACCCGCGCCGCCGACGACCCGGCCGTCGTCTTCTACACCAGCGGCACCACCGGCGTCCCCAAGGGTGCCGTGCTCAGCCACTTCAACCTGGTGATGAACGCGACCGTGAACGCCTTCGACGCCAACGACATCCGCCCCGACGACATCGCGCTCGGCGCGCTGCCGCTCTTCCACGCCTTCGGCCAGACCGTGTCGCTGAACTCCACCTGGCGCGCCGGGGCGACGCTCGTGCTGCTGCCGCGCTTCGACGCGGCGCGGGCCATCGAGCTGATGGTGAAGGAGGGCGTGAACACCTTCCACGGCGTGCCGACGATGTTCGTCTCACTCGCGGCCGCGGCGGCCGACGCCGACGTGCTGCCCGACCTGCGGGTGTGCATCTCCGGCGGCGCCTCGCTGCCGGTCGCGGTGCTGGAACGGTTCGAGGCGGCGTTCGGGGCGAAGATCTACGAGGGCTACGGGCTGTCGGAGACCTCCCCGGCGGCGGCCGTCAACCAGCCGGTGTTCGGCGCGAAACCCGGCACCATCGGCCACCCGCTGTGGGGCGTCGAGGTGGAGATCGCCCGCGCCGAGGTCGAGGAGCACGTCGAGCTGCTGCCGCCCGGCGAGCTGGGCGAGGTCGTCGTCCGCGGCCACAACGTCTTCTCCGGCTACCTCGGCCGTCCCGAGGCGACCGCCGAGGCACTCGTCGACGGCTGGTTCCGCACCGGCGACCTCGGCACCAAGGACGACGAGGGGTTCCTGCGGATCGTCGACCGCAAGAAGGACGTCATCATCCGCGGCGGCTACAACGTCTACCCGCGCGAGGTCGAGGAGGTGCTGCTGCGTCACCCCGGCATCGCCCAGGTCGCCGTCATCGGCCTGCCGGACGAGCTCCACGGCGAGGAGGTGTGCGCCGTCGTCGTCCCCGCGCCGGGCGCGCGCCCGGACCCGGCCGAGGTCACCGCCTGGTCCAAGGAGCGTCTGGGCCGCCACAAGTACCCGCGGCGCGTGGAGTTGACGGACGAGCTGCCGCTGGGGCCGAGCATGAAGGTGCTCAAGCGGGAGCTACGGTCGCGGTACGCCGGAGCCTGACACGCGTGAGGGGTGCGGAGTGAGACCGTACCTCGAGGGCCACGGAGCGGGACGGTGCCGCTAGGCCCTGTCGGTGGTCTTCCAGCTCATGCCGCAGGAACTCACCGATCTCCGCCTGGTCGGCGCCCCCCCCGGAGCCGCTGAAGGAGAGGGACGAGCATGCAGTCGTACTCGTCCTGCACCGCGTCAGCGACGCCGATCGGATCCCACCCATTGAGCAGATGCCGCAGGCCGTTCTCGGTGACGTCGGTCCCAGGTCGCATCGCTCCAGGGTGCCACCCCAGAACCGCCGTCATCACTCACCCCGCCTTGACCCGGAAGAAACCGCCTACACCAGCTCCGCTCACCTGTGGCTGGGTAGCACCGCCGAAAACCGCGCGGAATGGGCCAGTCGGCACTGCACCACCACAGGCCCGCTCGCAGAAATCCGCGGGGCTGCTGGACGCACCGCCTTATCGCCGCCGCCCGGGCTTGCTGCCGGAGAGGACCCAGCACGATCGGAGACCGGAATCACGCAGCAGAAGCCGCAGGACTCCCCTCTCACCTTGCGGGGGCGCCGCGGTTTTCGTAGCTGGCCGCGGTTGGGGCGGAGCCTCCTCGCCTCCTGGAGCGGCCTACCGCGCGCCCGGTTGTTCAGCTCGGTGATCGCGGTCCCTGCGTGCGGTGCTCACGCTTGCCCGTCGTTGGTGTCCCGGTCGCTGTGGGCGAGGCGCTCGCTCTGGTGGCCTGGCGCGTCGGCTCTGCAGGGTCGGAAGCGGGCGAGGTATGCCGGGCTTGGGCCGCGGCGCTCGGTCAGGTGGAGGCCGGCGGCGTCGGCGAGCCGGTGCAGCCGGCCGAAGGGGATCCAGTGCCGGTCGAAGAACTCGCCGATCACCAGCCGCCCGCCTGGTGCCAGCACCCGTGCCGCCTCGCGCAGTACCCGATCCGGCTCGGGGATCTCGCCGAGCGCGGTCACGGCGTATACGGCGTCGAATGTCCCGTCGGCGTAGGGCAGTTCACGTGCGTCCGAGCGGGTGGGCCTGATCGTCGCCAGGCCGTCGCGCTCGGCGCGGCACATCACGTGGTCGAGCATCTCCTGCTGGATGTCGAGCACATCGAGCCGTCCCTCCGGCCCGAGCTGCGGGGCGACGTGCAGCGACTGCAGGCCCGTCCCCGGGCCGATCTCCAGGATCCGCTCCCCCGGCCGCGGTTGCAGTACGGCGTCCATCCGGTCGGCTGTCAGGAACGGCAACGGCACGTCGAGGAGGCCGCGTTGGGCGTACGGATAGGGCGCCGTGTCGCCCAGCCACCAGGCGGCGGCCAACGCGGCGCCCGCGCCGGCGGCGACCGCCCAGCGGGTCCGGGCCGGGATCGGGGCGACGGGGGCGGTGGTGACGCGGTGCATGGTGTTCTCCGGTGGATCGATTCGGTCCGTGGTACGTGGTCGGGCGGTCGGCGTCACGCGGGCCGGCTCAGCGTCCGCAGCGCCAGCCGGCCGCACAGCGCGGCGAGCGGCAGCTCGGCGCCGAGCGCCATGGCGACCGCGGTGGCGAAGTCGCCGCCCGGGGCCGCGGTCGTGGTGTCGAACCAGGCGTCCACCACAAGCAGCGTCGCGGTCGCGGCGGCTGCCAGGGCGTGCCGCCGGTCGCCGCGGGCGGCGAGGAGGCCGGTGGCGATCAGGCCGAGCGCCTCCAGCGCGTCGAGCCCGACCCAGGCGACCGGCCAGTGCGCCGCGGTCGCGGTGGCCGGCAGGCCGGTGGCCAGCACGTACAGCCACGGCAGCAGGGCGAGCCCGCAGGCGACCAGCAGCCACCCGGCCCGCCGCATGCCCCGCGCCGGGCGCGGCTCCTCCGCATCTTCGTGGAGCGGGATGACCTCGGCGTGGTCGAAGCCCTCGGCACCGGCCACTTCCTCATCGCACAACACCAGTTGACGCATCGTCTTCCCCCGCTCCCCGCCGGCTCTCCCCTTCACGTGCTCCACCCTCCGCCGCACACCAGGGCGCCGTCAGTCACGCAGGGTTCCGACCCGGGGTGGAGATAAGTGCACCCCCGAACCGGGCGGGAGCGTCATGGCACGGGGATGGCCTGCGGCTTTACCGTTTGACGCATGCAACTCACGACGTGGCTGCAGCTGGTGCTGGGCCGGCCGTTCCGCAGGGCGGGACACCGGACCGCGCTCGTCGCCGCCGGCCTGGCGCTCCACCTCGCCGTGGTGCCACTGTGGCTCTGGCTGCTCGGCACGATGGCGGCGTTGGTGCGCGCGCCCGGCGCGGTGGCCGTGACTCCGCTGCCCGTGCTGCTCACGCTCGTGGTGACACCCCTGCTGACCGTCGGGCAGCGGCGGCGCTACCGGGCGCTCGTCGGCAAGGACCTCCCGCGCCCCGCCGTACCCGGGCCCGGACGCAACTGGAAGTCGGCGGTGCGCCGGCTGACCGGCCGGGCCTTGTGGCGGCAGGTCTGCTACCACGCCGTGGCGGGTCCGCTGCTCGCCGTCCTGGACCTCGCCGTCCTCGCCGTCTGGGCCGCCGCTCTCGTGGCCGCCTCCATCTACGTGTGGATCTGGGCGCTGCCCCCGCAGTGGCGGGTCACCGACCTCGGGTACACCACGCAGGCCGCGTACATCACCGCCGGCGGCCTCGCCCTGCTGTTCCTCGGGCCCCGGCTGACCGGCGCTCTGGTGCGGCTGGAGACCCGGGCGGCCGAGGTCCTGCTCGGCCCCAGCCGCGCGGAGAAGCTGGCCCGCCGGGTCGCCGACCTCGCCGAGAGCCGGGCCGGTGTGCTCGACGCCGCCGACGCCGAGCGGCGGCGGATCGAGCGCGACCTGCACGACGGCGTACAGCAGCGCCTCGTCTCACTCGCCGTCAACCTGGGCCTGGCCAGGGCCACCCTCGGCGACCTGCCGGAGGACGCCCGCAAGGTGATCGACGAGGCGCACCGCGAGGCGAAGGAGGCGATCGCCGAGCTGAACAACCTGGTGCGCGGCCTGCATCCGGCCGTCCTTGAGGACCGCGGCCTCGACGCCGCGCTGTCCGGGGTCGCCGCCCGCCTCCCGATCCCGGTGCGCGTGGCGGTGGACCTGCCGCAGCGCCCCTCGCCCACGGTCGAGGCCGTCGCGTACTTCGTGGTCTCCGAAGCCCTGACGAACGTGGTCAAACACGCCCAGGCGACCCGGGCGGACGTGACCGTGGAGCGGATCGGGGAGACACTGCTGGTGGTCGTCGCGGACGACGGAGCGGGCGGCGCGGATCTCGCGGCCGCCGGCGGTGGCACCGGGCTCGCCGGGCTCGCCAAGCGCGTCGCGTCCGTCGACGGCACGCTCTCCTGCCGCAGCCCCGCCGGGGGCCCGACCGTCATCACCGTGGAGCTGCCGTGCGCGCCGTGATCGCCGAGGATTCCCTCTTGCTGCGCATCGGCGTGGTCAAGGTGCTGGAGGCGGCCGGCTTCGAGGTGTGCGCGCAGGTCGCCGACGCAGAAGGGCTGCTGGCGGCCGTCGAGGAGCACCGGCCCGACATCGCCGTGGTCGACGTGCGCATGCCGCCCGGCTTCACCGACGAGGGAGTGCGCGCCGCGCTGGTGATCCGCCGCCAGTACCCGCGTACCGCCGTGCTCCTGCTGTCGCAGTACGTGGAGGAGCGGTACGCCGCCGATCTGCTCGCCGCCAACACCTCGGGCGTCGGCTATCTGCTCAAGCAACGGGTCGCCGACGTCGAGGAGTTCGCCGAGGCGGTACGCCGGGTGGCGGCCGGCGGCACCGCGCTCGACCCGCAGGTCGTCGCGCAGCTGCTGGTGCGCCGGCACAGCGATCCGCTCGACCGGCTGACACCGCGCGAGCGGGAGGTGCTGGAGCTGATGGCGGGCGGCCGGTCCAACTCCGGCGTCGCCGCCGAGCTGGTCGTGAGCGAGAGCGCGGTCGCCAAGCACATCAACAGCATCTTCACCAAGCTCGACCTGCCCAAGGCCGACGCCGACCACCGCCGTGTCCTGGCGGTGCTGCGCTTCCTGGGCGTTGCGACCGCATAGTGCGCGATCACGCCCGCATGGCCAGTCGACAACGGTGCTGAGCAGCACTTAGTGGGGAATGCGGCGCCTTCGGACAGGTGCTCTCCACCAGGTTTTGCCGCGCTGGGTGCCGAAGGCGGTGGCCGTCGTGCGCAGGGCCATGGCATGGGTGGGGGCTGGTCATCACTGGTGTCCTCGCAGTCTTCGGGGTTTGTCCTGGTGTGCCGTTGACTGACGCGTAGTGGGCGCGGATCGAGCCGTTGCTTCCGGACCGGACACCGAAGCGGGGTGGCCGGTGGCGGGACCACCGAGAGGTGATCGACGCCATCGCCTGGAAGTTTCAGACCGGCGCACAGTGGGTGCAGCTGCCGGAGAAGTACGGCAACTGGCGGGGGGTCTACAACCGGCTGCGGATGTGGTCCGCCGATGGCACATGGGAGCGGGTGTTCACCGCGCTTGTGGCACAGGCCGACGCCGACGAGGAGCTGAACCGGGTCGTCTCGGTGGACTCCACGATCGTGCGAGCCCATCAGCACGCGGCCGGAGCCCGCAAAAAGGGGCCTCGGCCGACGAGCCGTACGACCACGCCATCGGCCGGTCCCGTGGCGGACTGACCACGAAGATCCATCTCGCGGCCGATGGCAACTGCCGGCCCCTGGCCTTCCATCTCACCGCCGGACAGGCCGGTGACGCGCCTGCCTTCGCTGACGTGATGGCGCGGCTGCGTGTTCCCCGACGGCGTGGACGGCCCCGGACCCGGCCAGCGGCAGTCCTCGCAGACAAGGGCGTATTCGTCGCGGGCCATCCGTGAGCACCTCAGGCGGCGCGGCATCCGGGCGGTCATCCCCGTGCCGGCCGATCAACGCGGCCACCGTCTGCGACGCGGCAGCCGGGGTGGCAGGCCACCCGCCTTCGACCGCGAGGCCTACAAGCAACGCAACACGGTCGAACGCTGCATCAACCGCTTGAAACAGTGGCGAGGCATCGCCACCCGCTACGAGAAGACAGCAGCCATCTACCTGGCCGGACTCCACGTTGCGAGCATCTTCCTCTGGTCAGCCAGGTAATCCAAACGAAACCGCCTAGGGCCGACTGGCGAGACGGTGCTTACGGGCGGTGGTTGTCCGGACATAGCATCGGTGTCCGCATGGACACGATGACACTCTGGCACATATCCGGCTGGGACTTCGCGGCGCTCGCCTTCGCGGCCCTGCTGGTCGGCTTCTCAAAGACCGCCGTCAGCGGGGCCAACACGGTCAGCCTCGCGATCTTCGCGGCCGTGCTGCCCGCCCGCGCCTCCACCGGGGTGCTGCTGCCGGTTCTGATCACCGGGGACGTCCTCGCCGTCCTCACCTACCGGCGGCATGCCCACTGGCCCACCCTGTGGCGGCTGTTCCCCGCCGTCGCGGTCGGAGTGGTCGTCGGCACCCTGTTCCTGGTGTGGGCCGACGACGCCGTCGTACGGACCTCGATCGGCGCGATCCTGCTGCTGATGGCGGCCGTGACGCTGTGGCGCCGCCGGGCGGCCGACCGGGAGGTGGACCCTGACGCGGTCACCACCCGGGCCGGCCGCCTCAAGGCCCGTTCCTACGGTGTCCTCGGCGGCTTCACCACCATGGTCGCCAACGCGGGCGGCCCGGTGATGTCGATGTACCTGCTGTCGGCCGGCTTCCGCAAGCTCGGCTTCCTCGGGACGTCGGCCTTCTTCTTTCTCGTCGTCAACGTCTCCAAGGTGCCGTTCAGTGCGGGCCTCGGCCTGATCGACGGCCGCTCACTGTTCCTGGACGCGGCGCTCGCCGTGTTCGTGGTGCCCGGAGCGCTGTTCGGCAGGTGGGCCGTGCACCGGATCGACCAGCGGCTGTTCGAGCAGCTGGTGATCGCGGCGACGGTCGTGGGCGGTGTGCAGCTGCTGCTGCGTTAGGAACCGTCCGGCGGCGCGGAACCGACCGCGGGGCCGGCTGTGACCGCAGGGGCAGTCCTAACCGCAGGCGACGGGGGCGACGGGGGCGGCGGAGACGGCGGAGGCCGAGGCGGCCGCGCGTGCCAGTGCCGCCCGCAGGCGGTCGTAGCGTTGCACGTTCGTCCAGTCGTCGGCGCGTCGTCGGCGCCCCGTGCAGCAGCCCCAGAGGCTTGCCATGATCGCGGTTGCCAGCGGGATGAGCAGCCACGTCAGAGGGTCCAAGGTCGTCCTCCCTTTCCCGAGCGGATCAGTGGATAGGGAGACCATGACATACATGATCAGCTCTACATATTTGTACGTAGAGCGATTCACTGCTTTTCACCCGTAGGGGCGTGGATCGGTGCCGGTCGTCGGCGTGCCAAGTGATCGTTAAGATGGGCCGGTTGAGGGTGGGACTTTCGGGGAATGAGGGCGGTCTACGCGTGCTGGTGGCGGATCGGTACCGGCTGGACACGGTCATCGGACGCGGCGGGATGGGGGAGGTCTGGCGGGCCCTCGACGAGGTGCTCGGCCGTCCGGTCGCGGTCAAACTCCTGTTGAACGACGTGGCGGACGCCTCGGCCGAGGCGCGGTTCCGGCTGGAGGCGCAGACCTCCGCACGGCTGAACCATCCGCACGTCGTGGGGACGCTCGACTTCGGCACCTGGCAGGGACGCTGCTTCCTCGTCATGGAGTTGATCGAGGGCGACAGCCTCGCCGGGGAACTGGCAGTCGGCGGGCCGCTCGCACCGGACCGGCTGGCACAGGTGGCGCGGCAGGCGGCCGAGGGCCTCGCCGCCGCGCACGCGCAGGGCATCGTGCACCGGGACGTCAAACCCGGCAATCTGCTGAGCGACCGCCACGGCACGGTCCGCATCGGTGACTTCGGCATCGCGCGCTTCGTCGACGACCCGTCGGCCGGGCTCACCACGACCGGCCAGATCGTCGGCACCGGCCTGTACCTGGCGCCCGAACGCGCCATCGGCACCCCCGCGAGCCCGGCCTCCGACCTGTACTCGCTGGGCTGCGTGCTCTACCAACTGGCCGTGGGCCGCCCGCCCTTCGAGTCGGCGACCGCGACCGTGCTGCTGTACCAGCACGTCGACGCCCCGCCCGTACCGCCGCACCAGCGCGGCGCCGCGCTGCCGCCCGCCTTCGAGGCGTACCTGCTGGGCATGCTCGCCAAGCGGCCCGAGGAGAGGCCCACGGCCCGGCAGGCGGCGGACTGGTTCGGCAGCGGCGCCTGGCGCGGCGCCCCCGAACCGCTGCCACCGGAACAGCCGGGCACCGGCCACGCACCCCACGGGTTCGTCGCGCCGGCACACCACCGCGGCACCGTCCACGGTGTCCCGGACCATGCCGCCGATGGGCCGGCACCGGCCGCCGGGCCGGCCTCGGTACTGGACACCGGCTGGAACACCACCGTGCACCGCGTGCCCACGCGCCGACCCGGCCTGCGCGCGTCGCTGCGGCGCCACTCCCGCTCGGCCGCCGTCGCGGGCGGAGCGGTCCTGTTCGTCTCCGCCGTCCTCCTCGGCAGGAGCGTCTTCTAGCATCCGTGCGGCGTAGTCTGCCGAGCATGCGGATCTCCGTCTCCTCCGACATGGACGAACCCGTGGCCCGCGCCCTGGTCACGCGGCTGCGCGAACGCGGGCACGAGGTGGTCCCCCACGGCGCGCTGCGGCCCGGGGACGACCCGCAGTGGGCGGCGTGCTCGGAGGCCGCGGCCCGGGACGTCGCCGAGGGCCGGTCCGAGCAGGCGGTCGTGTGCTGCTGGACCGGCACGGGCGCGTCCATCGCCGCGAACAAGGTGCCCGGCGTACGGGCGGCCCTGTGCACCGACGCCTACACGGCGGACGGCGCGCGCCGCTGGAACGACGCCAACGTGCTGGCGCTCGGCCTGCGGCTGACCTCCGAACCCCTCCTGACCGAGATCCTCGACGCCTGGTTCGCGGCGGCGCCCAGCCAGGACGCCGAGGACCGGGAGAACGTCGCCCACGTCGGGCGGCTGGACTCCGGCAGGACGGTCGAGCCTAGGGGACAGGACGGTCGAGCCGTAAGGGACAGGACGGTCGGGTCGTAGGCGAGGGGCGGCAGTCGGCGCCCGGCTGGGGCTTCGGCTACGGCTGCGGCCTCGGGCCGGTGCTCGGCGACGCCCGCACGACCCACGACAGCGCGTCCTCCCGGAACAGCGCGCGCCCGGCCGCGATCCGCCGCTCGCGCTCGGCTCCCCCCTCCGTGAGCCGGGTCAGGGACAGCAGCAGGCCGGCCTCGTCCGGCGCGTGGTCGGACACCCCGAGGGCCGCCATGCGGCGGACCCCTTCCGCGCCGTGCCCGGGCAGCGGCCGGTATCCCACGACCGGCAGCCCGGCCGCGAGCGCCTGGACGGCCGTCTGCCCGGCCGCGTTGTCCACCAGGGCCGCACACGCCTGCAACAGCTCCGGCATGTCGCTCACCCATCCGGGGGTGAGGACGCCCGGCACGCCGGACAGGGCGTGCCGCAGCCGCTCGTTGCGCCCGCACAGCACCACCGGCAGGAAGCCGTTCGCGGCCAGCAGCCGCGCCGTGCCGGCCAGCTGCGCCCCGGCGCCCCAGGCCCCCGCCGAGACCAGCACGGCGGGCCGCCCCGGGCCGTGCCGCTCCAACCGCCGCCGCCATCCGGCCTCCCCCGTCCCGCCGGGGAAGAAGCCGGGAGCCACCACCGGCCCGGTCGCCTCCGCCGGCCGGCCCAGAGCCCGGCGCACCTCCGAGGCGGCCTCGTCCGTCACACACAGGTGCAGGTCGTTGCCCGGATGCAGCCACTGTCGGTGCACGGCGAAGTCGACGACGACCACCGCGCTGGGCACGCGCAGCACACCCCGGGCCCGCAGATGGCCGGTGAGCTGCGCCGCCAGATGGAAGACAGGCACCACGACATCGGCGCGCGTCTCGCGGACCAGACGCATCAGGCGGTCGCTCGCGAGCCGCGCCAGCGGCGTGCCGCTGGGCCGGGGGCGGGGGCCGGGCCGGAGGAAGAAGTCGTAGATTCCGGCGTAGACCCAGGGACAGTGCCGGACGGCGGTCTGGTAGAAGCCGCGCAGACCGGCTCCGACGCCGTACGGCAGCAGCGCGAGCACGTCCACGACGTGCGCCTCCCGGCCGGTGGCGCGGGCCCGGCGCGCCAGCTCGGCGGCCACCGTGTCATGGCCCGAGCCCATGCTCGCGCTGACGACGAGCAGGCGTTCGGCCCCGGGCGAGCGGTGCGGGCCGGGCCGGAGGGGCGCGTGCTCGCTCAGCGGGCCACGAGCGGCGGGCAGAGGTGGCGGCACGGGCATTTCGGACGACACTGGAAGTGAGTAACCCTCACTCACCGCAGTCAAACGAACGGGCACGCCCCCGCTCGTGCCGCGTTTCGGGCCCGGCCCCCGGGATACTTCACCCCGGCAGGACAAGGCCGGACCGCCGGGGGCCGCACCGGCGGCCTCCGGTTCCCGTCGACCAGAGGTGCGCGCCGATGTCCCAAGCCCCTTCCCGTCCTCGGTCCGGCCCCGGGACCCCCGTCGGGGCACCGGCGCCGCTCACCGCCGCGAGCCGGCGCGCCGCCGACGGCGCGCTGCCGGGCGGGGGCGCGCTGGTGACCGGCGCCTCGTCGGGGATCGGCGCGGCCGTGGCCCGGCGGCTCGCCGCCGAGGGCGGCTGGCGGCTGGTGCTGAACGGGCGGGACCGCGCGCGGCTCGAAGAGGTCGCCCGGGGCACCTCGGCCGTCGCCTATCCGGCGGACCTGTGCGGCCCGGGCGCCGAACGGCGGCTGG
The DNA here is from genome assembly GCF_002154505.1 of Streptomyces carpinensis. Lineage (GTDB taxonomy): Bacteria > Actinomycetota > Actinomycetes > Streptomycetales > Streptomycetaceae > Streptomyces > Streptomyces carpinensis. The sequence continues at coordinate 266 of NZ_MUBM01000337.1, read as the reverse complement.
CCGAGTTCGCGCTGGACAGCGTCGGCCGGGTCGACCTGCTGGTGGCCGGTGCGGGCATCGGCTGGGCCGGGCCGTTCAGCACGATGCCGCAGCCCGCCATCGACGAGGTGTTCGACGTCAACGTGCTCGCCACCCTGCACCTGATCCGGCAACTGCTGCCGCACATGGTCGGGCAGGGCACCGGCCGGGTGGTCATCATCGGTTCCCTGGCGGGCACGGTCGGCGTTCGGGACGAGGCCGTCTACTCCGCGGCCAAGGCCGCGCTG
>NZ_MUBM01000336.1 GCF_002154505.1 Streptomyces carpinensis | reverse complement strand
CCACACCCCCACTGCTACGGTCGCCCGCCCTCCCGGCGGCCGGGCGCTCGGGGGGCGTTGGCGTCCGGCCGCCGGGAGGGCGGGCGACCGTAGCAGTGGGGGTGTGGTGGGCGCGCCGGCTGGCGGCGTCTTGCGTGTCTGGCGCCTGGATGAGTGTGTTGTCCGGGCGCAGCGGGTGGGGCGCGTTCTTGTGCCTGCTGCTGCCGCTGGGCGTGTTGTCCGCCTACCGTTGCCGTGTGGCGGACTGCGGCTACATGCCGCCACACAGAGCGGCTGGGGGCTATCTGGCAGCGATGACCCCGCAGGTACCCGTTGCTGCGGCTCCGGTCGTGAAGAAGATCACGACGAGGCGGGCGGTCCAGTTGTCTTTCTCGATGGCCGTCTGGATCGTCCGCCAGAACTCTTTGCTCATGATGTGAGCGTCACCTCCTTGCCCGTGTGGACCTCCAGCTTGGCGTCTACCGGCCGGTAGCGAATTGGTGCCGCGTGACCCCTCAAGAGCCTTTGCATGAAGGGGCGTTGGCGAATGGCCTGGTGAGCACTGGGTCACCCGGGTGAGCGTCGCCCCTGTGGCCGAGTAGCACTGTCGCTGACAACCATTGCTGCGAGTCTCATGTCCGGATGCCGCCACCACCCCTACTATCGAACACTTGGACGATTCGCGTGATGCCGAGGTGGCGCCTCCCCCGGACGCCGGGGCCGAGGTGTTCGCGTACGGGCCGTATGACGTCGTGCGGATCAATCTGCGGGTGGCCAGCGAGCCATACCGGGGCGTGGCGGTCGCTCACTACGACGCGCCGGATGGGCGTCGGGCGTATCGGCTGGCGTTGTGGCCGCGTCCGGATGTGGCGCCGCATGGCTGGTACTGGTGGGACGAGGGGCGGATGACCCGGCGGGATTTCCGCAGACCACGGCTAGACTCGAACGTGTGAACGAAGCCGCGCCGTCCCGTCTTGAGCTGCTGCAGTTCGCGCGCCGGGTGGTCGTGCAGCAGGCGACGGCTGCACTGGCGCAGATCGACGGGTGGATCGCCCAGGAGCAGCGGCGGGAGGCCGGGCGCCGCCGCGGCGCGGAGATGCGGCCCCCGCCTCCGGACGAGATCGGCCTGAGCAAGAACAACTTCGTGGCGGTGCACACGGGCGACTGCTGGGACCCGGGGAAGCGGCGGAGGCCGGTGACGCGGGCGGAGGCCCTGGACGCGTTGACCCGTCGGCGGGTGCAGGCGTGCTCGAAGTGCAGGCCGGACACGGCGCTGGGCGTGCTGGAGTAGGCGGACACTGTCGGGTGCATGTCCGGCCGCCGGGGCGGATGCCGGGGGCATGTCCGGTCAGCACCATGTGGTGGTGTCGCCGCCGTCGATGACAGGCGGTCGGCGGGTGCGCGTTGACGGGCAGATTCTGGGGCTGGCGTTGCAGCCGGCGGACGTGGCGGACTTTCTGCGGCGGGCCGGCCTGGAGGGCGTGGACGTGGAGACGTCGCCGCTGATCGAGTGGCGGGGCGGGGGCCCTGACGTGTGGGTGCCTCTGGGCTGACACACCGCGGCCCCCGCCTCCGGCAGGCGGGTCATCCTGCGGATGGTGTGGCGCCCGCGCCGAACGGTGCCACGTCCGTGGTGGTGATGTCCGTTCGGATCCGGGCGAACCGTGCGGGGGTGCCTCCATGCTCCGCGTTCCTGGGCGGTGTCGACCATGATTTCGGCGACCAGGTCGGGCTGGACGAGTGTGACGTCGAGCGGAGTGTGTGATCCCCACGAGGCGGTAAAGCGGACGCCTTCCCAGGGGTGGCCTGGTGCGGCTGGCGTCAGCTGCTCGGCGAGCTGCCGGGCGGCGTCCGGGCTCACGGGTGTGGTTCGGCCGACGGGGCGCAGGCGCCCGTGCTCGTCGAGGCGGCCAAGTACGAGTGTCTGAGGGCGGCGCAGTGTGCCGGAGATGGCGCCGATGACGGCCTCGGTCGTGTTCCGGCGGCGGATCTTGACCAGTGCGCGGGCGCCGGGGAGGTAGCGCTGCTGGCTGCCTCGGATGACGAGGCCCTCGATGCCGGGGACCTCGGTCCAGGAGGTCAGCCACTCCCGTGCGAGGGCGACGTCGGTGGTTTCGGGGCACAGCGTCCACGGGACGGTCAGCTGGCGCTCGGCGAACAGGGCCTCCAGCCATGCGCGCCTCTAGCGTCTCGATTTTCCGTACGGCAGGGCGGAAATCGAGTCCGTGAACCGAGCGGCGGTGGCTCAGGAGTCGGCACCCGACTCCTGCGTTGGCAGCGCGGGCCAGGGGGCCTGGCGCGCGCGCAGGTCGGCACGGATGGCCTGGGCGAGCCTTGTGGTGTCGTAGTGGTTCAGCAAGGCGCCGATGGCGGCGCCGACCATAAAGGGCGTCAGCGTGGGGATCTTGCGGACGGCGAGGGTGAGCAGCCGTCGGCGCAGCTCCTTCCTCAGTCGGACGCTGAGCATGAGACTGACCG
>NZ_MUBM01000335.1 GCF_002154505.1 Streptomyces carpinensis | reverse complement strand
CCTCACGACCACGCCCCCGCCCGACGCCCCCTTCACCCTCGACGACCTCGAAGCCCTCACTCGGGACACCGCTCAGCGCGCCCGCGCCCTCACCGCCGGGCACACCGCCTCCCTCACCTGCGCCCCGCTCGACGACGCCGTACGCCTCGTCGCGAGCGGGGTCGGCGAGCACTGGTTCCACCAACTCGTACGCGCCACCGGCCTGCCCCCACTCGACTTCGCCCTCCTGGTCCGCGCCCAGCGCCACGGAGGCCCCGCCGGCGTCGCCGTCGCCCGCGCGCCCCTCACGCCCGACGCCACTGCCATGGCCGCCGCCCGCGCCGCCCTCTGCGACCCCGACAACGCCGAGTCCGGGGACGACACCGCGAGCACCCTGCGTATACGCGTCTGGCGCAACCGTCTCACCGCCGATGACGAGGGCGTCCAGATCCGCCTCGGCCCCGACGGCCGATGGCATCCCTACACCCGGGAAGGCAGCGGCTCCGCCACTCAATGGTGGCCCTGCGCCCCCGCCACAGCCGACCCCGTCGCCGCTCTCGTCGCGGCCCGCACCGCCGCTGCGCGGCTGACGGATTAGGCTGGCCGGGCGCCGGAAGGAGGACACGATGACGACCGCATGGGACGCGCTCCCGCCCTGGATGCTGCCGCCTCGGCCGAGTGGTTGGGAGGCCGATGACCTCGACAACGCGCCCGACCTCCCCCGGCACACTGAGCTGATCGATGGAGCGCTGATCTTCATGATGTCCCCTCAGCGGTCCTGGCACGCGCGCGTCGTCACCCGGCTTACGACCGCACTGGACGATCAAGCTCCCGAGGGATTCGAGATCGACCGGCGGCGTGCCACGCTTCCCCGATCAGGAGACCGACCAGGACGCTCGCTGGACACCTGGCCGCCTACCGGCACCGAGAGACCTCGACCGCCAGGTCGCCACCCCTGACGAGACAGGCGAGGTCACCGCGCTGGCAAAGGCCCGGCGGAAGGAACGCGGCCGCAAGCGTGCCCTCGACCGCTCCCGTCGGGCCTCCAACCCCAGCCAGTACGGGCCGTCGAAACGCCAGCAGGCCCGTGCCGAACGACGAGCGGCCGCAGGCCTGCCCGCACGCGCCGTCCAGTCGCCTGGCGGTGCCCGGGTCTCCAACAAGGCCGGTATACCGAAGCAGGCGTACCGGCGCGACACCCTGTCATCCGGCTACCGCCTCAACCGGGCCCGCCTCGCCGAAGCCGCCGCCACCGCGGCCGCGGCGAAAGACCACCGCGCCAGGCGGATAGCGGCAGACATCGTCGCCGACCACGGCGCGAACCTCACCATCGAGGATTGCGATATCCGCACCTGGTACCGACGGTGGGGTAAAGCCCTCCAGGCCACCACACCCGGACGACTCATCGCCGCGATCGGCCGCGAGTGCGAGAAAGTCGGCGGGCGGGTGCTCCGCGCGTCCACGTTCACCACGAAACTGTCCCAGACCTGCTTCTGCGGCGCGACGGTCACCAAAACCCTCGCCGACCGGATCCACGTCTGCACCTCGTGCGGGCTGACCGGCGATCGGGACGCGGTCTCCGGGGCCCTCTGCGCCCACGTACGCCTCGACGACCCGGACGACCCCAGCACCGCGCGCCTTGACAAAGTCCAAGCGCGCCACACACAGATCGTTTTCGAACAAGGGCTGCAAGAAGCCCTGTCGAGTCAACCACAGCGCGGTGCCCGCCCCGCCCGGGGCCGCACCCACGCCGCAGCCCCCAACCCAGAACACCTGGATCAGGGGCCTCTGCTCGACAAAATGCCATCGCCCGGTACCGGACCCACCCCGAATGAGACCCGACCCGCGAATGCGCGGCACAAAATCCACGCCGGAGCAGCCGGCTGTACGGACAGCCCGCCACCCAGGTGTGCCAGATCCGTGCAGACATCGGGCGGACATCACTCCATTACGTGATGACTCTTAAGCGCCTCGATCTTCCCTGCGACAACAGGGCGAAAAAACGAGTACATAAACAGAACGGCGGTGGCTCAGGAGTCGGCACCCGACTCCTGCGTGGGCAGCGCGGGCCAGGGGGCCTGGCGCGCGCAGGTCGGCACGGATGGCCTGGGTGAGCCTTGTGGTGTCGTAGTGGTTCAGCAAGGCGCCGATGGCGGCGCCGACCATGAAGGGCGTCAGCGTGGGGATCTTGCGGACGGCGAGGGTGAGCAGCCGTCGGCGCAGCTCCTTCCTCAGTCGGGCGCTGAGCATGAGACTGACCG
>NZ_MUBM01000334.1 GCF_002154505.1 Streptomyces carpinensis | reverse complement strand
TACAAAGCGGGGCCCCGGCGATGGCGGAAAACGCCCGGGCACGGTCCGCCGCCGCGTTCCTCGCCGGGGCTCCGCTTTGTACCGGCCTGCACCGAAGGTGCTCGGCGGCCCGCAGCGGGGGACGCCGGCGCTCTCCGGCCCCCGTCTAAGATGCGCCCCATGAGTTATGGGCAGGGGGGCTCGCAGTCCCAGTGGGATCCCTGGAAACCACATTCTCAGCAGTCGTGGAACAGCGGGAGCGACAGCCAGACTCCGGACTGGGCCGCGCTCGCCGAGGCGTCCGAGACGCGCAACAAGCGGCGCCGGCTGCTGTTCGTCGGCGGGGGCGTGCTGGCCACCGTCGCCGTGGGCGCGGCCGTCGCCGTGGCGGTGGTGTCGGCCAACAGCGACGACGACGCCTCCGGGCAGCCGGCCTCCCGGCTGCCCGCCACCGCCACCCTGCCGAGCGGCTCGGCCACGGCCCCGTCCTTCGCGCCCACCACCGCGCCGCCCCCGCTGGATCCCAAGGACTTCATATCCAGCGCCAAGAAGGACACCGCCCCCCTCAGCCCGAGCAATCTCTTCCAGGGCGCCCGGCTGACCGTGGGCGAGAACGTCTACAAGAAGGGCCCCACGGCCGACACGAAGAGCTGCGCCACGGCCGTCCAGGGCACCCTCGCGAAGGTCCTCACCGACAACGGGTGCACCCGCCTGATCCGCGTGACCTACACCAAGGACGGCATCGCCGCCACGGTCGGCGTCGCCGTCTTCGACAGCGAGGCGCAGGCCCTCAAGGCCAAGGGGCAGGCCGACAAGAAGAGCATCGTCAAGCCGCTCTCGGGCAGCGGCGTCAAGGCCTTCTGCGACGGCGCGGTGTGCCGCTCGACGACCAACTCCTACGGCCGGTACGCCTACTTCACCCTCGCCGGCTTCCCCAGCGGCAAGGACGTGACGGCCAAGGACACCGAGGTGTTCCGCACCGGCGACGACCTCGCCGAGTTCGCGTTCCGGCAGATCCGCCGGCGCGGAGTCGTCCAGGCCTCGGCGGCGGCCCAGGGGTAGCCGGGTCCTGCCCGGCACAGCCGTGTGAGACCCTCCCTCGATCAGTGACCGATCGGACACTGGTTCGACACCTGCCCTCGGGGGAAGGACCGCATGACCACGCCGCGCACCTTCGGTATCGATGGCACACAAGGCTCCGGACCGGGCGGATCCACAGGTCGGGACACCGGCCGGGGGCGGCCCCGCAGCACCGGGATCGGCGTCACCGCCGCATGGCTCATCGTGGAACGGATCTAGCACGGTGCGTATGCGAGGGCGGGTCAAGATGCTCGGTGCGGTCACGGGGGCCGCGCTGCTGACGCCGCTGGCCGTGTGGGCCTGGCCGAAGAACCCGCGGAAGGTACCCACCGATCTGCGGCACCGGGATCCGGACGCCACCCCCGCGGCCCGCCGCGTGTACGCACTGCTGGCCGGACTGGAGATCGACGCGCGCCGGGGCCGACCGAGCCGAACGGTGATCGGGCAGCACGTGGAGCTGCACAACGAGCGGTACAACGCGGCATACGGCGACTACCGGGGTACCAAGCCACCGGGCTACTACTACCGCAAGGCCCGGGACATCACCGGCCGCCTGCCCGCCTTCGTCGAGCTCGATCTGGGGCCGGGCTACGGCCGGCCGGGCTGGGCGGTGGGCCAGGCACGGTCCTACTCCCGCGCCTGGCCGAGCTGCCGGCCCATGTGGGGGTACACCGAGGACGCCGTGGACCTAGCCGTGGGTCTGTGGGCGGGGCTTCCCCGGGCGGCCGACGGCTCGTACCGCCCTTCCGGCACGCACACCGATTGCGCCTCCGGCACCGAGGTCGCCCTGCCGCACAACGGCGGCGCCCCGGCCGGCTTCGTCGGATTCTCCTTCCATCAGCCGTATCCGGGCAGCCCGGTCAAGGGCTTCCCGCAGACGCTGCACCGCAACTCCCCCGGTGCGAAGGACTCCGCCTGGTTCGGCCGGGTGATCACCGAGGGCACGGCGGAGCACGGGGCGCTGCTGCGCGACCTGGGTTTTCTCGCCGACCATCTGGGCTACCTGGCCGACCAGGGCGTACCGGTGCTGCTGCGGCCGTACCACGAGATGAACACCGCGCCCGGCCACGGGTTCTGGTGGGCGGGGCAGGATCCGGCCGCGTACCGGACGCTGTGGCGGCTGACGTACGACTTCCTGGTGCGTCGCCGGGGTCTGCACAACCTGATCTTCGTCTGGGCGCCGAATTCCTGGGACGGCTCCTACGGACGGCCGCCCTGGGACTACTACCCGGGCGACGACCATGTCGACGTCGTGGGCGTCGACGACTACAGCGGGAGTCCGGCCCGGCCGTTCGGCGGCGGCGCCTGGACCGAAGTCTGGTACCGCGGTCTGGAGCGGTACGCCAGGCCACGGATCCTCGCCGAGTCCTTCCACGTACCGCTCAACGCGCACCAGCCGCGGACCCTGACCCACACACCATGGGTGCTGTGGACGGTATGGGGCCAGGCGCTGTCGCACGACAACCTCTCCGAGCCGCGCCACAGGAACACTGTGGACGACGTGAAGCGGACCTACGGATCCCCCCGAGTGTTGACCGCCGATGAATGGACATCACTGATCAAGCATCCGCTTGGTTAAACCTTGAACACACATAACTCTTACCACTTCCTTACCTCGAACATACGTGTAAGGATCAGGGTTCCGTTCGGCCAGTGGTTTGGGCGCCCGGGGGGGGCATCTGAGCGGTGAGTGGCCGAGACGCCGATGAAGGCGTCGGGGGGCAGGAACCTGAAAGGAACGTCACGGTGCGCGCACATGCGCCGTGACGGAGATCGCTGCCGCCTCGACGCGCCGTCCGATCTCACGGGAGTTCCGCAGTCGTCATGGCATCGACACTCGTCGACGGGAGTGCGCCGCATTCGCGGCACAATGCGAAACTGGCGGAGCGCACGGCCGCCTGGAGGCCGGGAATCCTGCCGTTCCTGCTGCCCTTCATTCTGCTGGTCGCCTTCGGCCTGTGGACCTACCGGTCCAGCTCGTCGGCGCTGAGCTGGGTGCTGACCATCGTCTGGTCCCTGCCGGTGGTCGGCGTGATGGTCGGCATCCAGGGTGCCCTGCTGATCCGCCGCAGGGTCCGCCAGAGCGACCGGATGACCCCTCCCGCTCCGGCCGACGAGGACTTCCTGATCGTCCTGTGCCCGACCATCGGACGGCACGACACCTACCCCGCGCTGGAGCGCTCGGTCCTCTCGTACGTCGAGCACATGCCGGAGTGGTTTCCGTACCTCCGGGTCGACATCCTCACCGAGGAGGGCTGCGAGGCGGCGGCGGACATCGACCGGCTCGCCGCCTCCCACCCGCTGATCCGGGTGATCACCGTTCCCAAGGACTACGTCCCGGCCAACGGCACCCGCTTCAAGGCCCGCGCCAACCACTACGCCCACGAGCTGCGCATCGCGGAGGGCGAGGCCCTCGACTACGTATGGGTGCTGCACATGGACGACGACACCGGCGTCGGCCCCGACACCGCGTCCTCGCTCGCCCAGTTCATCAACCGGCAGCGCCGGGCCCACCCCGACGAGGCCAAGCACATGGCCCAGGGCATCCTCACGTACCCCCGCGAGAACGCGGTCAACCGCTTCACCTGGCTCGCGGACGCCGTGCGCCCCGCCGACGACATCGCCCGCTTCCGCGCGCTGACCGGGATGGGCACTCCGGCCGCCGGTGTGCACGGCGAGCTGCTGGTGCTGCGCGCCTCCGTCGAGGCCACCATCGGCTGGGACTTCGGCCCCAAGGAGATCGTCGAGGATGCCCGCCTCGCCCTGACCTTCTGCCGCATGTACCCGGGCCGAAGCGACTGGTTCAACGGCCGCTGCTACGGCGCCTCCCCCGCCTCCTCGGCCGACTTCGTGAAGCAGCGCGACCGGTGGGCCTGGGGCCTGGTGGCGCTCTGCTGCAACAAGGCCGTGCCCTTGCGCTACCGCTGGTTCCTGTCGATCTGTGTGGCCACCTGGATCCTCGGACCGCTCCAGCACATCGCCGCCGTGCTGCTGTTCGGCTGGCTCATCAACGACATGAACACCTCGCCCGTGACCCAGTCCGTGGTCATCCTGTGGGCCCTCAACTTCGCCTACGTCATCTGGACGTACTGGGAAGGTCTGCGGCTGAACGCCCTCGCGTCGGTCAGCGGCCGGCGCAAGTGGTGGGAGCCGATCGTCGTGGTCGCTCTCATCCCTGTCTTCTCCGTGCTGGAGGGACTCGGCGGCTTCAAGGGCTTCCTGAGGTTCGTCCGGCGCGAGGAGAACAAGTTCGTCGTGATCGCCAAGCCCGCCTGACCGCCCGGAAGACAACTGACATGCGCTCGCGACTTCCCCTGCTCGCCATCTTCCCGGTGACCGTCCTCACCATCGTGCTGGGTGCTCCGTTCGTCCTCGGCGACCATCCGGTGCGCTGGGAGTCGGGCTCGGCCATGCCCAAGATCGTCGTAGGCGGCGCCGAGGACTCCGCCACCCCGAAGGACGGTGCCGCCGACACGGCGTCGGCTTCCTCCCCGCCCGGTTCTCAGTCCTCCACCGACGCTCTCGAGGTCGCCAAGCCCTGGAAGAAGGGCATGGCGCAGTGGGGCGTGCAGCTCTACTGGGAGGAGGAGAAGCAGAAGCGGTCCGACACGTTCATCGAGAACCAAGCCCGCAAGCAGGCCAAGTACCTCATCGGTCTCGGCGCGAACTCGGTGTCCGTCTCCTTCCCCTTCTTCATCCAAGGCCCCACGTCCAACGAGCTCTCGGCCGGCGCCAAGACACCGTCCCCGGAGCGACTCGCGCGGGTGCTGAAGGTGTTCAAAGACGCAGGTTTCCGCACCACCATCCGCCCGATCATGGACGAAGGGTCCCTGGAGCAGGGGAACGGCTGGCGTGGCAACATCGAGCCCGCCTCGCGCTCCGCCTGGTTCGCCTCGTACAAGCAGTTCATCACCCCGTATCTCGAAGCGGCCGAAGACACGAAGGCGAACACCTTCGTGATCGGCACCGAACTCAACTCCCTGGAGGGCGACCCGGGCTGGGACAGCCTGGTCACCTACGCCGAGAAGAACTTCTCCGGCGAGGTCTCCTACAACGCCAACTGGGACAACTACGTCTCCGGCCGTATCAACATGCCGGTCAACCACCTCGGCGTCGACGCCTACTTCCCCATCAAGGTGCCGGACACCGCACCCGTCAAGGACCTGGTCGCGGGCTGGAACGACTGGCTCGACAAGAAGGCCACCGGCCCGCTGCCGAACATCCTCGTCTCCGAGACCGGCATCGGCGCCATGAACGGCGCCTACCACGCTCCCGGCGACTTCTATGTCAAGCGCACCGTCAACCCCCAGGTGCAGGCCAACTGGTACAAGGCCGTCTGCGAGGTCGTCCAAGACAGGCAGATGCAGGGCATCTACTGGTGGTCGCTCTGGTTCGACGACGACCCGAACACCAGACCCGACGACAAGGTTGCCTCCCGGCTCGACTTCGCCGGACGCCCCCTCACCGAGAAGGCCATCAAGACCTGCTTCGGCTCCGGCTACGCAGGCCCCGGCACCGACACCGCAAGTTGACCGAGCGGAGGCAATCATGCAAGAAGCCATCATCCTGGTGGGCGGCAAGGGAACTCGCCTGCGCCCGCTGACGAACCACACTCCGAAGCCGCTGCTCAACGTCGCGGGCCACTCGTTCATCCGGCACCAGGTGGCCAAGCTGATGGACGCGGGCGTCGAGCACGTGGTGTTCGCCACCTCGTATCTCGCCAGCCTCTTCGAGGAGGAGTTCAAGGTCTTCTCCCAGGATCTGGCGATCTCCTACGCCGTCGAGGACGTCCCGCTCGGCACCGGCGGTGCGATCCGCAACGCCGCGCATCTGCTGCGCGGCGGTTCGGCGGACGCGCCGGTCCTCGTCCTCAACGGCGACATCCTGTCCGGCGTGGACCTGGGCGCCATCCTGGCGCGGCACGAGGACCGGGAAGCGGATGTGACCCTGCACCTCACCCGGGTTCCCGACCCGCGGGCGTTCGGTCTGGTCCCCACCGACGAATCCGACCGGGTGCTGGCCTTCCTCGAGAAACCCAAGACGCCCGAGGAGTGCGTCACCGACCAGATCAACGCCGGCTGCTACGTCTTCAGCCGGTCCGTCCTGGACGCCATCCCGGCCGACCGCGAGATCTCGGTCGAGCAGGAGACCTTCCCGCAGCTCGTCTCCCAGGGGCGGCGTGTGTTCGGCCACACCACGGAGGACTACTGGCGCGACCTCGGTACGCCGCTGGCCTTCGTCCACGGCTCCGCCGACCTGGTCACCGGCAAGGCGACCTCTCCCCTCGTGCCGCGGCCGGTCGAGGCCCTGGTCCATCCCACGGCTGTCGTCGACCCGACCGCCCGTGTCACCGGCGGCTCGACGATCGGCCCGTGTGCCGTCATCGGTCCGCACGTGGTCGTCGACCGCTCCATCATCGGCGCGAGCGTCACGGTGGCCGAGGGCGCACGGATCCACGAGTCCGTGGTGGACCACGACTCCTCGATCGGCAGCGAATCGCTCCTCCGCGAGGTCGTGGTGGGCTGCCACTCGCACGTCGGCGCGCAGAACGAGCTGCCCGCCCAGCTCCGGCTGTCGTGCGGCATCCGCATCCCCACCCAGGGAGTGCGCGTCAGCGGCACCGCTGTCGCCTGCCCGACGGTCCACTGAACTCGTTTGCCTGCCGAACGGCCTGACCGAACAGCAACTGGGAGAACCGTGACCCGCCATCGCTCAACGGCCGCGCAGACGGAGCGTCTTCGCAAGTACCGGCCGGACATTCAGGGCCTGCGCGCCGTGGCCATCATGATGGTGGTCAGCATGCACTGCGGCATACTCGACATCCACGGCGGCGTGGACGTGAGCTTCGTGCTGAGCGGCTTCCTCATCGGCGGCCAGCTCCTCGCCGAGATCGACAAGACGGGCAGGGTGTCCCTGACCAAGTTCTGGGCTCGCCGCTTCCGGCGACTGACCCCGCCCATGGCGCTCGTCATCGTCGGCACCGCGGTCCTGGCATGGATATACGGCAGCCCGCTCAGGTTCCGCTCCTACATCGAGGACGGCCTCAGCGCCTCCCTCAGCTTCCTGAACTGGCGCCTCGTCGAGAACGGCACCGACTACTTCGCCAACGACGGATCGCAGACCCCGTACCAGCACTTCTGGTCGCTGGGCATCGAGGAGCAGTTTTACGTCGCCGCCCCGATCTTCCTCGTCGCGGTGGTCTGGATCAGCCGCAAGATCTTCCGCAACCGCGCCCTGGTCGCGCTGCTCCTGACAGCCGTCATCGCCGGATCGTTCTATCTGGGTTGGTCGAAGACCGCCGAGAACCAGCCGCTCGCGTACTTCAGCACCCACACCCGGATCTGGGAGATCACCTGCGGCGTCCTGCTCGCCCTCGCCGCTCCGCTCGTCTCCCGCATGAACACCGGCCTGGCCGCGGTCATCTCGTGGCTGGGGCTCGGCACCGTGCTCGTCACCGCGATGCTCATCTCCGACGAGACGCCGCTGCCCGGCTACGCGGTGGCCGGCCCGGTCATCGGCGCCGTCATGGTCATAGCCGGTGGCTGCGCCAATCCCCGGTTCGGCGCGGAGCGGCTGCTCGACAATCCCGTCCTCGACTTCGTCGGCAACGTCAGCTACGGCTGGTACCTGACCCACTGGCCGCTCCTGGTGCTCTGGCCATCCATCACCGACCGGGATTTCGCGTTCGCGGAGCGGATGCGCGTCGTCGTCCTCTCGTTCCTGGTGGCCGTCGTCCTGCACTATGCCGTCGAGCGCAAATTCAAGAAGAACGTGTCGCTGGTGACCCGTCCCTGGAAAGGTGTCTTCACCGGCGGATTCACCACCGCGGGCACGGCCGGGTCGATGGTCCTGGCGGCGATCGTCCCGCTGCACCTGGCGACCGCTCCCTCGTCGAGCACGGTCGCGGTCGGGTACACCAGCGAGGCGTCGGTCGAGGCCTCCGTGCACCGCACACAGCTCTCCGCGGCGGTGCAGAGCGTTCTGCAGAGCACACCGAAGAACTCCGCCAAGCACGGCTGCATCGACAATTTCGACGTCACGAAGTTCGTGATGCGCGACGGCTGTGTCGCCGGCGACCCGAAGGGCTCGAAGACCCTTGTCCTCATGGGTGACTCCCACGCGTGGCAGTGGAGCGACACCTACGACGAGGTCGGCAAGGAACTCGGCGTACGAGTGGTGACCATGTCGAAGGGCGGCTGCTCGCCGCAGATCTACCACATCATCAATCCCCAGGTGAACCGCGAGTACACCGAGTGCGACAGCTGGCGCCAGTCGGCCTTCGCGGAGCTCAGGAAGATCCACCCGGACGTCCTCGTCATCGCCGACCGAGCGCGCCGTGAGGCGAACCGGTCCGGCGCCGAGGCCTCGTTCAAGGTGTTCAAGGAGACCGGCGCCAAGCTCGTCTACATGACGGACACCCCGGAGCCCGGCCGGAACATCCCCGACTGTCTTGCCACGCACATCGACAACATCACCCTCTGCAACCGCAAGCAGTGGCAGGCCCTGGAGTACACGCAGTTCCGCGCCATGGAGCGGGAAGTGGCCGAGAAGTACGGCGCGGACATCATCGACACGACGCCCGCGTTCTGCTCCGCGGGCGTGTGCCCGGCGGTCATCGGCGACCAGGTCGTCTACTTCGACAACAGTCACATCACGTCGTCGTACTCGAGGACCCTGAAGCCCTTCCTCCTGCCGGCCCTGAAGGAGATCCTGGCCAAGGCATAGCCCACGTCCCGCACCGCCCCGGCCGGTCTCCGGCCGGGGTGGCCTTGTCACTGCCCCTGGACCCGCAGCCGACGCGCCTGCCACTCACCACCAACTCCTATGGCGGTACGCCTGCTTCACCCTCGCCGGCTTCCCCAGCGGCAAGGACGTGACGGCCAAGGACACCGAGGTGTTCCGCACCGGCGACGACCTCGCCGAGTTCGCGTTCCGGCAGATCCGCCGGCGCGGAGTCGTCCAGGCCTCGGCGGCGGCCGACCGCTAGGCCCCGTCGTCACCGAAGGGCACCGCCCCGGCGACCGTCCGTCACCCCCCCTCGCCCTCGTCGGGCGGAGGACCGCCCAGCGCCCGGAACCGCCAGCCCGCCGCCGTCCAGCGGGTCGCGTCGAGGACACCCCGGCCGTCCACGATCCGCAGCCGGGACACCAGACGCGCCGCCCGTCCCGGGTCGAGCTCCCGGAACTGCGGCCACTCGGTCAGCAGCAGCACCAGTTCGGCCCCGCGCAACGCCTCCTCCACCGACAGGGCGTAGCCGAGCAGCGGGAACGCCTTGCGCGCGTTGTCCATCGCCTCGGGGTCGTAGACCGTCACGTCGGCGCCGTCGAGGTCGAGGCGCGCGGCCACGTTCAGCGCGGGCGAGTCGCGGACGTCGTCCGAGTCCGGCTTGAAGGCGGCGCCCAGCACCGCCACCCGCACCCCGAGGACGGTCCCGCCGCACAGCCCCCGGGCCAGACCGACCACCCGGTCCCGGCGCCGCATGTTGATCGCGTCCACCGCGTGCAGGAATCCCAGGTCCACACCCAGCTCGGCGGCTCGGTGCGCGAAGGCCCGGATGTCCTTGGGCAGGCAACCGCCGCCGAAGCCGACCCCGGCGCGCAGGAACGCCCGGCCGATCCGGTCGTCGCACCCCAGCGCCTCGGCCAGCTTCCGCACGTCACCGCCCGCGGCCTCGCAGACCTCGGCCATCGCGTTGATGAAGGAGATCTTGGTGGCGAGGAAGGAGTTCGCGGCCGTCTTGACCAGCTCGGCGGTGGCGAAGTCGGTGACCACCAGCGGCGTCCCGGCGGCGAGCACGGGCTCGTGGACCTGGCGCAGCAGCCGCTCCGCCCGCCCGGTGCGCACCCCGAACACCAGCCGGTCCGGCCGCAGGGTGTCCTCGACGGCGAAGCCCTCGCGCAGGAACTCCGGGTTCCAGGCGATCTCGACGGCGTGCTCGTCGGCGAGCCGCGCCGCGGTGCCGACCGGCACGGTCGACTTGCCCACCAGCAGGGCGCCCTTGCGCGCGTGCCGGGCGATCCCGGCGAACGCCGACTCGACGCAGCTCAGGTCCGCGCCGTCGCAGTCCCTGCGCTGCGGTGTGCCGACGCACACGAAGTGCACCTGCCCGAAGGCACCGGCCTCCTCGTACGCCGTGGTGAACCGCAGCCGCCCGCTCGCCGTGTGCCGGGCGAGCAGCGCGGCCAGCCCCGGCTCATGGAACGGCGCCCTGCCCGCGCGCAGCGCGGCGACCTTCCCGGCGTCGACGTCGACGCCGA
>NZ_MUBM01000333.1 GCF_002154505.1 Streptomyces carpinensis | reverse complement strand
CACCGCGCCGTAGCCGACCGGCTGCGGCGCGGTGGTCGTTCCGGTGGGCGGGCCGTCCTGCCCCGCCGAGCCGGAGGGCGGCTTCTGGCACCCCGTCAGCAGGGCGGCGAGCAGCACCGGCAGGGCGCACCCCACCCCCACGGCCCCACTAATGCGCATCGTCATCCCCCGGGTCCTCCCCGTCCAGCGTGGCCCGCCGCAGCGGGGCCACGCCAGACGCGCGGGGTGGTTCGGGCCGGTCGGGGGTGGTGCGCCGGGTGCGCTCCGTACGTCTCGTACGTCCGTTGCGCGAGCCCGGCTAGTAGGACAGGCCGTACCCGATGGGGTACAGGACCTTCGCCGGGTCGTCCGCCCGCTGCACGGGCACCGGCAGCTTGCCGCGCGGCTCGACCCGGCCGGCGATCACGCGTGCGGCGGCGCGCAGTTCCACGTCGGTCCACGAGTAGGCCGCGAGGCAGGCCGGGACGGACGGGAGCTGGGCGACGTCGTACGGGTTGCGGATGGCGACCGCGATCACCGGCCTGCCCGTCGCCACCAGCCGGTCCACCAGCCTCTGCTGCGCGCTGCCCGCCGTGACGTTGTACGTCCCGACCACCACGGCGTCCGCGTCCCCGGCCGCCGCCACCGCCTTGTCGATGGTCGCCGCGGACGGGGCGGTGCCGGTCGACAGGGCGGTGGCCGTGAAGCCCAGCTCGGTCAGGGCGGCGGCGAGCACGCCGGTGGGCGGGCCGGTGGTGCCCGACGGGGAGGCGGGGTCGGCGCCGACGACGAGGATCTTGTTGTGACTGCGGCGGGACAGCGGCAGCAGACGGCCCTCGTTGACCAGCAGGGTGGTCGTCCGGTCGGCGATGCGGTCGGCCGCCGCCAGATGCTGGGGAGTGCCGACCGTGCGGGCGACGCCGGCCTGGGTGACGTACGGGTCGTCGAGGAGGCCCAGCCTCGCCTTCAGCCGAAGGATGCGCAGGATCGATTCGTCGAGCCGGGCCTCGGTCAGCTCCCCGCTGCGCACGGCAGCCAGGACCGCGTTCCAGGCGACGTCCAGGGAGGGCGGGTTGAGCAGCTGGTCCACGCCTGCCTTCAGGGCGAGTACCGGCACCCGGTCGTCGCCGTACTTGGTGCGGACGCCGTCCATGCCGAGGGAGTCGGTGATCACGACGCCGTCGTAGCCCAGCTCGCCGCGCAGGATGCCGGTGAGGATCGGGTGGGAGAGGGTGGCCGGGTCGCCGGAGTCGTCGAGCGCAGGGAACTGGATGTGGGCCGTCATGATCGAGTCGATGCCGGCCCGGATCCCGGCCCGGAAGGGCACGGCGTCCAGCTGCTCCCACACCTCGCGGCTGTGGGTGATGACCGGGAAGCCGTAGTGGCTGTCGGTGGCGGTGTCGCCGTGTCCGGGGAAGTGCTTGGCGGTCGCCGCGACCCGGGACCCCTGGTAGCCCTTGACCTCAGCCGCCACCAGCCGCCCC
Organism: Streptomyces carpinensis; assembly: GCF_002154505.1. Lineage (GTDB taxonomy): Bacteria > Actinomycetota > Actinomycetes > Streptomycetales > Streptomycetaceae > Streptomyces > Streptomyces carpinensis. Next base: position 31,227 of record NZ_MUBM01000333.1, on the reverse strand, counting down.
ACGGCGTCCGGGTCGGCCCCGAAGGACCGTACGCCGATGACCGGGTTGGCCGGGTTGACGTTCACGTCGGCGTCGGGGGAGTAGTCCTGGTTGATGCCCATGGCGCGCAGCTCGGCACCGGAGATGCGACCGAGCGTGCGGGCGTCGGCGGCCGAGCCACCGGCCCCGATCGCCATGGCGCCCGGGAAGAGCGTCGCGGGCTTGCCGACGCGGCAGACGATGCCGTGCTCCTGGTCGGTGGCGACGAGCATCGGCAGGCCGCGGGGCTGCTCGAGGGAGGCCCGCTGGATCCCGTTGGACAGATCGGCGATCTGCTGGGGATCGCGCGTGTTGTGGGCCCAGGCGAAGTAGATGATGCCGCCGACGCGGTACTTGGCGATCAGTTCGGCGGCGGTGCGGACGCCGATCTCGTTGAGGTTGGCGTCGATGTCGGCCTGGTCGGGAGCGGTGGCCGAGTGGCCGTAGACCCGCATCACGAAGAGCTGGCCGACCTTCTCCTCCAGCGTCATCCGGGAGATGAGGGCGTGCAGCTGGCTGTCGTCTCGGGATGCGGCGTGGGCGGTGCCGGTGCCCTGGACCGCGAGGGCGGCGGTGATACCGGCGGTGGCGGCGAGGACGGTGCGGCGGGAGGGTCGTGCGGTGTGTCCCGGTCTTCCTGGGCCGTCCGTGCTGGCGTCGTGCACGTGCGCTCCTTCCGGAGGGGTTCCGCTGGAGAATCGCTGAAGGAAACTTCCGAGGTGTCACCAATATCCGGGAAGTTTCTGCCAGTCAAGGGAACGCGCAGCAGGAGAAGGTCCGGTGAGGGGCCGTCATCGGCGCTGTGGGAGGGGGCGCGCCGATGACGGCGGGCCGCCGGGCGCGGTACGGAGGAGAGGGTGGTCGGCGGTCACCGCGGCAGCGAGAGCCGACACCGCACCGCGCAGACTCGTCCGGCAGCGTGCCGATGAGACGAACGCGGGCGGACCCGGGTTCCCGCCCCGGTCGGCCCGCCGGTCGCGGGGCGAGCCGTTCAACCGCGGGACGCGACCGCCGGCCAGTGCCGGCGCAGGGTGCCGACCGTCTCCGCGATGGCCGGCCGGCGGGCGGCACCCGTGCGCCACAGCGCGTACAGCCGGCGCACCGGCATGGGGTCCAGGGGCACCTCGACGACGCCCTCGGGCAGCGGTCCGCGGCCCAGGCGCGGGATGAGCGCGACGCCGAGCCCGGCGGCGACCAGGGCGACGAGGGTCGGGTTCTCCTCGGCCTGGTGGACGACGTCCGGCTCGTGACCGGCCGCGCGCAGGGTGCGCAGCAGCCAGTCGTGGCAGACCCGGCCCGGCGGCTGGCAGATCCACCGCTCCCCGCCCAGCTCGGAGCGCCGCACCGCCGTCCGGCCCGCGAACGGATGCCCGGCCGGCACCAGCAGGTCGCACAGGTCGTCCCCGATCACCGCCTGCTCCACCCCGGCCGGGGCGGGCAGCGGCGCGATGTCCCAGTCGTGCGCGACGGCCAGGTCGACCGCGCCCTTGGCGACCAGGTCCACCGACAGGTGCGGGTCGACCTCGCTGAGCCGGGCGTCGAGCGCGGGATGCCGCCGGGCGAGGTCCGCGAGCACGGGCGGCAGCAGCCCGCGCGCCGCCGAGGCGAACGCCGCGATGGTCAGCCGCCCGGCCGGCACCCCGCGCCGCTCCTCCAGCTCGGTCTCCGCCCGCTCCACGATCGCCAGCAACTCCCGCGCGGCGGAAACCAGTTGGTGCGCCTCGTCGGTGAGCCGCACCCCACGCCCCTCGCGCTCCAGCAGAACCGTCCTGGTCTCCCGCTCCAGCTTGGCGATCTGCTGCGACACGGCCGAGGAGGTGTATCCGAGCGCGGTGGCGGCCGCCCCGACGGTCCCGTGCACGGACACGGCGTGCAGGGCGCGCAGACGCTGGAGATCGAGCACGGTTCCTCCCGAGGGGCCGGGTGGGATGGATCGGCGGACCGATTAGTGATTCTTCATCCCACAGTGCAGCAATCATCGCTGGTGCTTCACGGTCCGGGCGAGTGATCCTCGACGCATGCGACCACCCCATGTGCTTCTCGCCGTCCTCGTCGCCGCCGTCTGGGGCGTGAACTTCACCGTCATCGAGTTCGGCCTCGGCCACTTCCCGCCGCTGCTGTTCTCGGCCCTGCGCTTCCTGGCCGCCGCGCTGCCCGCCGTCTTCTTCGTGGGCCGGCCGAAGGTGGCCTGGAAGTGGATCGTGGCGGTGGGGCTGGTCCTCGGGGTCGCCAAGTTCGGGCTGCTGTTCGTGGGGATGGACGCCGGGATGCCGGCCGGGCTGTCCTCGCTGGTGCTCCAGATCCAGGCGGTGTTCACGGCCCTGTTCGCGTGTGCGGCCCTGGGCGAACGGCCCACCCGGCTGCGGCTGGTGGGCATGGGCGTGGCGCTCGCCGGGATCGCCGTGGCCGCCGTGGACGAGGGCACCTCCGGCCCGCTCGGCGCCTTCGCCCTGGTGATCGCCGCGGCGGCCTGCTGGGGCGTGTCCAACGTCCTGACCCGCAAGGCGGCACCGCCGGACGCCCTGAACTTCATGGTCTGGGTGAGCACCGTCCCGGTCCTGCCGCTGCTCGGCCTCTCCCTCCTGACCGAGGGTCCCGCACGCGACCTGTCCGCGCTGCGCGCCCTGGACTGGCAGGGCGCGGGCACCGTCCTCTACGTCGCCTGGGTCACCACGGTGTTCGGCTTCGGCGCGTGGGGGTGGCTGCTGCGCCGCCACCCCGCCTCCACGGTCGCGCCCTTCTCCCTCCTCGTCCCGGTGTTCGGCATGTCCTCGGCGGCCCTGTTCCTCGGCGAGCCGGTGACCGGGCTGCGCTGGTGCGCGGCGGCGCTGCTGGTGGGCGGGGTCGCGCTGACGTCGCTGGGCCCTGTCGTCAGACTCCCGTCCGCCCCGCGGCGCCGTGCACGCCCGCTCGACGCACCCCCGGTGATCGGTGAGGGGAAGGTCACAGTGGGTGGCCGGGCATCCCGGTTGTAGCTCCGCCCGGTTCGGACGAAGGTGGCCTTGTGAGCCAACACTTTGACGTTCTTGTCCTGGGAGCAGGTCCCGGCGGCTACACCGCTGCCGTACGCAGCGCTCAGCTCGGCCTCGCCACCGCGGTCGTCGAGGAGCGCTACTGGGGAGGTGTGTGCCTGAACGTCGGCTGCATCCCTTCCAAGGCCCTGCTGCGCAACGCCGAGATGGTCCAGTTCGTCACGAACGAGGCCAAGGCCTACGGGATCTCCGTGGGCGACGACGTCTCGGCCGACTACGGGCCCGCCTACCAGCGCAGCCGCAAGGTCGCGGACGGCAGGGTGAAGGGCGTTCACTACCTGATGAAGAAGAACGCCATCACCCAGTTCGACGGCCGTGGCACCTTCACCGACGACCACACCCTGGTCGTGGCCCTCACCGACGGCGGCACCGAGACGGTCACCTTCGACCACTGCATCATCGCGGCCGGCGCGAGCCCGCGGCTGCTGCCCGGCACCTCGCTGTCGGAGCGGGTGGTCACCTTCGAGAGCCAGATCCTCAGCGAGACGCTGCCGAACAGCATCGTCATCGCCGGCGCCGGCGCGATCGGCGTCGAGTTCGCCTATGTGCTGCGCAGCTACGGCGTGGACGTGACCATCGTGGAGTTCCTCGACCGCATGGTCCCGCTGGAGGACGAGGAGGTCTCCAAGGAGCTCGCCCGGCACTACCGCAAGCTGGGCATCGAGGTCCTCACGGGCACCGCGGTGGAGGCCATCGACGAGTCCGGAGAGCGGGTCCGGGTGACGGTGAACAAGGGCGGTGAGCGCCGGACGCTGGAGACGGACAAGGTCCTGCAGGCCATCGGCTTCGCCCCGAACGTCCAGGGCTACGGCCTGGAGAACACCGGCGTCCGCCTCACCGAACGTGGCGCCGTCGACGTCGACGGACGCTGCCGTACGAACGTGCCGCACATCTTCGCGATCGGCGACGTCACCGCCAAACTCATGCTGGCCCACGCCGCCGAGGCCATGGGCATCGTGGCCGCCGAGACGATCGCGGACGCGGAGACCATGGAGCTGGACTACGTCATGATCCCGCGGGCCACCTACTGCCAGCCGCAGATCGCCAGCTTCGGCTGGACGGAGAGCCAGGCACGCGAGCGCGGATTCGACGTCAAGGTCGTCAAGTTCCCCTTCAGCGCCAACGGAAAGGCCCATGGCCTGGGTCAGCCCGTCGGCTTCGTGAAGGTCATCAGCGACGGCCGGTACGGCGAGCTGCTCGGCGCCCACCTCATCGGGCCCGAGGTCACCGAACTGCTGCCGGAGCTGACCCTGGCCCAGCAGTGGGACCTGACCGTCCACGAGGTCGCCCGCAACGTCCACGCCCACCCCACACTCGGCGAGGCGGTCAAGGAGGCCGTCCACGGCCTTGCCGGACACATGATCAACATGTGAGGGCCGTCGCCTCCGGCCGGGGCGGGCGGCCCGTCCGCGGCGCAGGGCCGGACGGCCCGGCCGCCCCGGCCGCTCGCGCGGACCTCCATGCACGAAAGAGCGAGCCGTCCGGCCGGCGGCCGGGTCAGGCCACAACGGCCGCGACCAGGGCCGCCGCCCCGGACGCGACGGCGCAGCACCAGACGACCCGCGGAGCCGTCCCGAACCAGCGTGGTCCGGGACGGTCCGGGCGGCGGGACGCCCTGCCGAAGAGGAGCAGGGGAAGAGCCGTCGCCACGAGACCGCCTCCCGCCAGGCCCAGGGACAGCCAGCCGAGGGCGTAGTTCGGCCGGGCGGTGTAGTACGTGCCCGCGCCGGCCCGGGTGACGGGTATCCGACCGGTCAACCGGTGGCCGTCGGCTTCGTCCTGGAGCACGGCGCGGCCGTCCCGCACCCTCTCGTCGGCCGAGGTGAAGGTGCCGTGCCAGACCATGTGGAAGCTGCCACTGCTCCGGCCGTTGCCGTAGCCCCGGTTGCCGTAGAGCACCTGGAAGGTTCCCGGAGTCCCGGCGAGCCGCGCGGCGTAGGCGAAGTCGCGCGCCCCGGTGACGACGAGCACCAGGCCGGTGAGCAGCAGCAAAGCGCTGACGACACGGACCCCGAGCCGAGATCCCGACGCGGGCGCCGACGGGCCTGCGCCGACCGCGGGGGACGTACCCGTCGCCCTGTCGGACCTCACCGTGCCTCCAGCGCGCGCCGGCCGCCGGCCCCGCCGGGGTGTTCGCGGACGGTGAGCGTCGCCACCGACCGGCCGGCACACCGCGCGGCGGACGCCGGCACGACGGGCGCCGCCGGCGCCAGAAGGCCCCGGCAGGCGACGCCCCGCTTTCCCCGCTCGTACCAACTGGTGCCCAGCCCTGCCAGGGGCGGGATCCGGGCGGGCGCTCCGGAGGTGGCGGCCTCGGAAGACGCTGGTGACACCGTGCCAGATGTCCTTCCGTATCGCTTGAAGGCCTCCCCGGTATCCGACAGGACGTGTTCCGGGCGGTGGTGCGGGCGCCGTCACAGTAGTCGGCGTGCGAAGGGGCGAATCCGGCTATGTCAGACCGCCGAGGCGGCCGGATGCGCAACCCGTACGGTCATTTGGCCGCCGTCCGGCCGTCCCTTGACCACGGGATGACCCTCAGCCGGAGCCAAATCCGTTCGACCGCGCGGGGCGGGTGCGCCAGACTCCGGCTGTGACGTACATGTTGGAGGGACCCGTCCTGGAGGGCGCGCTCGTGCGGCTGGAGCCGCTGGAGCACCGGCACGCGGCCGATCTGGCGGTGGCGGCGGAGGAGGACCGGGACACGTACGCGTACACGTGGGTGCCCGCCGCCCACGACGTCGCGGCCTACATCGACGCCCAGCTCGCCCGCGCGGCCACCGGCCGGCTCGCGCCCTACGCGCAGATCTCCCTGGCCACGGGACGCGCGGTCGGCGCCACGGCGTACTGGGAGCCGCGCTGCTGGCGGGCGGAGGACCGGCTGGACGCCGTGGAGGTGGGCTTCACCTGGCTCGCCCGCTCGGCCCAGGGCACCGGCGTGAACGCGGAGGCGAAGTACCTGCTGTTCCGGCACGCCTTCGAGGAGTGGCAGGTCTCCCGCATCGACCTCAAGACCGACGCCCGCAACAGCCGTTCCCGCGCGGCGATCGAGAGCGTCGGTGCCCGCTTCGAGGGCGTCCTGCGCAACTGGTCGCGCTCCTGGGCCCCGGGGGAGGACGGCCGGCTGCGGGACTCCGCGATCTACTCGATCACGGCGAAGGAGTGGCCGGAGCGCGGGTCGTTCCTTCAGGCGAGGGTGCGCGAGGCCGTCCGGAGGGCCGGGCGGAGCGAGGCTACGCCGACTCGTTGAGCAGCCGGGCCAGATGCTCCCGGCCGGGGCCGAGCAGCTCCGGCAGCGGGGCCGCGGCCTCGTACCACCGCTTCTCGTACTCCCAGCACAGCCAGCCGTCCCAGCCACCGCGGGAGAGCACGTCCACGCACTCGGCCAGAGGAAGGACCCCGGCCCCGAGAGGGAGAGGCGTCGTGTCCTCGGCCGACGCGATGTCCTTGACCTGCACGTATCCCAGATACGGGGAGAGGGCGGCATAGGTCTCGGAGGGCTGCTCGCCGCCCAGCCAGGTGTGCATCACGTCCCACAGGGCCCCGGCGTCGCGGTGACCGACCGGGCCGAGGACGCGCAGGGCGTCGGCGCCGGTGCGGTGCGAGTCGTGGGTCTCCAGCAGCACGCGGACACCGAGTTCGGCGGCGTACTCGGCGGCGGTGGCCAGGCGCCGGGCGGCGACGGCGTCGCCCTCCTCGCGCGGCCGGCCCGGATCGCCGCCCGGGAAGACCCGGACGAAGGGCGCGCCCAAGTCCGCCGCCAACTGGAGGAGTTCCCGGATCTCGTGCAGGACGGGCGCGTCGTCGCCGGGCGCGGCGACCCGCGCGTACCCCGCGAGTCCCAGGACCTCCACCCCGCCCGCCGCGAAGGCGGCGGCCACCTCGGCCCGCTCCCCGGGCCCGAGCCCGGGGTGCACGGGTTCCTCGGGATGGGTGCGCAACTCGACACCGTGGTAGCCGTGCGAGGCGGCGAGCCGGACCACGTCCGGCACGGGCAGCCCGGGAACCCCGAGCGTGGAGAACGCCAGCTTCATACCGGGGGACCCTACCCGCGATCACGCCCGTCACGCGGTCGGAACGGCCCCCGCCCCGCGAGGAACCGGTCGCGACCGGAGGTGATCGGCGGACCGGTGCCGCGGCAGCGGCATCCCACCTGGGGTTTTGCTTTCGGGGGCCCGGAACGGGTCGCCCACTCGGTCGGCCCCGCACCCCTCCTCGTACGCCGCGCCGCGTGCCGCCGTGGCGCGGCCCCGCGCCGCCTTCGAGCGCCGCTCAGGTCCGGGGTATTCCGGTCGAACCGCGCACCATCAGCTCCCCCCGCACCGTCGCGATCCCGCCGGGCGGGGGCTCTTCCCGGCCCATCGCGATCCGGCCGGCCCGCGCACCCGCCTCCGCGAGGGGCAGCCGCACCGTGGTGAGGGAGGGCACCGCGTCCACGCTGAACGGGAGGTCGTCGAAGCCCGCCACCGAGACGTCCTCCGGGATGCGCAGCCCGGACTCGCGCAGGGCCGCGCACGCGCCGAGCGCGACGGAGTCGTTCGCGGCGACGACCGCCGTGAGCGCGGGGTCGCGGCGCAGGAGTTCCAGCGTGGCCTCGTAGCCGGAGCGGCGGTCGTAGCGCCCGTACACCGTGCAGCGGGGGTCCTCCTCGACACCGGCCGCGGCCAGCGCGTCGCGGTGTCCCTCCAGGCGGTGGCGGGTGGTCGTGCGCTCCTTCGGTCCCGCGATGTAGCCGAGCCGCCGGTGGCCGAGGCCGATCAGGTGCTCGGTCAGCTGCCGCGCTCCGCCGCGGTTGTCGAAGGTGAGGGCGATGGCCGGGGTGTCCGGCGCGGGAGGCCGGCCGCACAGCACCACCCGGGTGCCGGCGTCGGCCAGCTTGCGCAGCTTCGCGGCGATCGCCGCCGCGTGGGGCACGCCCTCCACGGCCCCGCCGGTCAGGACGACGGCCGCGGCCCGCTGCCGTTGCAGCAGGGTCAGGTAGGTCAGCTCCCGTTCCGGTGAGCCGCCGGTGTTGCAGACCACCGCCAGCCGCTCCCCGCCGGCCCGGCCTCCGGGCCCGCCGATCTCCGACTGGATGGCGCTTGCCATGATCCCGAAGAACGGGTCGGCGATGTCGTTCACCAGGATGCCGACCAGGTCGGAGGTGGCCGCGGCGAGCGCGCTCGCGGGTCCGTTGAGCACGTAGTCCAGCTCGTCGACGGCCTTCAGGACCCGCTCCCGGGTGGAGGCGGCCACCGGGTAGTTGCCGTTCAGCACGCGCGACACCGTCGCGGGCGAGACCTGGGCGCGGGCCGCCACGTCCGCCAGGGTCACCGTCATCTCGTCGTCCTCCGGTCGCGCGTCTCGTCGTACGTGATCGCACACGGCCCGCGGGCGGGCCGCCGGCCGTGGTGTCGTGCAGACCTTACGACCACCCGGCCCCCTTGTTCGCCCCCTCGAACAACACGGTTCGGACGCGCTCTTGTCCGGACCGCTGCCCAGAGGTTAGCTTCTCGTTGATAGAAAGCGCTTGCTGCACGGCCGGCCGGTGAGACGTCGGGAGGCCGCCCGGCACGCGGACCGCGGACGCGTGGCCGCGTATCCGCATGGATGCGCGGATGCGGGAATGCACGGATGCACGGATGCACGAAGGGACTGGGACTGACGTGACACGCAAGACGGTGCGGATCGCCATGAACGGCGCGACCGGGCGCATGGGTTACCGCCAGCACCTGGTCCGCTCGATCCTCGCCCTGCGCGAGCAGGGCGGACTCGACCTCGGCGACGGCGCCGTGCTGTGGCCGGAACCGGTCCTGGTCGGCCGACGCGAGCACGCCCTGAAGGCGCTTGCCGAGCGGCACGGGCTGGAGCACGTCTCGACGGACCTGGACGCGGTGCTCGCCGACCCGTCCGTCGACATCTACTTCGACGCGCAGGTCACTTCGGCCCGCGGGGAGGCGATCAGGAAGGCGATCGCCGCCGGCAAGCACGTCTACACCGAGAAGCCGACGGCCACCGGCCTGGACGGCGCCCTCGAACTCGCCCGGCTCGCGCACGAGAAGGGCATCAGGCACGGCGTCGTCCAGGACAAGATCTTCCTGCCGGGGCTGCTGAAGCTGAAGCGGCTGATCGACGGCGGATTCTTCGGCCGGATCCTGTCCGTGCGCGGCGAGTTCGGCTACTGGGTCTTCGAGGGGGACTGGCAGGAGGCCCAGCGCCCCTCCTGGAACTACCGCGCCGAGGACGGCGGCGGCATCGTCGTCGACATGTTCCCGCACTGGGAGTACGTCCTGCACGAGCTGTTCGGCCGGGTGACGTCCGTCCAGGCGCTCACCGCCACCCACATCCCGCAGCGCTGGGACGAGAACGGCAAGCCCTACGACGCCACCGCCGACGACGCCGCCTACGGCGTCTTCGAACTCGACGGCGGAGCGATCGCCCAGATCAACTCCTCCTGGGCGGTCCGGGTCAACCGCGACGAGCTGGTGGAGTTCCAGGTGGACGGCACCGAGGGGTCCGCCGTCGCGGGCCTGCGCAGGTGCCGCGTCCAGCACCGCTCGGCCACCCCCAAGCCGGTGTGGAACCCCGACATCCCCGCCACCGAGGCCTTCCGCGACCAGTGGCAGGAGGTGCCCGACAACACCGAGTTCGACAACGGCTTCAAGGCCCAGTGGGAGCTGTTCCTCAGGCACGTCTACGCCGACGCCCCCTACCACTGGGATCTGCTCGCCGGCGCCCGCGGCGTCCAGCTCGCCGAGCTGGGCCTGAAGTCCGCGGCCGAGGGCCGCCGCATCGAGGTGCCGGAGATCGCCCTGTGACCATCCGACTCCCCGACTTCCAGGGTGTGCTGCGGGACTACGAGCCCCGCACCGAGCCCTTCACCGCCACCCTGGGCACCCCGCCGGCCTCGCGTACGGTCTTCTCCGCGGCGCACGTCGTCGCCGACCCGTTCGCGGACGCCGGCCCCGACGCGCCCGCCGCCGTCGACTGGGACGCCACCCTCGCCTTCCGCCGCCATCTGTGGAGCCACGGGCTCGGTGTGGCCGAGGCGATGGACACCGCGCAGCGCGGCATGGGCCTGGACTGGGCGGGCGCGGCCGAGCTGATCCGCCGGTCGGCGACGGAGGCCCGCGCCGTGGGCGGGCGTATCGCCTGCGGTGTGGGCACCGACCAGATCACCACGGGCACGCCCAAGGAGGTCCGGGCCGCCTACGAGGAACAGCTCGCCGTCGTCGAGGAGTCGGGCGCCCAGGCGATCCTGATGGCCTCGCGCGCCCTCGCCGCCGCGGCCGAGGGCCCGGACGACTACCTGGAGGTCTACGGCCACCTGCTGCGCCAGGCCACGCAGCCGGTGATCCTGCACTGGCTCGGGCCCATGTTCGACCCGGCGCTGGAGGGCTACTGGGGGTCGGCCGACCTGGACGCGGCCACCGACACCTTCCTGGACGTCGTCGCCGCCCACCCCGACAAGGTCGACGGCGTGAAGATCTCCCTGCTGGACGCCCGGCGCGAGATCGAGCTGCGGCGCCGCCTGCCGCGGGGCGTGCGCTGCTACACCGGCGACGACTTCAACTACCCCGAGCTGATCGCCGGCGACGAGCAGGGCTTCAGCCACGCGCTGCTCGGCATCTTCGACCCGCTGGGCCCGCTGGCGGCCGAGGCGGTACGCGTCCTCGACACCGGCGACACGGCCGGCTTCCGCGCACTCCTCGACCCCACCGTCGAGCTGTCCCGCCACCTCTTCCAGGCCCCCACCCGCTTCTACAAGACGGGCGTGGTCCTCCTCGCCTGGCTCGCCGGGCACCAGTCGCACTTCACGATGGTCGGCGGCCTGCAGTCGGCCCGCTCCCTGCCGCATCTGGTCCGCGCCTACGAACTCGCCGACCGGCTCGGCCTGTTCCCCGACCCCGCACTCGCGGAGGAACGCATGAGGAACCTGCTGTCGCTGTACGGGGTGAACCGATGAACGACGAGGACCTGTCCCGTTTCTCCATCAACCAGATGACGGTGAGGCAGCTGCCGCTACCGGAACTGGTCGAGGCCTGCCGGGACCTCGGCGTCGGGGGCGTGGGCCTGTGGCGCGAACCGGTGCAGAGGTACGGAGTGGAGGCCGCCGCCAAGCTCGTGCGGGACGCGGGCCTGACCGTCACCACCCTGTGCCGGGGCGGCTTCCTCACGGCGACCGACCCCGTCGAGCGGGCCGAGGCGCTGGGCGACAACCACGCGGCGATCGACGAGGCCGCCGCGCTCGGCACGGACACGCTGGTCCTGGTCTCCGGCGGGCTGCCCGCCGGCAGCAAGGACCTGCACGGGGCCCGCGAGCGCATCGCGGACGCCCTCGCCGTCCTCGGCCCGTACGCCGCCGAGCGCGGCGTCCGCCTCGCCATCGAGCCGCTGCACCCCATGTACGCCGCCGACCGCTGCGTGGTCTCCACCCTCGCCCAGGCCCTCGACCTCGCCGAACGCTTCCCCGCCCACCAGGTCGGCGTGACGGTGGACACGTACCACATCTGGTGGGACGACCGGGCCCCCGAGCAGATCGCCCGCGCGGGCGCGGGCGGCCGCATCCACACCTTCCAGCTCGCCGACTGGACCACCCCGCTGCCGGCCGGTGTCCTCAACGGCCGCGGCCAGATCGGGGACGGCGCGGTCGACATGCGGGAGTGGAAGAGGTACGTGGAGGCGGCCGGGTACACCGGTCCCATCGAAGTCGAGCTGTTCAATGAGGAGTTGTGGGCGCGGGACGGGCGGGAGGTGCTGGCGGAGACGGCGAGACGTTTCGTGGAGCACGTGATCCGATGAGCTCATGACGCAGGGGAGTTCGCTCCTCGGGCGCTGGAGCCGACCGTCGGCCGCCGGGGCGTCGGGGACGCCACACGGCCGGGCGGCCGCTGGGTGGAGTTCCGGGCGCGGACGGGCTGTACAGGCACGAGCCGGAATCCGGCGGACGCCTGATCCCGTGGTCCAGGATCACGCCGGGGATCCGGTTCACCTGGAACAAGTCCCCCTGGAACACGAACAGCGAAGGCGCGTACACGCTGTGGGGAACGGTCACCGAGGGCGACCGAGGCTGGATGCGCACGACGCCGCGCGGCCCGTACGAGGACTGCCTGCTGCGCTTCGACCGGCACGCGCGGCGGTACGGGGCCGTGGACCCGGTGCGGCAGGCCGTCGACGAGGGCGAGGCACGTCTCCTCGGTGACCCGGAACGGCTGGGCCGCGCCGTCGCACACCTGGCTGGCGGGAAGCCCCCTGGACCTACGGCGCGCCGCGGCGGGTGGTGGCCGAGGCCGTGAAGGCGGCGGGGCCCGGCAGCCCCCGAGCAGATCCCGAAAAAAATCCCGTCCCGCCGTGCAACCCTTCCGGCACCCCGGTTGTCGTACCTGACGTCGGAACACCTGGAGGGGGATCTGGGGGGATCGCGAGGGTTCCGAAGCAGGAGGGGGAAGCAGGAGGGGAAAGCCGAGGGGGCCCGGTCCACGGACCAGGCCCCCTCGTATTGCCCTCTCACCGGGTGACCGGTTGCCCCGTCACCCGGGGACCGGCCGGCTCAGAAGAACACACCGCACCTCAGCAGCACATTCGCGTACGGCCGGGCCTCCCCGGTCCGTACGACCAGACGCGCGCCACGGGACAGGTCCTTCAGCCGCTCGTGCGGGACCAGGGTGAGGCCGGGGAAGTGACCGTCGAGCAGCGCGGCCGCCGCCGGATTGGCCTCGCGCACCTCCGTCGCCGCCGTCGCCCCCTCGACCACCAGCTCGGCCAGCAGGCCGTCCAGCACCTCGGCGAAGGACGGCACACCGGCACGGAACGCCAGGTCGACGACGTTCGGCCCGGCCGGTATGGGCATGCCCGCGTCGCACACCAGCACCTCGTCGGTGTGCCCCAGCTCGGCGAGCGCGCCCGAGAGGTGACGGTTGAGAATGCCGGCCTTCTTCACAGCGATCCGCCTCGCCCGGCGGGGTCGGGTGCGCTGCCCGGCCCCTGGCCGGGAGTCCGGAGGGTGTCCCCCGGCACCGCACCGCACAGCGCCTCGACCTCCGCCGCGGTGGGGAAGGACTCCTGCGCGCCCCGCCTGGTCACCGCCGCCGCGCCGACCCCGGCCGCGTAGGACGCGGCCTCCGCCAGGGAGGCGCCCACGCCCAGCCGCCAGGCCAGGGCGGCGGTGAACGCGTCGCCCGCGCCCGTGGTGTCCACCGCCTCCACCTTCACGGACGGCACCCGGACCACGCCCTCGGCGGACGCCACCAGCGCACCTTGGGCGCCCAGCGTGACGACCACCGAGCGCGGGCCGAGCGCGAGCAGGGCCCGCGCCCAGTCCTCAAGGTCCTCGCCCACGCCGGAACCGCTCTCGCCGGCCCCGGCGAGGATCACCTTCGCCTCGTGCTCGTTCACGATCAGCGGGTCGCAGGCCCGGAGCAGCTCCTCGGGCAGCGGGCGCGGCGGCGAGGGGTTCAGGACGAAACGGCTCTCGGGAGCCAGGTTCCGTACCGCCTCCACGACCGTCTCCAGCGGGATCTCCAGCTGCGCCGAGACCACCCGGGAGGCCCGCAGCAGACCGGCGGCCGCCCGGACGTCCTCGGGCGTGAGCCGGCCGTTGGCGCCCGGCGAGACCACGATGCTGTTGTCCCCGGACGGGTCCACCGTGATCAGGGCGACGCCGGTCGGCGCGCCGCCGACCAGCACGCCCACGGGGTCGACGCCGGCGGCAGCTTGCGAGTCGAGCAGCAGCCGGCCGTGCGCGTCGTCGCCGACCCGGGCCAGCAGGGCCGTGCGGGCCCCGAGGCGGGCGGCGGCCACCGCCTGGTTGGCGCCCTTGCCGCCGGGGTGGACGGCCAGGTCGGAGCCGAGCACCGTCTCCCCGGCCGCGGGCCGTCGTTCGACGCCGATCACCAGGTCGGCGTTGGCCGACCCGACGACCAGGAGGTCGTAGTCGTACATGTGTCTCCTCACAGAAGGCGGGCCGCCGGGTCAGCCGCTGAAGCCGGCCACGTTGTCCTTCGTTACCACCTTCACCGGCACCTTCACGGTCGACTCGACCTTCTTGCCCTGGACCGCCTTCAGCGCGTTGTCCACCGCGATACGGCCCAGCTGGCTCGGCTGCTGCGCCACGGACGCGTACAGCGTGCCGTTCTTCACGGCCGTCAGGCCGTCCGGGGTGCCGTCGAAGCCGACGACCTGCACGGACTTGCCGGCCTTGGAACCCAGCGCCTTGACCGCGCCGAGCGCCATCTCGTCGTTGGCGGCGATCACGCCCTGGACGTCGGGGTGGGCCTGCAGCAGGTTGGACATCACGTCCAGGCCCTTGGTCCGGTCGAAGTCGGCGGGCTGCTGGGCCAGGACCTTGATGCCCGGGTAGGCCTTGAGGCCCTGGGCGAAGCCGGCGGCGCGCTCGCGGGCGGCGGAGGTGCCCGCCTGGCCCTGGAGGATCACGATCCGGCCCTTGCCGCCCAGCTTCTCGGCGACGGTCTTGGCGGCCAGCTCGCCGCCGGCCACGTTGTCGGAGGCGACGAGGGCGTCCGTCTTGGCGTTGTTGACGCCTCGGTCGACGGCGATCACCGGGATGCTCGCCTTGTCGGCGGCCTTGACCGAGTTGCTCGCGGCGTCGGAGTCCACCGGGTTGACGATGATCGCGCCGAGGCTCGAACTGGTGAAGTTCTGCAGCTGGTTGGCCTGCTGGGAGGCGTCGTTCTGGGCGTCGGTGACCGTCAGGTCGATGCCGAGCCTCTTCGCCTCGGCCTGGGCACCGGACTTGATCTGCACGAAGAAGGGGTTGTTCAGCGTGGACAGGGACAGGCCCATCTTCGGGGTGGTGGAGCCGGAGCCGGTGTGCAGCAGGGAGGTCGCGGCCACCAGGGCCACGGTGACCACGGCCGCCAGGCCGTACGTCGCCGCCTGCTTGCCCTTGCCGCTGCCGCTGCCCGTGCCCGCGGCCGGCGGGGTCGCCCCGGCCTTGCGGCGCACGGTGTCCAGCAGCACGGCCAGCGCGATCACCACACCGATGACGACCTGCTGCCAGAAGGCGGACACAGACAGCAGGTTGAGGCCGTTGCGCAGCACCGCGAGGATCAGCGCGCCGATCAGCGTCCCCGAGGCCTTGCCGGTGCCGCCCGCCAGCGAGGCGCCGCCGATGACGACGGCGGCGATCGCGTCCAGCTCGTAGCCGTTGGCGGCCTGCGGCTGCGCCGAGGACAGCCGGGCGGCGAGCACGATGCCCGCGGCGGCGGCGAACAGACCGGACAGGGCGTAGATGGCGAGCTTCTGCTTCTTGACCTTCAGACCCGACAGGCGGGCCGCCTCCTCGTTGCCGCCGATCGCGTACATCGAACGGCCGATGTAGGTCCGTCCCAGCACGAACGCCGTGATCAGACCCATGACGACCATGACCAGCACGGGCACCGGCAGCCAGCCGCCGAGCGTGTCACCGAGGTGCGAGACGGAGCCGGGCAGGGCGATCGGGGAGCCCTGGGAGATGACCAGGGACAGACCGCGGCCCACCGACAGCATGGCCAGCGTCGCGATGAACGGCGGCAGCTTGCCGTAGGAGATCAGGATGCCGTTGACCAGGCCGCAGGCGATGCCGGTGGCGACGGCCAGGACGACCGCGAGGGCCACCGGGATCCCGGCCGAGGTGGCGCTCCAGGCCAGCACGGTGGCCGACAGGGCCGCCACCGAACCGACCGACAGGTCGATGCCCGCGGAGACGATGACGAAGGTGACGCCGAAGGCCAGGATGGCCGTCACGGCCGCCTGGACGCCGATGTTGAGCAGGTTGTCCGTCGTCAGGAAGTCGCCGGACAGCGCCGACAGGGCGATGACGAGGACGATGAGCGCGGTGAGCGCTCCGTTGTCGAGCAGCAGGCGGCGCAGGCCGCCCGAGGCGCCACCCGCGCCCGTCGTGCTCTTGAGCGTGTCAGTGGCCACGGGAGGCCTCCGTTCCGGTCGTGGAAGTGGTGGGGGTCGTGGGGGTGCTGACGGCGAGGGCCATCACGGCGTCCTGGGTGGCCCGGTCCGCGGCGAGTTCGCCCGCGATCCGGCCCTGGGCCATCACCAGCACCCGGTCGCTCATGCCGAGCACCTCGGGCAGGTCGCTGGAGATCATCAGGACGGCGGCGCCGGCGGCCGTCAGCTCGTTGATGAGCTGGTAGATCTCGACCTTGGCGCCGACGTCGATGCCGCGCGTCGGCTCGTCGAGGATGAGCACCTTGGTGTCGGCCAGCAGCCACTTGCCGATGACGACCTTCTGCTGGTTGCCGCCGGACAGGGTGCGCACGTGCTGGCCGAGGCCGGCCATCCTGACGCCCAGCTGCCCGGCGATCCGCTCGGCGGCCTGGTGCTGCCCCTTGAGGTCGACGAGTCCCGCGCGGGTGGCCGACCGGAGGGTGACGAGCCCGAGGTTCTCCTCGACGGAGGCGTCCAGGACCAGACCCTGGCCCTTGCGGTCCTCGGGCACGAGACCGATGCCGGCCGCCATGGCCGCGTTCACGTCGTGGCGCCTGAGCCGGGTGCCCGCGACCTTCACGGCTCCCTTGTCGTAGGGGTCGGCGCCGAACACCGCGCGGACCACCTCCGTACGGCCGGCGCCCACCAGGCCCGCGATGCCGACGACCTCGCCGGCGTGCACCTGGAAGCTGACGTCGTGGAAGACGCCGTCCCGGGTGAGCCCCTCGACGGTGAGCAGCGCGGGACCGGTCTCGGGCCTCTCGCGCGGGTACTGCTGCTCGATGGAGCGGCCCACCATGAGCCGGACGAGTTCGTCCTCGGGCGTGGTGGCGGGCACCTGGCCGACGCTCCTGCCGTCGCGGATGACCGTGACCCGGTCCCCGAGGGCGGCGATCTCCTCCAGGTGGTGCGTGATGAACACGACTCCGACGCCGTCCGCGCGCAGGGCGCGCACGATCGAGAAGAGCTTATCGACCTCCTCGGAGGTGAGCACCGCGGTCGGCTCGTCCATGATCAGCACGCGGGCGTCGAGGCTGAGCGCCTTGGCGATCTCCACCATCTGCAGGCGGGCGATGCCGAGGTCCCGCACACGCGCGCGTGGCGACACGTTCACGCCGACCCGCTGCAGCAGTTCGGCCGCCCGGGCCTCCATCGTCTTCCGGTCGATCATCCCGAAGCGGCGCGGCTGGCGGCCCAGGAAGATGTTCTCGGCGACCGTGAGGTCGGGGACCAGGTTGAACTCCTGGTAGATGGTGGCGATCCCGAGGCGTTCGGAGTCCTGGGCACCATGGATGCGCACCTCCTCGCCGCCGACCAGGATCCGTCCGGCGTCGGGTGTGTAGGCGCCGGAGAGCATCTTGATCAGGGTGCTCTTGCCCGCGCCGTTCTCACCGAGCAGCACGTGCACCTCGCCGCGGCGCAGGTCGAAGTCGACGCTGTCGAGCGCGACCACGCCGGGGAAGGTCTTGCGGATGCCTTCGATGCGCAGCAACTCGTCCG
Organism: Streptomyces carpinensis; assembly: GCF_002154505.1. Classification (GTDB taxonomy): domain Bacteria; phylum Actinomycetota; class Actinomycetes; order Streptomycetales; family Streptomycetaceae; genus Streptomyces; species Streptomyces carpinensis. The sequence continues at coordinate 13,759 of NZ_MUBM01000333.1, read as the reverse complement.
GGTTGCTCACGGCTTGCTCCTGTTCGTTGCGGGGGGCTCGCCGCACGAGCGGCGTACGACGAGACGGGCGGGGAGGGTGACGGACCGTGGGGTGCGGCCCTCGATGCGGTCGACCAGCGCCCGCACGGCGGCGCGCCCCAGTGCGCCGGTGGGCTGGGCGACGGCGGTGATCGGCGGATCGGTGTGCACGAACCACGGGATGTCGTCGAACGCGGCGAGCGCGATGTCGTCGGGCACCCGCAGTCCGCGTGCGCGGATGGCGTCCAGCGCGCCGAGTGCCATCAGGTTGTCGGCGGCGAAGACGACCTCGGGCGGCTCGGGCAGGTCGAGGAAGCCCTCGGTGACCCGCCGGCCGCTCTCGGCCTGGAAGTCGCCCTGACCCGTGTAGGCGTCGGGGAGGGGGATGCCGTAGGCGGCCAGCGCCGCGCGGAAGGCGTCCACGCGTTCGCGGCCGGTGGTGGTGGCCGCGGGCCCCGCGATGATCGCGAGCCGCCGGTGCCCGAGCCCGTGCAGATGGGCCACGAGGTCCTGCACGGCCGACTGACCGTCCGCCCGGACGACCGGAACGTCCACGCCCCTGATCCACCGGTCGACGAAGACCATCGGGGTTCCCCCGCGCGCGGCGTCCAGCATCAGCGGGGAGCCGCCGTCGGTGGGGGAGACCAGAAGGCCGTCGATCCGGCGGTCGAGCAGGGTGCGGACGTGGTGGTCCTGGAGGTCGGGCCGTTCGTCGGCGTTGCCGATGATCACGCTGTAGCCGAGCGCGCGGGCCTCCTCCTCGACGGAGCGGGCCAGCTCGGTGAAGTACGGGTTGAGCACGTCGCTGATGACCAGGCCGAGGGTGCGGGTCTGGTCGGTGCGCAGGGAGCGGGCGACGGCGTTCGGGCGGTAGCCCAGCGTCGCGACGGCGGCCAGCACGCGGGTGCGCGCCTCTTCGCTCACCGACGGATGGTCGTTGAGGACGCGCGAGACCGTGGCGACGGACAGGCCCGCCTCCGCGGCGACGTCCTTGATGCTCGCCATGGCCGTTCCACCTCCTCGTGGAATCGATTACACAGGCGATTGGAAACGATTACACGAGCGGAGACAAGTCCCTGAGACCGGATCGTGATGAAGTCGTCCACAGACGGGACGGCGTCCGTCGTCCACAGGCGGACCGTGCTGTCGTACCCGGGCGGGCCGTGCTGTCGTACCCGGGCGGTAGCGTCGGATCATGTCCAATCAGGCGGGGAGTGCCCAGTCGGCGGGGGCGGGGGAGCGGCGGCCGGCCGTGCTCGAAGGCGTGCTGGAGAGAGTCACGTACGTCAACGAGGAGAACGGCTACACGGTCGCCCGGGTCGACACCGGCCGCGGCGGCGGCGATCTGCTCACGGTGGTCGGCGCGCTGCTCGGCGCCCAGGTCGGCGAGTCCCTGCGCATGGAGGGCCGCTGGGGCTCCCACCCGCAGTACGGCAAGCAGTTCCTGGTCGACAACTACACGACGGTGCTCCCGGCCACCGTCCAGGGCATCCGCCGCTACCTCGGCTCGGGCCTGGTCAAGGGCATCGGACCGGTCTTCGCCGACCGCATCACCCAGCACTTCGGCCTGGACACCCTGAAGATCATCGAGGAGGAACCGGGGCGCCTCATCGAGGTCCCCGGCCTCGGCCCCAAGCGGACGAAGAAGATCGCCGACGCCTGGGAGGAGCAGAAGGCGATCAAGGAGGTCATGCTCTTCCTGCAGACCGTCGAGGTCTCCACGTCGATCGCGGTGCGCATCTACAAGAAGTACGGCGACGCGTCGATCTCGGTGGTGCGCAACCAGCCGTACCGGCTGGCCGCCGACGTCTGGGGCATCGGCTTCCTGACCGCCGACCGGATCGCCCAGTCGGTCGGCATCCCGCACGACAGCCCGGAGCGCGTCAAGGCGGGCCTGCAGTACGCGCTGTCGCAGTCCGCCGACCAGGGGCACTGCTTCCTGCCGGAGGAGCGGCTGATCGCGGACGCCGTCAAGCTGCTCCAGGTTGACACCGGACTGGTCATCGAGTGCCTGGCCGAACTGGCGGAGCCGGGGCAGGACGGCGAGGACCCCGGCGTCGTGCGCGAGAAGGTGCCCGGCCCGGACGGCGGCGAGCCGGTCACCGCCGTCTACCTCGTCCCCTTCCACCGCGCGGAACTCTCGCTGTCCGCCCAGCTGTTGCGCCTGCTGCGGACGGACGCCGACCGGATGCCGGCCTTCCGGGACGTGGCCTGGGACAAGGCCCTGGGCTGGCTCAGGGGGCGTACGGGTGCGGACCTCGCCCCCGAGCAGGAGGCGGCCGTGAGGCTGGCGCTGACCGAGAAGGTGGCCGTGCTCACCGGCGGCCCCGGCTGCGGCAAGTCCTTCACCGTGCGCTCGATCGTGGAGCTGGCCCGGGCCAAGAGGGCGAAGGTCGTGCTGGCCGCGCCCACCGGCCGGGCCGCCAAACGCCTGTCCGAGCTGACCGGCGCGGAGGCCTCCACCGTCCACCGTCTGCTGGAGCTGAAGCCCGGCGGGGACGCGGCCTACGACCGGGACCGGCCGCTGGACGCCGACCTGGTGGTCGTCGACGAGGCCTCCATGCTGGACCTGCTGCTGGCCAACAAGCTGGTCAAGGCGGTGCCCCCGGGAGCCCATCTGCTGTTCGTCGGGGACGTCGACCAGCTGCCCAGCGTCGGCGCCGGCGAGGTCCTCAGGGACCTGCTGGCCGACGGCAGCCCGCTCCCCGCCGTCCGTCTCACCCGGGTGTTCCGCCAGGCTCAGCAGTCGGGCGTGGTGACCAACGCGCACCGGATCAACTCCGGGCAGCACCCGGTCACCGACGGCATGAAGGACTTCTTCCTCTTCGTCGAGGACGACACCGAGGAGGCGGGCCGGCTCACCGTGGATGTGGCGGCCCGGCGGATCCCGGCCCGGTTCGGGCTCGATCCGCGCCGGGACGTGCAGGTGCTGGCGCCCATGCACCGCGGCCCGGCCGGCGCCGGCACGCTCAACGGCCTGCTCCAGCAGGCCGTCACGCCGGGCCGGCCCGACCTGCCGGAGAAGCGCTTCGGCGGCCGGGTCTTCCGTGTCGGCGACAAGGTCACCCAGATCCGCAACAATTACGAGAAGGGGAAGAACGGTGTCTTCAACGGCACCGTGGGCGTGGTCACCGCGCTCGACCCGGTCGACCAGCGTCTGACGGTACTGACGGACGAGGACGAGGAGGTTCCGTACGAATTCGACGAACTGGACGAACTGGCGCACGCGTACGCGGTCACCATCCACCGCTCGCAGGGAAGTGAATATCCCGCTGTGGTGATCCCGGTCACCACCGGCGCCTGGATGATGCTTCAGCGGAACCTGCTGTACACGGCGGTGACCCGGGCCAAGAAGCTGGTCGTCCTCGTCGGTTCGCGCAAGGCGATCGGCCAGGCGGTGCGCACGGTGTCGGCGGGCCGGCGCTGTACGGCCCTGGACTTCCGGCTCGCGGGATCCTGAACAACACGGCGAGGGTCCCGGTGACCGGGTGCTGACCCGGCATCACCAAAAATGATCGATCAAACGAGTCGCAAAGGTCACACACCACTTCCCGTCGCCCGGTCGAGGGGGCAGGATGAGCAGGTTGGCGGCACTGAGTGCCGCCAATAGGCCCAATGGTCGACCCCGAGTGCACTCTCCTGAGCCAAATGGGGGATGGTAGAGACAGTCAGGGCACCTCGAAGATGAGGCACTACGTCGGTGAGGGAAGACGTGAGCGACAACTCTGTAGTACTGCGGTACGACGGCAGCGAGTACACCTACCCGGTGGTCGACAGCACCGTCGGCGACAAGGGCTTCGACATCGGGAAGCTCCGCGCCCAGACCGGTCTGGTGACTCTGGACAGCGGCTACGGCAACACGGCCGCCTATAAATCCGCCATCACCTACCTCGACGGCGAGCAGGGCATCCTTCGGTACCGCGGCTACCCCATCGAGCAGCTGGCCGAGCGCTCCACCTTCCTGGAGGTGGCCTACCTGCTGATCAACGGTGAGCTGCCGACCGTCGACGAGCTCAGCTCCTTCAAGAACGACATCACGCGGCACACCCTGCTGCACGAGGACGTCAAGAACTTCTACAAGGGCTTCCCGCGCGACGCCCACCCGATGGCGATGCTGTCGTCCGTCGTCTCGGCGCTGTCCACCTTCTACCAGGACAGCCACAACCCGTTCGACGAGACGCAGCGCAACCTCTCCACCATCCGGCTGCTCGCCAAGCTCCCGACGATCGCTGCCTACGCGTACAAGAAGTCGATCGGTCACCCGTTCGTCTACCCGCGTAACGACCTCTCCTACGTGGAGAACTTCCTGCGCATGACCTTCTCGGTCCCCGCCCAGGAGTTCGATCTCGACCCGGTCGTCGTCTCCGCGCTGGACAAGCTGCTGATCCTGCACGCCGACCACGAGCAGAACTGCTCGACCTCCACGGTCCGCCTGGTCGGCTCCTCGCAGGCCAACATGTTCGCGTCCATCTCGGCCGGCATCAACGCCCTGTGGGGCCCCCTGCACGGCGGCGCCAACCAGTCCGTCCTGGAGATGCTGGAGGGCATCCGCGACTCCGGCTCCGACGTCGACACCTTCATCCGCAAGGTGAAGAACAAGGAGGACGGCGTCCGTCTGATGGGCTTCGGCCACCGGGTCTACAAGAACTTCGACCCGCGCGCCAAGATCATCAAGGCCGCCGCGCACGATGTGCTCTCGGCGCTGGGCAAGGAGGACGAGCTCCTCGACATCGCCCTGAAGCTGGAGGAGCACGCCCTCTCCGACGACTACTTCGTCGAGCGCAAGCTGTACCCGAACGTCGACTTCTACACCGGCCTGATCTACCGCGCCATGGGCTTCCCGACCGAGATGTTCACGGTCCTGTTCGCCATGGGCCGCCTGCCGGGCTGGATCGCCCAGTGGCAGGAAATGATCAAGGAGCCGGGCTCCCGCATCGGCCGCCCGCGCCAGATCTACACGGGCGTCGTCGAGCGCGACTTCGTCCCGGTCGAGGAGCGCTGAGCAAGGCCGCGCTGCAGGGCGGCAACCTGCGGTGAGTGAGCCGAAGGGGCGCGTCGGTGTCGAGGGCGACGGGGATCCCCCCGCGCGAGCGGTTTCGAGCGTGGGGGAGCGCGCAGGCCCGAAGGGCTGAGCACGGTCGTGGTCCCGGCACCGCCACGCGGCGGTAGCCGTATGTTCGGCACTGCGGCGCCCCTGAGGTGAACCGAGCCACGAAAAGCGGAAGGCGCCCCGGTGCGCCGGTCCCCCCACGGGCCGGCGGCCAGGGCGCCTTCCCATGTCCCGGTGCGGATTCCCCCCACGGGATCCGGCCGGGCGTCTGTGAGAACCAGCGCCTGAACCGCTGTGAGCCCGGCGAGCAGAACTCGCCGTCCCCCTGCACTGCCGTACGGCCGCGTCTGCGGCCGCACGGGCGTGCGATCTGCCGGGACAACGCACGCCCGGGAGGGCCGCTCAAAGCTTCCCGGTGTACGTGCCCCGGCAACGCATCTCTGAGGAAGTCCCCCAAGACATCCCCAGATGTCAGTCGGCGCCCCCCAAGACGCCTTCCTGACATCGCCAACTTAGACCTTCGAACCCCTTCGATGGTTACGTTCACATCACTGTGATCTGTGTCTCTTGCATATGTCCCATTAGGTGTGCAAAGAGACCTGATATGGCGATCGAGACTCAAGCGTAGAGATGATGCGCGAGCCTTGTGAAGAGCTTATGTGAGGAGCGCGTCGGACTCTAGAGGGACTCTTACTTCGGTTCTCAGCGGAACGTCCGCAGTCGGAGACTGTTCGTCACCACGAACACCGAGGAGAACGCCATCGCCGCTCCCGCGATCATCGGGTTGAGCAGTCCGGCGGCGGCCAGCGGCAGCGCCGCCACGTTGTAGCCGAAGGCCCACACCAGGTTGCCCTTGATCGTGGCCAGCGTCCGCCGGGAGAGCCGGATGGCGTCCGCGGCCACCCGCAGGTCCCCGCGGACCAGGGTCAGGTCGCCGGCCTCGATGGCCGCGTCCGTGCCCGTGCCCATCGCCAGGCCCAGATCGGCGCTCGCGAGGGCGGCGGCGTCGTTGACGCCGTCACCGACCATGGCCACGGTCCGCCCCTCGGAGCGCAGCCGCTCGACGGCCGCCACCTTCTCCTCGGGCAGCACCTCGGCGACGACGTCACCGGGGTCGATCCCGACCTCCCGCGCCACCGACTCGGCGACCGCGTGGTTGTCGCCGGTCAGCAGCACCGGCCGCAGCCCCAGCGCCCGCAGCTGCCGTACGGCATCGGCGCTGGTCTCCTTGACCGTGTCCGCCACCGCGACGACACCCCGTGCCATCCCGTCCCAGCCGACCACGACGGCCGTACGGCCGTCCGCCTCGGCCTCGCGCCGGGCCCGGGCGACCTCGTCGGGCAGTTCCTCGAAGAGGCGCCCCACCGCGACGTCATGGCCGTCCACGCGTCCGCGCACGCCCCGCCCGGGGACGTTCTCGAAACGCTCGACCGGGGGCAGTGGGCCGACGCGCTCCTCGGCGCCGGCCGCGACGGCCCGGGCGACCGGGTGCTCGGATGCGTGCTCCAGGGCGCCGGCGAGCCGCAGCAGCTCCTTCTCGTCGGTGTCCTCGGTGGCGTACACCTGCTGGAGGGTCATCCGGCCGGTGGTGACCGTGCCGGTCTTGTCCAGGACGACCGTGTCGACGCGGCGGGTGGACTCCAGCACCTCGGGGCCCTTGATCAGGATGCCGAGCTGGGCTCCCCGGCCCGTGCCGACCATCAGCGCGGTCGGCGTGGCCAGGCCCAGCGCGCACGGGCAGGCGATGATCAGCACCGCGACGGCCGCGGTGAACGATGCGGTGACGTCGCCGGTGGCGAACAGCCAGGTCAGCAGGGTGCCGACGGCGATGAGAAGGACGACCGGCACGAACACCGCCGAGATCCGGTCGGCCAGCCGCTGTACCTGAGCCTTGCCGTTCTGCGCGTCCTCGACCAGCTTCGCCATCCGCGCGAGCTGGGTGTCGGCGCCGACCCGGGTGGCCTCGACCACGAGCCTCCCGCCCGCGTTGACCGTGGCGCCGGCGACCGTGCTGCCGGCCGCCACGTCCACCGGCACGGACTCGCCGGTCAGCATCGAGGCGTCGACCGCCGAGGCGCCCTCCACGACCGTGCCGTCGGTGGCGATCTTCTCGCCGGGCCGGACCACGAACCGGTCGCCGACGGCCAGCCGGGACACGGGGATCCGGACCTCCCGGCCGCCCCGGAGCACGGACACCTCCTTCGCGCCCAGCTCCAGCAGCGCCCGCAGCGCGGCGCCCGCCCGCCGCTTGGAGCGGGCCTCCAGATAGCGGCCCAGCAGGATGAACGCCACGACTCCGGAGGCGACCTCGAGGTAGATGGTGGAGGCCGCGTCCATCCGGGAGACGGTGAGACGGAACTCGTCGTGCATGCCGGGCACGCCGGCGTCCCCGAGGAACAGCGCCCACAGCGACCAGCCGAACGCGGCCAGCGTGCCGACCGAGACCAGCGTGTCCATGGTGGCGGCGCCGTGCCGGGCGTTGGTGAACGCCGCCCGGTGGAAGGGCAGGCCGCCCCAGACGACGACCGGCGCGGCGAGCGTCAGCGCGAGCCACTGCCAGTTGTCGAACTGCAGGGGCGGGACCATGGACAGCAGGACCACCGGCACGGCCAGCAGCGCGGAGACGACCAGCCGCTGACGCAGGGCGGCCACCTCGGGGTCCGAGGCGGCGGCCGGCTCGGCATCCCGAGGGGCGGGTTCCGGGGCCGGCGGCGGTGGCTCCTCGGCGGTGTATCCCGTCTTCACCACGGTGTCGATCAGGTCGGAGACCTGTACCCCCCGGGGGTAGGTGACCCTGGCCTTCTCCGTCGCGAAGTTCACCGTCGCGGTGACGCCGTCCATCCGGTTGAGCTTCTTCTCGACACGGGCCGCGCAGGAGGCGCAGGTCATCCCGCCGATGAGCAGCTCGACCTGGGACGCCCCGCTGTCCGGCGCGCCGGTCTCCGCGGATGCCGCCGTTGTGTCGGTGGTGCTGGTGGTGACGCTGGTCATGTCCGTACTCCAGAGAACGGACCGGGCCGTACCGCCGGTGCCTGCCGGTACGGCCCGGTGCCGGGAGCCGCGGGGTCACGGCCTCCCGGACGCAGATACGTTTCCCGGACGCCCGGGTCAGGCGCGGCCGACGAGCTCGAAGCCCGCCTCGTCCACGGCCGCGCGCACCGCCTCCTCGTCCAGCGGGGCGGTGGAGGTGACGGTGACCTCGCCGGTCGAAGCGACGGCCTTCACGGAGCTGACGCCGGGGAGTTCGGAGATCTCGGAGGAGACGGAGCCCTCGCAGTGTCCGCAGCTCATCCCGCTCACCTTGTAGACGGTGGTGACGGTCTCCGGGGTCTCGGTCTGGGCGGTCATGTCGCTCTCCTCGTCCTGGCTGTGGGGTGCCATGTGGGGTCTGCGGGGCCACGGAGGCCCTCTTCTCTTCACACTATACCCCTAGGGGGTATTCCATCAAAGGACCGACGCGACTCACCCAGTAGCGTTCCGTCCCGGACGGTGATCTCTGGAGGAGAGGCGACGGATGCGGGCTGTGGTGTTCGAGCGGTACGGGGAACCGGCCCGGGTCCGGGAGGTGGCCGATCCGCGGCCCGCGGAGCACGGGGTCGTGGTGCGGGTCGAGGCGACCGGGCTGTGCCGCAGCGACTGGCACGGCTGGCAGGGCCACGACCCGGACATCACGCTGCCGCACGTGCCCGGTCACGAACTCGCCGGTGTCGTCGAGGCGGCCGGTCCCCGGGTGAGCCGTTGGCGTCCCGGCGACCGCGTGACCGTCCCCTTCGTCTGCGCCTGCGGCAGCTGTCCCGCGTGCGCGGCGGGCGACCAGCAGGTGTGCGAACGCCAGAGCCAGCCCGGATTCACCCACTGGGGCTCCTTCGCCCAGTACGTGGCGCTCGACCACGCCGACGTGAACCTCGTCGCGGTGCCCGACCAGCTCTCCTTCGCCACGGCGGCCTCGCTCGGCTGCCGCTACGCCACGGCCTACCGCGCGGTGGTCCAGCAGGGCCGCCTCGCCGCCGGGGAGTGGGTCGCCGTGCACGGCTGCGGGGGCGTGGGCCTGTCGGCGGTGATGATCGCTGCCGCCTGCGGGGCGCGGGTCGTGGCGGTGGACGTCTCCGAGCGGGCCCTGGGGCTGGCACGGGAGTTCGGCGCGGCGGAGTGCGTGGACGCCTCCGACGGGCGGGACACCGCGGAGCGGGTCCGGGAGATCACCGGCGGCGGCGCCCACCTCTCCCTCGACGCGCTCGGCTCGCCCGCCACGTGCGCGGCCTCCGTGAACGGGCTGCGCCGCCGCGGCCGCCACGTCCAGGTCGGCCTGCTGCCCTCCGCGACCGGTACGACCCCGGTCCCCATGGCCCGGGCGATCGCGCTGGAACTCGAACTCCTCGGCAGCCACGGCATGGCCGCCCACGCCTATCCGGAGATGCTGCGGCTGGTCGCGGCGGGCATCCTGCGCCCCGATCTGCTGGTGACGTCGACCATCCCGCTGACGGCCGTGCCGGACGCGCTCGCGGCGATGGGGACGGCGCCGGGGTCCGGGGTCACGGTCATCGAACCGTGGCGGTGAGACGCCGACCGGACGAATGGGGGGCTCAGTCGGCCCCGCGGCCCCGGTTGCCGGGCCGGGAGGCGACCCAGGTGCGGACGGTGTCGGCGTACCAGTACGGCCTGCCGCCCTCCACATGGTCGGGCGGCGGCAGCAGGCCGTGCTTGCGGTAGGACCGCACGGTGTCCGGCTGCACCCGGATGTGCGCGGCGATCTCCTTGTACGACCAGAGCCTTCGGTCGGTCATGAGTGCACCTCCCTGCGCGTGCCACGGCGGCGGCCGGAGGCCGTCGGGGGAGCCGGGCGCCGCGTCGGCGATCAATGAGCCTGTGCCCGGTGAACGACGCCGAGCGGCAACGGCGAGCGCCTGTCGACCGGGCGTGACCAAGGCCTCGAACCCCTGAGACAGATGTGACAGAAGAGTCGCGTTCGTGACAGAACTGAAGCGGGAAGCGCGGGGAGGGCACCGGCCGGGTGGCCGGTGCGGCTGCTCGGGGAGCCGGACGCGGACCGGGGGCGGAAACCGGGCGGACCCCGTGGAGGCCAGGGGCGCGCCGCGCCCTTGTACCGGGGCGGCCCGCCGGGTTCCCACCGTCCCCCGGTCATCCGGCCGGATGATCAGCGTGCAGGGGGTGCCCGCTACCGGTCTTGGGGAAATCCGCACCGCCCCGATCGGCGTCTCCAGCCGGCGCCGCGGGCCCGCGACCCGGATCCCCCGGTAGCCGAGCACACCCGGCCGCAGCCGCGGATGGGGCGGCGCGAGCACGGCCTCCCAGGACCCGTCAGCCCCCTGCCACGCCAGAGTGCGCACCGAGCGTTGTGCCGATGGGTGCACCGGAGTGATCGCCCCGCCCCGTCCTCACTGCTCCCGCTCCCGGCCGAAGCGCTGTGCGGTACCGGAGTGTTGGACTCCCCCATGGTGCTACGGCACGCCGGGCCCGTGGAAGACGAACAGGCGGAGACGGAAGGGGACGGCGGGAGCCGGAGGGTCGCGAGACGGTGAGTGCTTCCGCCCAACCACTCCGCTCGTCCGAATGTCCGGACAAAGTCTTGACAGCCTTCCGGGTACGGCACTACAACCGGGGGAGTCGAGCGAAGGGAAGCGGAAGCCGATGGCGTACGACCTGATCACCATGGGACGGATCGGCGTGGACCTCTATCCGCTGCAGACGGGCGTGCCGCTCGCCCAGGTGTCCTCCTTCGGCAAGTTCCTGGGCGGCTCGGCGACGAACGTCGCGGTCGCCGCGGCCCGCCTCGGCCGCCGTACTGCGGTGATCACCCGCACCGGGGACGACCCGTTCGGCGCCTACCTGCACGAGGCGTTGCGCGGCTTCGGCGTCGACGACCGCTGGGTCGCACCGGTGCCCGGGCTGCCCACGCCGGTGACCTTCTGCGAGGTGTTCCCGCCGGACGACTTCCCGCTCTACTTCTACCGGCAGCCCAAGGCCCCCGACCTGGAGATCGACGCCCACGAGCTCGATCTGGACGCCGTCTTCGACGCGAGCGTCTTCTGGGTCACCGGCACCGGCCTGAGCGAGGAGCCCAGCCGCACCGCGACCCTGGCCGCGCTCGCCCACCGGGCCAGGGCGGGCACGACCGTCTTCGACCTCGACTGGCGCCCCATGTTCTGGGCCGATCCGGAGGCCGCCCGGCCCTTCTACACCGAGGCACTGCGGCACACCACCGTCGCCGTCGGCAACCTCGACGAGGTGGAGGTCGCCACCGGCCTGCGCGAGCCGCACGCCGCCGCCCGCGCCCTGCTGGACGCCGGCGTGGAACTCGCCGTGGTGAAACAGGGACCCAAGGGCGTCCTCGCCGTCAGCGGCACCGGCGAGACGGCCGAGGTACCGCCGCTTCCGGTCGACGTCGTCAACGGGCTCGGTGCCGGCGACGCCTTCGGCGGCTCGCTGTGCCACGGGCTGCTCGCCGGGTGGGACCTGGAGCGGGTCATGCGGTACGCCAACGCCGCCGGCGCGATCGTCGCCTCCCGTCTGGAGTGCTCCTCCGCGATGCCCACCCCGGCCGAGGTGGAGTCGGCCCTCGAAGCGGGAGCGGTACGGGGAGGAGGGAGCGGGTGACCGGTCGTGCGCCGTACGCCGGGGCCCTCGTGACGGCCCGCGGACACGCGTTCGCCGTCCGCACCCCCGAGTGGCGCGCGTGTGCGGCGGGCGGCGGTTGTACGGTGCAGGTACATCACGGCACAGCGGACCAGGAATGCCAAGAGCCGGGCGGGCGGAGCGCGTTGGGTGGACACACCCGGGCCCCGCGCCGTCCGGCCACCGATCGCCTCCGGCGCGGGAGGCCGCTTCGCCCTGGCAGGAGCGAAGTGCGAGCGTCGACTCCCCGCCCGCTACGGCCCCGCGCCGGAGGTCACCCGCACGGCCCGCCGCTTCCGTCCTCGCCCGTGGGCGCCGGACACACCGGACACGCCCGCACGATGTCCGTGCGACCACATGTGTCTACGCAACGACCGGAACCGCAGACACTCTGTCGGGCGCGCCCGGGGCGCGGCCCCTGGTGGGATGTATCCGTGGCCGGGACCGCGACCGGAGTGTCGGCGGCCCCGGCACACGAGCTGTACGCACGGCACGTCTGGACCCGACGCCGCCATCTGTGAAGGAGTAACCCGGCATGACGAAGATCGTCAACCACTGGATCGGCGGGAAGACCGTCGAAGGCGCCTCGGGGACGTACGGGCCGGTCACGGACCCGGCGACCGGCGAGGTCACCACGAAGGTCGCGTTCGCCTCCGTGGAGGAGGTGGACGCCGCGGTCGCCGCCGCCAAGGACGCGTACCTGACCTGGGGCCAGTCCTCGCTGGCCCAGCGGACCTCGATCCTGTTCAGGTTCCGCGCGCTGCTGGACGCCCACCGCGAGGAGATCGCCGAGCTGATCACCGCCGAGCACGGCAAGGTGCACTCCGACGCGCTCGGCGAGGTCGCCCGCGGCCTGGAGATCGTCGACCTGGCCTGCGGCATCAACGTGCAGCTCAAGGGCGAGCTGTCCACCCAGGTCGCGACGCGCGTGGACGTGGCGTCGATCCGGCAGCCGCTCGGCGTCGTCGCGGGCATCACCCCGTTCAACTTCCCGGCGATGGTCCCGATGTGGATGTTCCCGATCGCCATCGCCTGCGGCAACACCTTCGTGCTGAAGCCGAGCGAGAAGGACCCGTCGGCGTCGCTCAGGATCGCCGAGCTGCTGGCCGAGGCGGGCCTGCCGGACGGCGTCTTCAACGTCGTCCACGGTGACAAGGTGGCCGTCGACCGCCTCCTGGAGCACCCGGACGTCAAGGCGGTCTCCTTCGTCGGCTCCACCCCGATCGCCCGTTACATCCACACCACCGCCGCCGCCAACGGCAAGCGGGTGCAGGCGCTCGGCGGCGCCAAGAACCACATGCTGGTCCTGCCGGACGCGGACCTGGACGCTGCGGCCGACGCCGCCGTCTCCGCGGCCTACGGCTCGGCGGGCGAGCGCTGCATGGCCATCTCGGCCGTCGTCGCGGTCGGCTCGATCGGCGACGAGCTGGTGGAGAAGATCCGCGAGCGCGCCGAGAAGATCAAGATCGGCCCGGGCAACGACCCGGCCTCCGAGATGGGCCCGCTCATCACCAGGGCGCACCGCGACAAGGTGGCGTCCTACGTGGAGAACGCGGCCTCCGAGGGCGCCGAGGTGGTCCTGGACGGCACCGGCTACACCGTGGAGGGCTACGAGGACGGCCACTGGATCGGCCTGTCGCTGCTCGACCGGGTGCCGACCAGCGCCAAGGCGTACCAGGACGAGATCTTCGGGCCGGTGCTGTGCGTGCTGCGCGTGGACACCTACGAGGACGGTGTGGCGCTCATCAACGAGTCGCCCTTCGGCAACGGCACCGCCATCTTCACCCGTGACGGTGGCGCCGCCCGCCGCTTCCAGCTGGAGATCGAGGCCGGCATGGTCGGCGTCAACGTGCCGATCCCGGTGCCGGTGGGCTACCACTCCTTCGGCGGCTGGAAGGACTCGCTCTTCGGCGACCACCACATCTACGGCAACGACGGCACCCACTTCTACACCCGCGGCAAGGTGGTCACCACCCGCTGGCCGGACCCGTCGGAGGCCCCGGCGGGCGTCGACCTCGGGTTCCCGCGCAACCACTGAGCTTGGCGTTTAAGGTCCGC